>JAGQJE010000221.1 GCA_020430775.1 Myxococcales bacterium
AGCTCGGCCCACACCGCCGGCACGTCGCCCACCTGCTCGAGGCCCCGGCGCACGGCGCGCTCGAGGGCGTGGCGCGTGCCGGCCGGCAGGTCGTGCCCATCCGCGGCTAGCCAGCGCCGCAGCTCACGCAAGCGGATCGCGGGCGCTTCGCCTTCGGTCGAGCGGAAGAACGCGAGCGCGCGGCCCCCTCCGTCCCGCGGGCCGGCGGCGGCGCGAACCCGGGCCGCGGCTTCATCGGCGAGCGTCGCGGTCCGGCGCTCGAGCAGGTGGAAGATCGCGGGGTGCTTCTTGAGCCGCGCGGCGTCCGCCGGGGTGTCCTGCGAGTAGTCGCGCGGCAGGTCGCCGTGCAGGCGCCGGCGCGCGCGCGCGGCCCAGCGCTCGTACGTCACGACCTGCACGCCCTCGACGCCGAGCGAGGGGAGCACCCGATCGATGTAGCGGACGAGCGCGTCGTTGAAGACGACTACGAGCATGCGCTCGGGCTGAAAGCGCACCCGATCCTGGAACGCGAGGTACGCGAGGCGGTGCAGCCCGATCGTCGTCTTGCCGCTGCCGGCGCCGCCCTGGATGACGACGAGCCCCGAGGTCGGCTGGGTGATGAGCTCGAACTGGCGGGGATCGATGAGCGCGGTGATCTCGGCGAGGTGCTTATCCTCGCGATCGAGGCCGCCGCCGCCGAGCTGTCCCGGCCGGTGGTAGTCCCCGGGGCGCATCGCGGCGCCCTGGCCACCCTCGAGGCGTGTCGCCGAGCGGCCCGCCCGCTGCCAGGTCCCGTCGGCGCGGCGGCGAAAGGTCCCCTGCGACGCGACGACGCGACGGAGCCGACCCATCGACACCGACAGGCTCCGGCGCACGAGCACCTCCCCCTCGACGTCGCGATCGCCAAAGTGCTCGTCGTAGTCGTCGCCCTCCTCGTAGCGGTAGTAGATCCGGCTGATCGGCGCGTCCCGCCAGTCGACGATGCGCACACCGGTCTTGGCGTCGACGAAGGTGCTGCGGCCGATGAGCACCTCGCGCTTGCGGTCCCCCTCCTCGAGCACGAGCCGCCCGAAGTACGGCGACTGCGGGTCGACGATGCCCTCGGTGACCAGGGCGCGGCGCTGCGCGACCTGCTGTAGGCGCTCCATCTCCTCGATGAGCGGCGGGAGATCCTCCTTGCGCGCGTCACGGATCTGGTCGCGCAGCGCGATGAGCTCCGCGTCGTAGTCGATGAGCGCACCTCGGACCTTCCGGCGATCCTGCCGGACGGTCCGGAGGACTCGCTCGAGCACGCGCTCCTCCTCGGCGACGATGCGCCGCAGCTCCTCATCGTCCGAGTCGCCGGGCGTCGGCACCTCTCCGCTCGCGGCTCCGTCGCCGTTCATGCGCTCACCTGAGCCTCCCGAGCCGAGCCTAGCAGCCCGTCGCGCGAGCGGCCCGGCCGCGGGTTCTTGCACACGCCGGCTGGGCAGGCGGACATCGCGCCTTAGAGTATGACCTACATGACAACCCGTAAACCGACAGCCTTGGCAACTCCGCAAGCGCGCCTTGCAGAAATGCAATGCGGCCTCGGTCGTTGTAGTCGACGTGGGGGATCCCCCATTCGGGTAGCCCCATAAATCCACGCACATCGAAAAAGCGGATCGCACTTCATGTTGGGTCCATCGACGGAACGGAACTTGCTGACTTCGAAGCCGCAGATGCCCACGACTGCCGGAGGTTGGATGGCCATCGCTTCTGGACACACCGACGTCGGCGGGCGCGACTACAACGAAGACTCGTTCTGTATCGAGCCGAGCCTCGGGCTGTACGCCGTCTCGGATGGCATGGGCGGCTACGAGGGCGGCGAGATCGCGAGCCGGCTCGTCGTCTCTGCGCTGGTCCAGTACTTCGACGAGGCGCCGGCCGAGGCCATCGACGGCAGCCTCGACGCCACCGTCGCCGAGCTGCCGGAGCGCCTCGTGAGCGGCGCCGTCCGGCTGG
Organism: Myxococcales bacterium; assembly: GCA_020430775.1. Taxonomy (GTDB): domain Bacteria; phylum Myxococcota_A; class Polyangia; order Polyangiales; family Houyiibacteriaceae; genus JAGQJE01. The sequence goes on from JAGQJE010000221.1 coordinate 1,963, forward strand.
CGCACAACCGCATCACCGAGCACGCGCTCGGGTCGCTCTCGCGCATGGGCGCGACGGTCGCCGTCCTGTGGCTGCACGAGCGCGAGACGATCATCGCCCACGTCGGCGACAGCCGCGTCTACCGCTTGCGCGACGGCGTCCTGTGCCCGCTCACGACCGACCACGTGGTGGAGGAAGACGACGTGGTGTTCCTGACGCGGTCCATCTCGGGCTTCAGCGACTGGCGCCCAGAGCTGCGGCGCGAGCCCGTGGCGCCGGGCGACACCTTCCTGCTGTGCAGCGACGGGCTGACGGAGGCGCTGTCGGAGTCGGACATCGCGCGTGTCCTGCAGACCTACACCCCGACCGAGGCGCCCTACATCCTCATCGAGATGGCGCGGCTCGCGGGCGCCGCCGACAACGTGACCGCCGTCGTCGTGCGCGTGACCGAGCCGAAGCCCGCCAACTGAGCGCCCGGCGGGCGGCTCGTCAGCCGGTCGCCCACCAGCACAGCGCGAGGCGCTTGAGGTCGATCTCGCTCTTGCTCGGCCGGATGCGCACCTCCTCGACCGCCGGGGACGCGGCCGCGTGCGCATCGGCCAGCGCGCGGAGCGCATCGGCTCGCTCCGCGTCGAGCGCCGCGACGGCCTGCTCGCGAAAGCGCAGCTCCTCCTCGGCGCGCGCCACGTCGCTCGACTCCTTCGAGGCGCGCGTGACGGCGCGGATGGCCGTGCGGGCGCTCCGCCGCGACCGCCCCCCGAAGAGCATGCGCGCGACGCCGAGGCCCGCGTCGAGCGCGACCCGCGACTGCGCCTCCGCTCGTTGCGCGCGCTGCGATCCGAGCGCGGTCTCCGCGGCGTGGACGCGCTTCATCAGCGCCTCCCGCTTGCGGTCATAGTCGGCCTGCAGCTTCGTGACCTCGCCGTCGCGCTGCTCGCGAAGCGTCTGCTGCAACCCGGCGATGAACTCGGCCTTCGACTCGCCGAGCGCCGAGTAGCGCTTCAGCTCCGGGCAGCACCAGACCGACTCGGTCGCGGACTGATAGAGGTGGCGCTCGAGCGCGGACGCGTACTGCTTCATGCGCGCGGCGTTCGCGACCCCGTCCGGGAGCGGCTCGAACCGCGTCCCCTCGACCGGCTCGCTCGAGAGCGGGACGGCGCTCGGGTCGTAGCGGTACGAGCGATCCCACACGTGCCCGACCTCGCCGTCGCCGAGCGACGTGACGACGAGCTGATCCTTGAACGCGTCGACGCCCGCGCCCTTGCGCACGTAGTGGAGGCGAACCTCGGCGAGCAGCCCGGGCACGTAGCGGGCGCCCGCGTGTCCGCCGGCGAAGACCTCCGGCACCGCCGGCGGCACGACGGGGCGCAGGCCGTCCCCGGTCACCTCGACGCGGCTGCCGACGCCGACGGCGGAGGTGGCGGGGCCCGGCGCGCCCGCTTCACTCGCCGGGGCAGCGGGGGTCGCGGCCTTCGCGGCGTCCGGCTGCTCCGACGCGATGAGGCGGCGGATCTGCACCCGGCTCAAGGGACCGCTCAGGTACGAGAGCGCCCAGCGAGTCCGGAACAGCCGCGGGCCGTCCTCGTGGACGTTGTTCAGCAGGAAGGTGCGCGCCTCGAGCCCCGAGAGGGTGCGACGCACGGCGCCGCGATCGAGCGCCGCGGAGACCTCGTTCGTCGCGCCCATGAGCCCGTCGATGACGCGGTCGACGTCGCGCTCCGCCTGCAGCCGCCCCAAAAACCAGGTGCCGCAGTTCGACAGCGCCTTGTAGTCGATGTCGACCGGGTTCTGCGACGCGAGCACGACGCCGAGCCCGAACGCCCGCGCCTGCTTGAGCAGGGTCATCATCGGCGCCTTCGAGGGCGGGTTCTGGCTCGGCGGCAGGTACCCGGCCACCTCGTCCATGTACAGGACCGCGCGCAGACTCGACGAGCCGGACTGCGCACGCATCCACGAGACGACCTCGTTCAGCAGCAGCGTGACGAAGAACATGCGCTCGGTGTCGTTCAGGTGGGCGATACAGAGCACGCTCAGGCGCGGCTTGCCTTCCGGCCCGTACAGCAGGGTGCGCGCGTCGAGCGGCTCGCCCTGCATCCACGCGGCGAAGCCCGGCGAGGCGAGCACCCCGTTCAGGCTCCGCGCGAGCGCGTGGCGGTCCTTGCTCGGGAAGAAGGTCTCGACGTCCATCACGCCGACGCGATCGAAGGGTGGGTCGACGATGGCCCGCACCAGCTCGCCGAGGCCCAGATCCTGTCCGGCCTCCCACGCGCGCGTCAGGATGCTGCTGAGCAGGATGTGCGCCGGGCTGCGCACGGGGTCCGCGTCGACACCGAGCAGGGTGAGCAGCCCCGTCACCGTCCCGACGACGCGCTCGCGCATCGCGTCGGGATCGTCGCGCACCGCCTGGCGTGGAGCCGCGAGCGTATCGAGCACGCGCACGGGGCGACCGGACGCGCTCCCCGGCGTGTAGATGACCACCTCGGCGCCATCCCGGAAGCGCTGCACGCGAGCGCCGTCCTGACCCGAGCGCGCGAGCCCTTCGCGCCACTGCGACGCGGTCGCGGCGGCGTAGGCGTCCGGGCTCTGGCCCTTGCGCGCGGCGGCGGCCTCGTCGATCCAGGGGCGGAAGTCCTCGGGGCGCAGCTCCGGGAAGGACAGCGCGAGGTTGGTGAGGTCGCCCTTCGGGTCGATGACGATGGCGGGCACCCCGTCGATCGCGGCCTCTTCGAGCAGGCCGATGCACAGGCCCGTCTTGCCGCTGCCGGTCATCCCGACGCAGAAGGCGTGGGTCGTGAGATCCTTCGAGTCGTAGAGCAGCAGCCCGCCGTCGCCGTCGCCGTCGGGCGAAGCCGCGGCGCTGCTCCCGGCGCCCGCCGCAGCCCCCGGGGCCTCGAGCGGCACGCGAGTGCCGAGGTAGAGCGACCCGATCTTTTCGACGATCGGGCTCATCGCCGGCCCTCCGTCGCGGCCGGACACGACGGGCAGCGCGCAGGCGGCGCCGCCCCGGGTGGCGGTGGGCTCGCCGCGGTGGCGGCCGGGCGGAGCTGAGGGAGGAGCGCCTGCGCCATGATGTACTCGTAGAAACCGACCATCCCCGAGGCGAGCACCGCCTCGAAGCGCGCGCGCGCGCCGGTCACGTCGCCGGCGCGCAGCTTCGCCGCGCCGTCGTAGAAGTCCGCCTCGGTCCGCTCGCCGCGGTCCGAGGCGTGTGCCCGCACCGCGTCGTACGACAGCGCGCCGGCGCCGAGGCTCGCGAGGTGCCCCCACCACGCCGAGCTGCCGGCCATCCGCTCGAGCAGCGACCTCACCTCGGGGGGCGTCGGCCGGTCCGCGCGCGCGGCGATGAGCTGCACCCACAGCGCGAAGTAGACCTTCCACTCCGGCTTGAGCGTCGCCCCGAGGAGCGCCCGCCGGAACACGTCGGTCGCGAGGACGAGGTCGGGCGGCGTCCGCACGACCAGATACGAGAGCACGCCCGAGTACGTCTCGCGCCAGCGCGGGGCCGCGACGATGGATGCGTGGAACGCGGCGACGGCCTCGTCGTGTTTGCCGAGCTGATCGAGCAGCCGCCCGCGGTGCAGCTCGAGCGACGCGAGCCCCTTGCCGCGCGCCGCCGCTCTGTGCGCGTCCCACGACGCGAGCGCCTCGCGATAGGCGCCGCGCGCCTGCGCGTGATCGCCCGCCGCCTCGAGCGCGTCGCCGAGGTGCTCGAGGCCCTCCGCCCGCGCAACCCAGGTCCTCGGAGAGCCCGCCGGGAGCTGGTCGAGCATCTCGCGGTATCGCGCCGCCGCCTTCGCCGGCTCACCGAGCCGCTCGAGCAGGATGCCGAGCTGCTCGAGGACCGCCGGGTTCGGCTGGTCTCGCACGGCCGTCTCGAACCAGCGGCGCGCCTTCGCGGGCTCGCCGGCGTTCATGTCGATGGCGCCCTCGAGCGCGTCGAGCTGGCCGTCGGACAGCGGCGACTCCGGCGCAGCCGGAAAGCGCGCCTGTCGCTCGGCGAGGATGTGTCGCGCCTGCGTGACGAGCGCCCGACCCCGCGTCGCGTCCGTGTCGAAGAGCCCGCGCGCGATGAACTGCCGCAGCGCGTCGAGCGCCTCGTCGTACGACTCGAGCTCGCCGGGCGACAGCGCGATCGCCTGGCTGTACCACTCGGTCGCGTCCGGGTAGCGCTCATCGGCGGCCGCGACCCGCGCGAGGCAGATCGGAAAGCGCGGATCGCGCGGAAACCGGCGCAGGCCGAGCCGGCACACGCCCTCGGACACCTCCGGGCGCGGGCCGCGGAACCCCTGCGCGATGTCGAAGAGGGCGCCGGCCGCGGCGTCCGAGCGCCCGCGGGCGCCGCGCAGCAAGAAGAGCAAGCGGGCCGCCGTCTCGCCGCCGTCGGCGATGCCCTCGACGTGCGCGATCGCCTCGCCGAGCTCGCCACGCTGCAGGTAGACGGCCGCGACGTCGATCGGGGTCACGCCCTCGATGCGTGCGGCGATGCGCGCACCGCCCCCGCTCTCGGCGCGCGGCCCTAGCGCGGCGAGCACGGCGTCGCGCCGCTCGACGTGGAGCCGCGCGAGCGTGTCGAGGACGTCCTCCCGCGGCGTGAGGTCCGCGTGCGTCTCCCAGACGTCGAGGAGCTGCCCGTAGCGCTCGAGCGGGTTCGCGATGGTCGAGCGCGCCTCGCGCCCCCAGGTCGCCAGCTCGCGGTAGCGCCGCGGATAGGACTGGTCCTCCGGGTGCAGGACCTCGAGGATGAGCAGCGCGGCGAGCACCCTCCCCTCGTCGCCGCGCCGATCGCCCTCCCTCAACAAGAAGCACGCGAGCGGTTCGAGGGCGCGCGGCAGGTGGCCCGACGCGAAGTCGCTCGGCGTGAGCAGATCGGTGATGCGCGCGATGTGATCGACCACAGCGTCGTAGTCCTTGGCCTCGATGGCCGCGGAGGAGGTCTGCGCGATCGAGGCGACCAGGCGCGCACGGAGCGCGGCGCGCGCCGGGTCCTCGAGCGCGAGCCCGAGGTATCGGTGCAGGGCCGAGGAGAGCTCCGCCTCCGGAAGGGGCGCGGCCGCCGGGGGCGTCGTCGGTCGGTGGGGGCGCCCGGCGCAGCCTGCGGCGAGCGCGGCGGCGAGGGACAGGGCCAACAGGCGGCTGGTGGAGCTCATGCGGCGCGGAGCATACCACCGGCAAACCACGCTGCTTCGCGAACGCCCTCGCGCTGGGCCGGCTCCGCCTGCCTGGGCTATCTTCCGGGAGGATCCGCGCGCCGGGACGCCGCGCGCCGACGAAGGGGAGCGCCGCCATGCCGGAGTCACACACCGCGAGCCTCGGGCTGTGCCTCACCGGCGGCGGCATCACCGGAGCGATGTACGAGGTCGGCGCGCTCGCCGCCATCGAGCGGGCCGTGGACGGCTTCTCCGCGTCCGAGCTCGACGTGATCGTGGGCGCGGGCGCCGGCGCGGTAGTGGCGGCCGCGCTCGCCGGCGGGCTGACCGCCACGCGCATGTACCGAGCGCTCCTCGATCCAGCCGACGACCTGTTCCCCCTCGAGCGCCACCACCTCATCCGCGTGAGCGTCATCGAGGCCCGGCGAATGCTTCGCGCGACCATCGGCGCGCTGCGGCGCTTCCTCGGCTCGGCGACCACGCGCCCGCTCGACGCCGAGCCGTGGCAGGCGCTCGATCGCCTCTACGACTCCCTGCCCGCGGGGGTGCTCACGCTCCGCGCGTTCGAAGCGTTCCTCGAAGACGTCTTCAAGCGGCGAGGTGTGCCGCAGCGCTTCGCGCAGATGCCGCGGGCGCTCTTCATCGTGGCGACCGACCTCGACCTCGGGGAGCGCGTCGTCTTCGGACCGGGCCGCGTCGAAGACGCCACCGTCCTGCACGCCGCGATCGCGTCTTGCGCGACGCCGGTGCTCTACGCCCCGGTGCGGGTGGGCCGCCGAGACTGCATCGCGGGCGAAGTGGGCGAGCTCGGCCACGCGGACGTCGCGGTCGCAGCGGGTGCGGGCACGATCCTCGTGGTCAACCCGGTCGTGCCCATTCGCACGGACGTGCGTCCGGGTGGCGCCCGTGGCGTCCCGGGCGGCAGCTCGGCGCGGCGCGTGCGCGACAAGGGGCTGCTCTGGGTGCACAGCCAGGCGTGGCGCGCGCACGTCGGCCGGCTCGGGCCGCGGCTCAAGGCGTACGAAGCGACGCTCGACGACGTGGCGATCGCGTGCGTCGAGCCCGAGCCGGGCGACGCGACGATGTTCATGCACTCGCCGATGAGCTACGCGGCGCGCCGGCGCATCCTCGAGCACGCCTACACGACGACGACGCGGCTGCTGCGCGAGCCGGCCTCCTCGCTCGCGGCGGCGCTGCGCGGCGCCGGGCTGACACCCTCGGACCGCGAGGGGTAGAGGGCTGATCGAGAGCAGGTGATCGGAGCGCTCTCGATACGGCCCGTCAGGCGCGTCAGCGCCGCTCGCCGTCCTCGCCGGCGGCGCCTTCGCCCGGTATCGACCGCAGCCACAGAATACCGAGGATGATCGGCCCGACGGTCGCCCCGAGGCCCGCCCAGAGCATCATCAGGCTCGGCACGAGCGCGCCGAGCACCGTGGTGACGAAGAAGCACGCCGCGAGGATGAAGAAGCGAGTGTCGATCGTGACTGCCATGATCCCCGTGCCGCCCGCGAACGCCAGCAGCCCCATGGGCACGTCGTGCAGCGCCTCGTATCCCGCGTTCCACGCGAGCACGCCCTCGCCGAAGACCAACATCGCGGTGATGGTCAAGCTCAGCAAGATATGCCTCGCTACGCGGTTCGGCATGAGCCACCGACGAAAGGCGGTGCTCGCCAGAACGAAGACGACCACCATCGAGCTCGTGAACGAGAGCGAGTGCGCCCAGTCGTAGCGCAGCTCGCCGGAGGAGCGCTGGCCCCACCACACCCATATCCACGGCGCCGCGAGCACCACGGCGACCCCGATCGCGAAGAGCGCGAGCTTGAGGCGGCCGACGGTGGGGTCCATGTCGCGGCTGAGCTGCTCGAGCTCGGCCCGCGCCTGGCGCACCCGCTCGACCCGCGCCCGCAGGTCCGCCACCTGGCCCGCGAAGTCGCCGAAGGGGTCGTCGATCTCGTCGAGCAGCCGCGCCGCGCTCGCCTCCTCGCCCCGCCGCAGGTGGTAGTCCGCCATCAACAGCGACGTCGCCGACAGCCCCCGCTGCGCCTCGACGTTGCCCGGCCACTCCCGCAGCGCCTGCGCGAACGCAAACCGCGTCTCGCCGAAGTCCCGGTGCAGCGTCCGCAGGCTCTCCTCCACCTCC
>JAGQJE010000222.1 GCA_020430775.1 Myxococcales bacterium
GAGTTCGCGCCGCGCCGCGATGTCCGCGACGAGCGGCGTCAGCGAGGCCCATGTCGCCGGCGACCACTCCGCGCGTCGGCCGATGGGCTCTACGACTTCGAGGTGGATCACGTTTGCGTTGCAGCTCAAGCGTCCGCCTGCGAGCGGATCGCGGTCCCAGAGGTGGCCTCCGCCGAGGTCGGCCGGGGAACCGCACTCGGGCCAGCGCTCGCGCCACCAGCGATAGCGTGGGTCGTTGCGGCCGCGGACGACGTCCCAGTCGCGCGCCGCGCGCACGTACGGCGCGGCGCCCTTGCTGCCGACGCCCCACGCGCAGAGCTCCTCTGAACAGAGCTGCGTGATCCGCCCCTCCTGGTCGATCATGTAGTGCGGCCCCGTCGGCCCTCGGCGGTAGACCTCGAGCGCGAGGGCGGCCGGCGAGCGGTGCGCCCGCTCCGCCGCTCCGAGGGCGAGCCACCGCTCGATGATGCCGCGGCCCGTCGAGTGGATGACGATCGCCTGCGCCGGGTTGCGGCGCGGGGCGAGGCGGCCCGAGCGCTCGCCGCCGCCGACCACGCGCACGATGCCGGAGAGGCGCGCGTCGATGTACGGGTAGCGCATCCCAGACGGCGGGTGCGTGTCGCGTTCGAGGAGCGGCGGCACCGAGGGTGCATCGTCGGGGCGGTCGCTCATGGCGCACCGGCGCCTCCGTCGTCAGGCGGCGCCTCGAAGCGCTCCCGCGCCGCGGCCTCTGCCGCCCGGCGTGCGATGGTCGTACTGAGCTCGGCCGGAAGGATGTCCTCAACACGCGGGATGGGCTCGAGCGTGCGCCCCTCACGGATGGCACCGAGGATCGCGCGCAGGGCGCCGATGCCGGGGCCGATCCAGTCCACCGCCTGCAGGATGCGACCGCCGTGGATCGCCCCGCCCACGATGCCGGCCATCCCGCCGATCGCGCCGAGCCACTCATCGGCGGCGTCCCACGCGTCCGCAGGCGCGTCCTCGAGCGGTGACGCGGGCCGACGGAGCGCGGTCGTGATGTCGGCGACCGGGACCCCGGCGGCGAGGGCGACGCGGGCTGCCGCGGCGAGCGCCTCGACCGCTTCAGCGCGGGCGGCGGACTGCGCGTCGTCGGTCATCGGGGCGCCTCCTCCGCCGGAGCGGACGAGGGCGGCACGCCGCACAGCCCGCCGGCTTGCGTCGCCGTGGTCAGCGCCTCGACGAGCGCGCTGGGCATCGGCACGCCCGCAGCGCGAAGCGCGGTCCCGAGCCGCCCGATCGCCTCCGCTACGCACGGC
>JAGQJE010000032.1 GCA_020430775.1 Myxococcales bacterium
ACTCCGCAACCAGCGCGCGCCACTCCTCTTGACTGCGCCGCTGTCGGCGCGGGGATACAGAAGACATGCCTCACGGCCTATCGCGACTACGCCGCCACGCTACGAGGCGGTCCGTAAGGCCCTTACATCGCACCGCACGCTCTTGTCGCTACTGGAGAGGCTGGTCGGGGGCGGGGATGCCGTGGGCGGCGGCCCACCGGTCGGGGGTGAGCTCGTCGATGCGGCGCATCGGGACGGCGGCCTCGAGCTCACCGAGGATGTCGGTGAGGTGGTCGCGCACGGGCAGGCCTCCGCGGCGGCCGGACTGCAAGGGGGGTCTAGGCATCGGCGATGCCGTTGCGCGCCGCGGGCCGAGCCGCAGCAGAGGGAGTTCTTGCGCCCGATGGCGGGGGCGCGGGGGTGTGCCAGGCTCTGGGTGGCCTCTCGCCGCCTCCTCGATGCGTTCTGTCCGCTCCACACCGCCGCCTACGCCTAGCGCGCCGGGCGGCGCCACCCCGCGCCCTGTCGTGGCGCAGCACGTGGTCGCGGGCGTGCTCAGCGCCGGGGTGCTCGCGGTGGTCGACTTCGCGTTCGCCTGCCACCGCGCCGGCGCGTCGCGGCCGCCGCTCGGTCCGACGACCATCGCGCTCCTGCAATGCGTCGCGGTCTACCTCCCGGTGGGGCTGCTCGCCGGGCTGCTCATCGGCGTGCTCGCGCGCAGGGCGCGGTCGGCGCCGTGGCTCGCGGGCAGGCTCGCGCACCTGAGCGCCGCGCGGAGGTGGTGGCGCAAGGACCCTGAGGTCTTCGCGTTCGGGCTGGTCGGCCTCGCGGGCCTCGTCGCGCTCGCCGTGGTGCTCGCGCGGACGTACCTCTACGTCGCGACGCACTTTCACCGCCCGGGGCTGTCGGCCGCCGCGATCGCGCTCGCGGGCGTCGCCGGCGTGGCCCTCGCCCTCGCGCTGATGGTGGTGCTCGACGGTCCCGCGCGGGGCCTCGCTGGGCGCCTCGGTCCGCTCGCCGCCCCGGCCGCGCTCGTCATCCTCGCCGCCCTCGCCGTCGCCGCCGGCGCCGCGTTCGTCGTCCACCGCAACCCGGGCCTGCTCGACGTCCTGCGCGCCGGCGACATCGCCCTCGCGGTCCTCGCGCCCGTCCTTTACATCGCGTTCGCCGCGAGGCTCCGCGCCCGCTTCGAGCGCGCGCCCGTTCTCACCGCCCGGCGGCTGCCCCGCTGGGCGCTCGCGCTCGCCGTAGTCGCGGTCGGCGGCCTCTGCGTCACCGCCTCGACCTACGGCCGCACGCAGCGCGCCCGCGGGCTCCTCGAGGGCAACTCCATCTACGGGCGCGCCCTCGTCCGCACCTACAAGCGGCTCACCGACCGCGACGGCGACGGGTTCTCGTGGACCTTCGCCGGCGGCGACTGCGACGACGGCGACGCCTCGGTCCATCCGGGCGCTCCCGACGCCCCCGGCGACGGCGTCGACTCGGACTGCTTCGCGGGCGACGGCTCGCCGAACCTCGATCAGCTCGCGGACGGCGCGTACGGCGCACCGCCGCCCGGCCTGTCGCGCCCGAACCTGCTCTTCATCAGCGTCGACGCCCTGCGGCCCGACCACCTCGGCTTCGCGGGCTACTCCCGCGCGACCTCACCGAACCTCGACCGCTTCGCCGAGGGCGCCGTGTGGTTCGAGGACACGATCGCGCAGTCGTCGCGCTCGATGCGCTCGATGCCTTCGATGTGGACCGGGCACTATCCCTCCGAGATCGTCTTCGGGCCGGAGCTCCTGTGGCCGTCGCTCATGCCGGACAACCACACGGTCGCCGAGTCCCTCGTCGCGGCGGGCTACGCGACCTCAGCGGTGATCGGCACGGACTACTTCCGCCGGCTGAGCGGGTTCTTTCAGGGCTTTCAGCGGGTGCTCCAGGGCCCGGACTACCAGCCGGACCCGAGCGTGGTCGTCGATCGCGGGCTCTCCGAGCTGTCGCGCTTGCGCGCCGGGGGCAAGCCCTGGCTGCTCTGGGTGCACCTCTTCAACGTGCACGAGCCGCGCATCCACGCCGCTGAACGCCACCCCTTCGGCGACAGCCGGGTGGACGACTACGACGCGGAGGTGCAGCTCGCCGACCGCCAGATCGCGCGACTGCTCGACGCCGTCGACGCCGACCCCGCGCTCCGCGACCACACGGCGGTCATCGTCGGCTCGGACCACGGCGAGGCGCTCGGCGAGCACGGCGTGTGGGGCCACAGCACGACGCTCTACGAGCCGGAGCTGCGCGCGACGCTCCTCGTCCGTGTCCCGGGGGCTCGGCCCGGTGTCGTGAAGCGACCGGTCGCGCTCATGGACCTCACCCCGACGCTGCTGAACCTCGCCGGCGTCCCGGTCCCGGGGCCCATGCCGGCGCGCAGCCTCGTGCCCTACCTCGACGACGCGCGGCGCGACGCCGGCGAGCCGCCCCGCCCCATCCTGAGCGAGCTGCTCCCGGACGGCCTCTTCGTCTACGACATCAAGGCGCTGCACCTCGGCGACGACAAGCTCATCTGGTGGCTGCAAGACGGGCGCTACCAGCTCTTCGACCTCCGCACCGACCCCGGCGAGCTGCGCGACCTCTCGGACGACGAGCCCGGCGTGGCGCACCACATGCTCGGGATGATCCGCGCGTGGATGGCGGCGAGCGCGCGCCCGAGCGAGCGCACGAGCGACGTCGTCGCCGACAACCGCCTCGCCGGCCCGCCCGCGCACCTCGACCACCCCTACTACGCCGACTACGGCTCGTTCGCGCTCCTCGGCTACGACCTGCCGAGCGGGCCTGTGCGCGCCGGCGAGAGCATCCCGCTCACGCTCTACTACCGCGCGCTCGAGCACACCTCGCGCGACCTCTTCTTCCGCATCGACATCACCGGACCGCCGGGCCACCCGATGCCGCGCGACTTCTACGGGAGCCACTGGCCGCTCTACGCCCGCTACCGCACGGACCAGTGGCAGCCCGGCGAGTACCTCCGCGACCCCGTGCCGATCGTGGTCCCCCCCTCGACCGAGGTGCCGGTCACCGTGCACCTCGTGCTCACCGTGCTCGACGGCCGGGAGGCGGTCCCCTTCAGCCACGACGGCCGGCAGATGACGCAGCTCCCGCTCGGGAGCGTCACGATCCGCTGACCCGCGGGCGAACGAGCAGCCAGGCGGCCGGCGCGAGCACCAGGCTGAGCGTGATGCCGATCGAGGCGGTGACGCCCATCGCGCGCATCGCGGGCTGCCCGCTCATCGCGAGCGCGCCGAACGAGATAACCGTCGAGGCGCAGGCGATCCCGAGGCCGACGAGCGTCGCGCCGGCGGCGCCCGGGTGCTGGCGCGACTCGACCATGAAGACGCCGTAGTCGACGCCCATGCTGAGCACGAGCAGGAGGGTCACGACGTTCAAGAGGTTCGCCGTGACGCCCGCGAGGCCGAGCAGCCCGAGCGTCGCGCCGGCGGCGAGCGCGGCCGGGAAGAACGCGGCGGCGCTCGCGCGGAGATCGCGGTAGCGGGCGAAGAGGAGCAAGAACACCGCGACGAGCCCGGCCACGACGAGCTCGAGCGTGCGCGTCCGGAAGCGGCGGTAGGCCGTCTGCATCAGGGCGGTCTGGTCGAGCCATCGGACGCCGGGGACGACCTCGACGACAGCGGCCACCGCGGCCGGGTCGCGGACGCCTTCGACGAAGGTGAGGACGGCCTCACGTCCGGTCACGCTCCCGGCCTCGCTGTCGGTCGCGCTCCCGGCCGGCCGGGTGTCGTGCGCCGCGGCGTGGCCGTCGTGCGCCGCCGCGTGAACGCGCACGTGGAAAGGCGCCAGCAGCGGGCCGATCGCGCTCTGCGACAGCGCCGAAAAGGTGAGCGGAGCGAACGGAGCAGCGAGCGCGTCTCGAAAGGGCGTGAACGCCGCCGGCACGAAGCCGGCCTCCTGCAGCGCCCGCTCCGACCGCGCCCACGCGTCGCTCGGGATCGCCTCGTAGCTCGCCCGCTGCGCCTGCCCCGACCAGAGGAAGCTGTGGAGCGAGCGGTGCCGACCGAGCAGCCCGCGCGCCTCCGCCCGGTGGAGCGCCGCGTCGACCGCGTCGTTGCGCGCCAGCGCCTCATCGAGCGTGTCCCCGAGCGCGACCACGACCCGCCCCGTGTCGACCCGGGCGATCCGGGCGCGGACCCGCGCGTCCTCGGCGAGCACCTCGGAGTCCGGCGCGGCGAGCGCGCGCACGTCGTCGTTCCAGCGCACACGCGGGATGCCGAGCGCGGCGACGATGACGGCGATGATGGGGAGCGCCCAGAGCAGCACGTGGCGATGCTCGAGGCCGGTCAGCGTGGCCCTGCCGAGGCGCTCGAGCGCGCGATGCACGCGAGTGGGCGTCGGGCGCGCCGGCACGAAGGGAGGCAGCGTCCAGCGCGTGACGAGCAGCGCCGTGACGACGCCCACCGTGGTGAACACGGCGATCTCGCGGATGCCCGGGAACGACGTCCACGCGAGGCCGACCAGGCCGACCACGGTCGTCGCGGCGCCGAGCGCCAGCGCGGGCCAGATGGCGCGCATCGTCGCCGCGGGCCCGCGCCGATCCGGGTGCAAGATCTGGTGGTTCAGGTAGTGCAAGACGTAGTCGATGGCGACGCCGATCAAGGTCGCCCCGAACGCGAGCGTCAGGCCGTGCACGGCGCCGAAGAGCCGCTCGCACACGAACACCGAGGCGCCCATCCCCGCGACGAGCGGCGCGAGGGCGAGCGCGAGGTAGCGCGGCGAGCGGAACACGAGGAGCAGGAGCAGCACGACCCCGACCGAGCCGGCGACGGACACACGCGTGATGTCGGCGCGGATCGACTGCTCGGAGCGGAGCGCGATGCGGTGCACGCCGGCTTGCTCGAGCCGGAGCCCGCCGCCGAGCGACGCGTCGACGCGCGCGAACGCCGCGTCGATCGCTTCCTCGATCGGGCGCTGCGCGGCGGTGTCGAAGGGCGACGCGCGGGTCGCGAGCAGCACCACGCCGAAGCGATCGCCCGGCCCGGCGACGAACGCGCCGTCCCGGACGTCGAGCGTGCCCTGCTGGGCCGCGCGCAGCCGCTCGAGGTGCGTCAGAAAGAACGAGAACGGGTCGGCGGGCGCGAGCCGCCGCACGAAGGGGCCCATCGGCGACGCGAGGCGCTCGCGGAGATCACGCGCGCGCTGGGCGAGGCTCTCCGGGGTCCACACCGCGCGCGCCGCGGCGGCGGTCGGCGCGATGAAGTCGAGCCGGTGCGGGAAGTACGCCTCGTAGAACGCGCGATCGAGCTGCGCGTCGGGCCCCGTCCGCACCCAGGCGATGTCCGAGCGACCCGCGAGCGCCGCGCCGAGCGCCTTCGCGGCGCGCGCGGCCGTCGCAGTGTCCGGCGCCTCGATCGTGAGGGTGATCGTGCGGTTCAGGTCGCTCGAGGCGATGCTGCGCGCGATCTCGGAGAGCGCTCGGTCCTGCCCCGCCGGCAGAAAGCTTGTGATGTCGGTCGTCACGCGGAGCCGCGACGCTGCCCACCCGCCGAGCGCGACGGCGAGCACGAAGAGCGCGACGGCGACCACGCGGTCTCGGCGCCAGGTCGTCATGTGGAGGCGGCCCTCATGCTGCCCGCTCTTCGCAGAACGCCGCCTCAGCCGCCGGTCGCCGCGGTGGGCTCGTCCGTCGAAAAGCGCCTCGCGCGCTCGGCCGGCGTCCAGCGCTTGTCGGTGTCGACCTCGGAGAACGTCGTCGTCGTCACGTCGCCGCTCGCCTCGACCATGCGCATCGACTGGACGATCCGCCCGTGGCCTTCGAGGACGAGCGTCGACAGGAACTGGTCGAGCGGGGCGCCCTTCGGTCGCAGCTCGAGCCGCCAGGCCCACCGCTCGTCGCCCGCGCCCCTGGGGCCGTCACCCGCGCTGGCCGGCGACGCCTCGAAGCGGAGCCTGAACGTCCGCTCGAGCGCCTGACGATCGCCCGCGAGCACATACTGAAACGCTTCGATGAAACCACGCACGACCGCGTTCTGTGCGAGGTCGATCTGCTCCCGCTTGCCGCCGCTGACGAGGGTGAGCTGACCTGCCGCGATCTTCGCGACCGACGGCACGGGCGCGGTGACGCGGCGCACGAGGACGTCCGGCGGCGCGAAGAGGATCTCGCCGTCGCTCTCGAGCGGCACCGCGAGCAGGGCGATCTTCTTCTCCTCGTGAAATCGCGCGGACAGGCCCGGCATCTTGGCGAAGCGCGCGAGCATCGTGTCGAGGGTTGGCTTCGTGGCGACGTCGGGCGGCGCGGCCGTGGCGGGCGCTGCGCCCTCGCCTGACCGTGACGGCGCGGCGGCGGCGACCGAGCCGAGCGTGAGCGCGACGACACAGAGCCACGTCGCGGCGACGAGCCGGCGCGCGGGGCGCGAGAGGGGGCAGCGGGATCGTGCGGTCATGGAGAGCTCGTCGGTTGAGGCGGCTCGGGCGCTTCGCGGCGCGGCTCGACCCGCGCCTGCGACGGGTCGTGCGCGGGCTCCGTGCGGGCGGGCTCGGTGCGCGCAGACCCATCGTCAGGTGGCGCCCAGAAGTCGAAGAAGTTGAACCAGTTGTCGGGCGCGTCCCGACAGTAGCGCGCGAGCGTGTCGGCGTAACGCTGAGCGTAGCCCGACAGCGCCTGCGCGCGCTCGCCGCGGGACAGCTCGACCCGCTCCGCGAAGGGCTCGCAGTACAGGTCGTAGCGGGCCCCGCCACGGTACAGGCCCGCGGTGAAGTACACCGGGCAGCGGAGCGCCGCCGCGAGGACGAAGGGACCGGCCGGGAGCGTCGCGCGCCCGCCGAGGAAGTCGACCTCGACGGTCCTCGCGTGACCGACGCGCTCGGGGGGCTGCTTCGGCGGGCGGTCGGCGAGGATCGCGACGAGCCCGCCCTGCTCGATCTTCTCGCGCGCGGCGAGGACCGTCCGCGCCGGATCCGCGTCGCTCAGCTCGAGCAGGCGCAGGGTCGAGCGCGGGTCGAGCGCCTCGATGACGGCGTTGAACCGCCGCGCGTTGCGCAGGTAGACGAGCGGGTACAGCGCGAGCGCCTCCTGCTCGCTCTGCATGCGCATCGCGTAGAAGCTGCCGAGGTGCGCGCCAAGGAGCACGGCGCCCTGCCCTGTCGCCTGCAGGTGCGCGAGGTGCTCGTGGCCCGTCCGCGTCACGACGAACGCGGAGGTCTTGCCGCGCGCGAAGAAGAGCGCGTCGAGCGCACATTGGGCGAAGCGAAGGATGTGCCGATACGTCACGCCGAGGCCCACAGGGAGCCCGAGCCGCGCGCGGAAGTCCCGGACGGCCCGGCGGGCCACCGCCGAGGTCGCCGTGTAGTAGAGCGCGATGAGCGCGACGAGCGCGCGCGCCGGCCCTCGACCGAAGAGCGTCGCGAGCGTGACGACGACGCGGATCCCGAGCACGGACCCGCGCTCGCGGACGTCCCGCCAGCCGACCGGCTCGGTCACGCGTCACCCCCGTGCCGCGGCGGGAAGAGCCGCGCGAGCAGCCGGTGGTGCAGCCCGGGGCCATACTCGCGGAAGCGGTAGTGCCGCACGAGGTACTCCCCGGCGAACATCAGCCCCATCAGGCCGTACGCCACGCCGCCCGTGTAGGCGGCCCACCAGGACAGCGGCGCCGCGAGCGCGAGCGCGGCGGTCACGGCGGCGTTCAGCGCGAAGAAGACGCACCACGCGACGGTCGCCTGGCGGCAGTGCGCCCGCTTCGGCTCGGTGAGGTCGGGCTCTTGTAGCCGCGCGAAGCGCTCGACGATCGGCATCTCGCCGAAGAGCGACGAGGCGAACGCCGCCAGCAAGGCGAGGTTGATCAGCACGGGCGTCGCGAGCACGTAGCGCGCGTCGTCGAAGAGCACGCCGAGCAGCAGCACGCCCATCACCAGGAGCGGCAGCCGCAGCACGGGCCACAGGTGCGCGCGCTCCGCCGAGCGAAAGCGCAGCGCGAGCGCCGGTAGGAGCACGGCGATGAGGACCAGCCCCACCTCGCGCGCGCCGAAGTGCGAGAGGCTCCACCAGACCGCGAACGGATAGACGAGCGCGAGCAGGACGTTCAGCGTGGTGGCGACCAGGCGCACCCCTGTCACCTAACGCGCGCGGTGCCGCAGGGCTAGCGCCCTCGACGCCGCGCGCGCTGTCCGGTCACTGGGGGACGCAGGCGTTGAGTGCGTCCCCGTTGCAGCCTTGGACGCGATTGACGCAGGCTGCCGCCGCGCGGCCCTGCGGGTCGCTCTTACATGCGGCGGTGCAATCCGAGGCGCTCAGGCAGTCTTCGTTGTCGCCAGGTACGCAGAAATCACAGCCGATGAGCTTGGCGCACGCCTTCGCGCAGTCGTCGTCTCCGCCACCGCCATCGCTGTTCTCGATGCAGGCGGCGATCGCGTTCTGGTCACAGCCATTGACGGCGCTCACGCAGTCGGGGACTTTCATGGACTCCCCGACACACGCCGCCTCGCACTCCGATTGGGAGAGACAGTTCTGCTGCCCGCCTTTTTCGAGGCAGACCTCGCACTGGACGACCTTCTGGCAGGCCTGCGCGCACGCCTCGGGGGTCGCCTTCGCAGTGTCGCTCCCGCAGCCCGCGACCGTGATCGCCAGCGTGACGGCCAGAAACAATGCGCCTGCGCCCGCGCCCGCATACCCGTTTTGCAGATCAACCATGGTGTCCCCTCACTTGGATGCCGTTGGGCGGCCATCGTACCGCGCGCACGGCCGCGGGGAACAGAAACAAGCGAGCGCGCGCCGTGCGGCCCCGGGGGCGTCTGGCGCGTCGACGCTCGAGGCCGCTCCGGGTAGCCTGGCCTCTCCGATGACCGATCCCGCGTCGTACCGACTCGAGACCCCGGAGCACGTCGAGCTGGAGCTCGATCTGGCGGGCCCTGGGTCACGCTACTGCGCAGTGCTCCTCGACTTCGCGGCGCTCGCCCTTGGGCTGGTGCCGGCGCTCATCGCCGCAGTGATCTGGCTGCCCGCCGCGATCGGAGAACATGCCGCAGGCCGCGAGCTCATCGCCTGGGTCATGGCCATCATCATCGGGGTCGTCGCGCTCGCCGGGAGCCTGTACCACCTGCTCTTCGAGCTCTTCATGCGCGGGCAGTCGCCGGGCAAGCGGCGGCTGAAGCTCCGCGTCGTGTCGAGCGATGGGACCGCCGCGACCGCGAGCCAGCTCCTCATCCGCAACCTCCTGCGCATCGTCGACTTCCTGCCCGCCGCGTACGGGCTGGGCGGCCTGGTCTCGCTCTTCAGCCCCACCCACCAGCGCATCGGCGACTACGCGGCTGGGACGCTCGTGGTGAAGGAGGGTGAGGTGGACTACCGCGCGCGCACGGACGAGCGCTACACGGTGGCCGCGCCGGCGCTCGCGACGGCGACCAACGCCGAGCTCGCGCCGGCGGAGCAGCAGCTCCTCGCGGGCTTCTTCGCGCGACGCGAGGAGCTGACGCCCGAGGCGCGGTGGCGGCTCTCGGACGCGCTCGCGCGCAAGCTCCACGCGCGCCACGGGGGGACGGGCGAGACGGCGGAGGCGTACCTCGAGCGCCTCGCGAGCGGCGCCCACCAACCGAGCCGCACGAGCGAGCGACCGGCGTGAGCGTCGGCGCGTTCGTCCGCGAGCGGCGCGCGCGGTGGGATCGGCTCGACGCGCTGGTCGACACGGCGACGCGACGCGGGGCGAAGCGCCTCGCGCCAGAGCAGGTCGAGGCGCTCGTACACCTTTACCAGGGCGCCGCCGCGGACCTCGCGAGGCTGCGCGCGCTCGACGCGGGCCCGGACCTCGTCGGGCGCTTGAACCGCACGGTCACCCGCGCGCACGCCCAGGTCTATCGCCGCGCGGCGCCCTCGCCGTCGCTCCGCGTCTTCTTCTTGGAGACCTACCCGCGGCTCGTCCGCGAGCGGTGGCGCTTCGTGCTCGCGAGCTTCCTCATCGTCGCCGGGACGGCCGCGATGGCGCACGACGCCGTCCAACGTCACCCAGACGTCGTCTCGGACCTCACGGGCATCGCAGGCGCAGAGCTCATGGGGCACCACGACCCTGGCGACTTCACCGCCCGCTTCAAGGAGGTCGCCTCGCCCGTGCTCTCGTCGCTCGTCACGACGAACAACATCCAGGTCGCGTTCAACGCCTTCGCGCTCGGGGTGACCTTCGGCGTCGGGACGGTCTACGTGCTCGTCGTCAACGGCGCGATGCTCGGCGGTTACTCGGGGAGCTTCGGCGAGAGCGGGCTCGGCCGTGAGCTCTGGCTGACCATCCTGCCGCACGGGGCGCTCGAGCTGAGCGCGATCATCGTCGCGGGCGCCGCCGGCCTCTTGATCGGCTTTGGGCTGTGGTGCCCCGGCCGGCGCACGCGGCTGCGGGCGCTGCGCGAAGACGCCCTCGCCGCCGTGAAGCTCGTCGCGGGCTTGGTACCCGCGTTCATGGTGGCGGGCTTCTTCGAGGGGTTCGTGACGCCGAGCGACCTGCTGAGCCCGGAGCTCAAGGCCGGCCTTGGGGTCGCGGTCGCGGCCGTCTTCTGGTTCTACATCCTCGCCGCCGGCCGGCCGCCCGTCAGCGAAGCGCGCGCTGCTTGAGGGTGAGGTACCGCGAGATGAGCTGCGGGCCGAGCTGCCGCGGATCGACGTCGAGCACGTCGACCCCGTAGCGCCGCATCCGATGCAGCGCGTCGCGCCGCCGGGCGAGCTGCTCGACCGCGACCGCCTGCGCGTAGACGGCGTCCACCTCGTCCGCGCTCTGCGCGACGCCGCTGGCGATCGCCTCGAGCTCCGGGTTGCGGAGCGTGACGCAGAGCGGCACGTGGTGCCTCGCGAAGCGCGCGGTGTGGGCCAGCAGCGCCGAGGACGCGTCGTCGTCGATGACGTCCGTGAGGATGACGATGAGCGAGCGCTTGCGGTGCTTCGGCGCCAAGAACCGGCACGCGCGCTCGTAGCTCGGCTCGCGCATCCGCGGCTCGAGCGCGTAGAGGGCCTCGTTCATCCGCCGCACCGAGGCCGCGCCGCGCGTCGGCGGCAGGTAGCGCTCGACGGCGTCGCTGAAAGCGAGCATCCCGATGTAGTCGCCCTGCTTCATCGTCACGTACGACAGCAGCAGGGTCGCCCGGATGGCGTGGTCGAGCCGGGTGAGGTCGTCGACCCGCGTGGTCATGAGCCGCCCGCAGTCGAGGACGACGAGCACGTTCTGGCTGCGCTCGGTCGTGTAGGTCCGGGTGATGAGCCGGTCGCGGCGCGCCGTGGCCTTCCAGGCGATGACCGCGCGGTCGTCCCCGGGCACGTACTCTCGGAGGCTGTCGAAGCTCGTGCCG
Source organism: Myxococcales bacterium (assembly GCA_020430775.1). Lineage (GTDB taxonomy): Bacteria > Myxococcota_A > Polyangia > Polyangiales > Houyiibacteriaceae > JAGQJE01. The sequence continues at coordinate 11,278 of JAGQJE010000032.1, forward strand.
GCGCCGACGCGACGGACCGGCGCCATCCCGAGCTCTGCGAGGCGGTGCCGGCGCGCCGCGAGCTCGTGCCGCGTGAGGCCCCGCACGTTCGGGTAGACCTTGACGCGATCGTTCCGCGGAAGGCGCGCCTGCCGGCGCACCAGGCCGAGCCGAGAGCGGACGCGCAGGTGTGCGTCGCCGAGCTGCGCGTCGCCTCGGCGCTCGGGCACCACGTCGTAGCCGAGCTCGACGGACGAGCGCGCCGGGACCCGCGCCTGGGTGACGTCGGCCCCTACACGCCGGAATGAGGCGGGCAGGTCGTCGAGGAGCTCGATGGAGAGGTCGAAGGGCGCGCGGTTCGCGACGGTCCATCCGAGCCGGACGCTCGCGCCCCGGGCGAAGCGGGGCGGGAGCCAGCGCTCGACCTGCACGCGCGCGGCGCTCGGCGAGCGCGCGAGGTCCCACGCGACCAGCCCGAGGAGCGCCGCGTCGTAGACGGCCAGCAGGACGAGCCCTCGGGTGCCGCCTACCGCGAAGAGCGAGAGCGGCAGCGGCAGGAGCGCCAAGAGGACGAGGCGGCGGGTCGGGACGATCATGGAGCGGGCGGCGGCAGGCGCGGGACCGGGACGCGCTCGAGCACCTGCTCGATCAGCCGATCGGCCGAGACGCCTTCGATCTCCGTCTCAGGGCTGAGCACGACGCGGTGCCGGAGCGCCGGAACGGCGAGGTCGCGCACGTCGTCCGGGGTCACGAAGTCGCGGCCGCGGAGCAGCGCGAGCGCCCGGCTCGCGCGCAGGAGCATCACGCCGGCGCGCGGGCTCGCGCCGAGGAGCAGCGACCCGAGGGTGCGCGTCCCACGCGCGATGCCCGTGATGTACGCCACGAGCTCGTCGGTGACGCGCACCAGCCCGAGCGCGCGCCTCGCCCCGAGCAGCCGCTCGACGTCCGCGACGGGCGCCGCGACGTAGCTGCGCGGGTCGGCCGGGTCGAAGCCGTCCCGGTGCCGCCGCACGAGCGCTCGCTCGGCGTCCTCCGCGGGGTAGTCGACGACGGTCTTCAACAAGAAGCGGTCGAGCTGCGCCTCGGGCAGCGGGTAGGTGCCTTCGTACTCGACCGGGTTCTGCGTCGCGAACACCGTAAAGACCGGGCTGAGCCGGTGGGACACCCCGTCGACCGACACCTGGCGCTCCTGCATCGCCTCGAGCAGCGCCGACTGCGTCTTCGCGGGCGCGCGGTTGATCTCGTCGGCGAGGACGAGGTCACCGAAGAGCGGGCCGGGCTGAAAGACGAAGTCGCCGGCGTCGCGGCGGAAGACGTTCACGCCGACGAGGTCGGAGGGCATGAGGTCGGGCGTGAGCTGGATGCGCCGGAAGGTCGCGTCGAGGGCGAGCGCGAGCGAGCGCACGAGCAGGGTCTTCGCCGTGCCGGGCGGCCCCTCGATCAGCAGGTGTCCGCCGGCGAGCAGCGTGACGAGCGCGTGGTCGAGGACCTCGGGCTGACCGAGGATCGTCTGTTCGAGCTGGCGCTTGATCTGCGCGGCGGTGTGCGCGGCTTCATCGAGCTGCATCGCGGGTAGCCTCCCAGAGTCGGTGCATGCGGCGCGCGAGCGCGACCGTCTTGCGTGCGCTCGCGTGCGCGGGGTCTGCGAGCGCGGCGCGCCCGGCGTCGAGCGTCGCCCGAGGGTCGAGCGCGGCCTCCGTCCCGAGGCGCGCCTCGATCCGATCGCGCAGGAGCGCATCATCGGCGTCCGGGGCGAGGCCCACCTCGGCGCAGAGCGCGTCGTAGTAGTGCCGATACAATCGCGCGAGCACGAGGTGGTGTGCGCCCGCGTCGCGGTAGAGCCGGCCGGCGCTCTCGGCGAGCTCGCCAGCGCGCCGGCGCGCCGGTGGCGCTGCGTCGACGGGCCGACCGAAGCGCACGGCCCCGGCGAAGAGCGCGAGCAGCATCGCGAGCGCGCCCTGGAGCGCGGCGGGCCGCCAGCGCTCGTCGAAGGTGAGCTTGGCGAGCGCCACCGGGGTCACGTCCCGCTCCGGGAAGCCGAGGTGCAGCTCGTCGAAGCCGACCCGGCCCTGGGCGAGCGCGGCGAGGAGCAAGGCGTTGTCCTCGCGACGCAGGCCCGCGTTCGACAGGGGGGACGCGCCGGCGAGCGCGTAGATCGCGCCCGCCCCGTGGTCGACGCGCTGCACCATCGGGCCGCGCGGGTCGCGCCACAGCACCGTCGACACATCGACCGCGAGCGGGCCTGCGGGCCGCGGGCCCAGGCGCACGTCCTCGGCAAAGGCGAGGCGACGCACGCGGCGCAGGCGCCCCCCGTGGATCGCGTCGCCGCTCACCCGCCACTCGACCGGCACGGCCTCGCCCGCCCAGGGCTTCGGCACGGCGTCAGCGTCGGTGTGAGCGTCGGTGCCCGCGTCAGCGTCGCTCCGGACGCTCGCATCGGGCGAGGCGAAGGGGATCGTTCGGAGGCCGAGGTCGGTCTCGGCGTTGGGCGCGACGACCAGCGTGCCGCCGGCGTCGACCCACGCGAGCAGCGCCGCGCGCTCGCCCTTCGAGAGGGGCAGGACGGGCTCGAGGAGGAAGAGGGTGTCGAGGCGGCCGAGGCGCCGCTCCGACAGCGGCCTGCGCACCCGCGCGACGTCGCGGCCGAGCTGCTCGAGCACGAGGTACGCCGCCTTCACGCCGTGGCGCTTGGCGGAGAACGTCGACGGCAGCCTGCTCAGGTGCCCCGCCTCCCGATCGTCAGGCCCCCACGCGAGCAGCGCGCAGACCCCGAGGAGCACCGCGAGCAGCGCGGCCGCGACGGCTCGATCAGAGCGCGACAGCCTGGACATCGCCGTAGAGCCCCTCGAGCTCGCTGAGCATCCGCCTGCCGAGCGCCGGCTCCGGGGCGCGATCGCCGTACACCATGCGCTCGAAGTCCTCGGTCATGCGCGCGAACCTCGCCTGCGTGGACGGCGCCGCGCTCCGGGCGAGGTCCGCGAGGTAGGCGCGGTTGGTCTTGGACGGCGCGAAGCGGAGGCAGCCCGCCTCGTCGAGGCGCAGGATCGCGGCCGTGTACGCGAGGCGCACGACGCGCTCCCAGTCCCCGTCGCGCTCGGCGGCGCGGCACGCGGCCCGGATCGCGTCGAGGTCGAGCGAAGTCGCGCCGAGGGCGGCAAAGCTCGCCTGTCGGGACGGCGCGTGGCGACCGTCCGGCGCCCCGCGGGCGCGCCACAAGGTATGGACGAGATGCGCCACGATGGCGGCGAGGCAGAGCAGGGCCCACGCGGCGAGCGCCCAGGACACCCACGCCGGGAGCGACTGAAACCACGCGTGAAGGTGGCGCGTCGCCTCGCGGAGCCAGGCCCTGAGCCGCTCGAGCACAGACACGCCGCCGTCGCCGAGCCCCGCGAACTCGCGGCCGGCGAGCACGCGGGCGACGACCTCCCGCACGTGGGCCGGGTCGACCGGGCCGGGCTGCGCGGCGAAGGGCGCGCTCACGGCGCCGCGGGCTGCGTGGCGAGAGACTGCGCGAGCCGCTCGAGGTCGAGCCCTTCCTTGCGCACTCGAAGGTCGTAGTAGAGGAGAACCAAGACCCCTGTCGAGACCGGCAGCGTGATCGCGGTAAAGAGGCCGCTCAGGAACTCGGTGAGCACCGGCGAGATCGGCAGCAAGGTCAGCATGCCCGTGAGCGCAAAACCCGAGACGCTCGTGAGCAACCCCGCCGCCACCAGCAAGACGAGCCCCTTCGAGACGTTCTTGGTCATCAACGCCTTCGAGCGCCTCAACGCGTCCGCGAGGCCCATCGACTCGAGGACGACGACCGGCGACACGAGCATGAAGACCGCCGCCAAGTACACGCCCGGCACGACGAAGACCACGAACCCCGCGAAGATGAGCAGCCCAGCCAACACCTGGGTGACGACGAGCGCGCCCCAACGCGGCAGCGCGCGGCGATAGGACTCGAGCACGCCGAGGCGCTCGCCGAAGTAGGACGCGGAGAGGCTCTCGATCAGCGCCGCCGTGGACAGCGGAATGAGGGCGCCCCAAAAGAGCGCCGACCAGAAGAGCGAGGCGCCGATCAACGCGAACACGAGCGCGATGTCCTGGCTGCCGCTCTCCATCGTGGAGCGCGCGAACGCGCTCAGCGGCGCACCCACCGCCGCGAACGGGGCAATGGGGATCAGCGCGATCATCACGTAGGTGAGGCCGTGCGCTCGATACAGGCGCAAGACCTCGTCGAAGATGTCGCCGACGCCCATCGGCCGAAGCGTCGTCGAAGCGCCCATCTCACCTCTCCTCGGCCGCGACGCTATCACGGCGGCCCACGGCGGAGTCGGCCATGGCGTCCGCTCCGCGTGCCCGCCGCGCGCGCTACTGGTCGGCGAAGTAGTGGTAGGTGCCGTGCGCGGCGATCGCCTCGCCGATGCGGTTGAGCGCCTGCACGTACGCGGCGGTGCGCATGTCGATCTCGTGCGTCTTTGCGAAGTCGTACACGGCGTTGAACTCGCGCGACATCACCGCCTGGAGCCGCTCACGCACCCGCGTCAGCTCCCACTGATAGCCCTCGCGGTTCTGGACCCACTCGAAGTAGCTCACCGTGACACCGCCCGCGTTCGCCAGGATGTCCGGCACGACGAGGACGCCCTTGTCGAAGAGGAGCGTGTCGGCGTCGTCGGTGAGGGGCCCGTTCGCGAGCTCGAGGACGACCTTCGCGCGGACGTTGGCGGCGTTCGTGCGGTTGATCTGGTTCTCGAGCGCGGCCGGCAAGAGCAGGTCGACCTCGAGGGCGAGCAGCTCCTCGTTGTCGATGCGCTTCACGCCCTCCGACGGGAGGTGGCCGGTGCGTCGCTTGTGCTCGATCGTGCGCGGGATGTTCAGGCCCGCCGCGTCGAAGATGCCGCCGCTCGAGTCGCTCACGGCGACGACGCGGTAGCCGCTGCCATGCAGGAGCGCCGCGCAGTGCTGCCCTGCGTTGCCGAAGCCCTGGATGGCGACGGTCGTCTTCGACGAGTCCCACGCCTCACGGCGCTGCAGCTCTTCGATGCAGTAGAACCCGCCGCGGCCGGTGGCCTCGTCGCGGCCGAGCGACCCGCCGAGCGGCAAGGGCTTGCCGGTGATGACCGCAGGCGTCCGCTGCCGGGTGATCTTCGAGTACTCGTCCATCATCCAGCCCATGATGGTCGCGTTCGTGTAGACGTCCGGGGCGGGGATGTCGACGTTCGGCCCGATGAAGTCGGCGACGGCCTGGATGTACCCGCGGCTGAGCCGCTCGAGCTCCATCGGCGAGAGCTCCTTCGGGTTGACCTCGACGCCGCCCTTGCCGCCGCCGAAGGGGATGTTCACCACGGCGCACTTGCAGGTCATCCAGAACGCGAGCGCCTTCACCTCGTCGAGCGTCACGTTCGGGTGGAAGCGAATGCCGCCCTTGGCCGGACCGCGCGTGTCGCTGTGACGCACGCGGTAGCCCTTGAAGATGCGGAGCTTGCCGTTGTCCATGCGGACGGGGATCGACACCTCGATCAGGGCCGTCGGGTACTTCAGACGCTCGAGCGCTTCCGGGTCGATCTTCGCGTACTGCTGCGCGCGCTGCAGGTTCGCGAGCGCCTCTTCATAAAGGGCGTGGCCGTTGCTCGGGGCGGGCGCCGGCGACGGCTCGCCCTCGCTGTTCGAGGCGCCCTTCGGCGCTTTGAGGTTCGTCGCTGTCGCTGCGTCGTTCATGTCGTTCGCTCTCCTGTCGTACCGTGCCCGGCCGAGGGGGTCTGCGGCGCGCCCTCTGCGTCCGGCCCGGACTCCTTCGCTGCGGGGGCACTCGCCCGGGGACCCCACTTGAAGCCGAAGCTCTCCAAGTGATCGCGTGACGTTGGACGGGCTGTTAGCGCGTTTCGCCCTCCGCGGCGAGCCCAGCGGAGACCGGGACACGCGCTCAGGGGGCGGGCGCGGCGCGAGCGCGGCGCGGTGGCGCGGTGGTTGCCGCTTTGCGACCCGCGCACGCCGCGGTAGGCTCCCTGGCATCGCTCGGGGCGCCCTCGATCAGCGGGGGCTGAGACGAACCCGTCGAACCTGATCCGGCTCGCACCGGCGGAGGGAAGCGAAGGCATGGTCGATGCGCCCTCCGCCCGCCGCGGGTCCATGGGAAGCAACCGATGAACCAGCTCGAACTCCCTCTGCACGGCGCGCACAACCCCTCGTCCACGGGCGCCGGGACCACCCCCGGCTCGTTCGCGCTTCGCGCGCAGGTCGGCGGCGCGCTCGCGTTCGCGTCGCCCGACACGCCGGGGATGCCGGCGCCGAGCCCGAAGACGGCCTGGGACTTCATGCCGGACGACTGGCGCTTCGACGGCGGCCGCTGGCACGCCCCCGACGGCTTCGAGCCGCGCACGCAGCTCGAGCACGCGCGCCTCGGCACCGTCACGCCCGAGATGCGCCGCGTCGCAGAGCGCGAAGGGCACCTGACCGCGGCCGAGGTGCGCGACGAGGTGGCCGCCGGCCGCATGATCATCCCCGCGAACCGGCGCCACCTCGCGATGCAGCTCGACCCGATGTGCATCGGTCGCGCAGGCAAGACCAAGGTCAACGCCAACATGGGCGCCTCGCCCATCGCGTCGAAGACGGCGGACGAGGTCGACAAGCTCCGCTGGGCCGAGCGCTGGGGCGCCGACACCGTGATGGATCTCTCGACCGGCGGCGACCTCGACGCGACGCGCGAGGCGATCCTCCGCAACGCGCGCGTGCCGATCGGGACGGTCCCGATCTACTCGATGATCCTTGGCCGCACGATCGAGGCGCTCACGCCTGAGGTCGTCTTCGACACGCTCCGCCACCAGGCGGCGCAGGGGGTCGACTACTTCACCATCCACGCGGGCGTCGCGAAGGCGCACCTGCCGCTCGTCAAAGACCGGCTCATCGGCATCGTGTCCCGCGGCGGCTCGCTGCTCGCGAAGTGGATGCTCCACCACGACGCAGAGAACCTGCTCTACACGCACTTCGACACGATCTGCGAGATCATGCGCGAGCAGGACGTGTCGTTCTCGCTCGGCGACGGGCTGCGGCCTGGCGGGCTCGCAGACGCGACCGACGCCGCGCAGCTCGCCGAGCTCGAGCGCCTCGGGGAGCTGACCGGGCGCGCCTGGAAGCACGGCTGCCAGGTGATGGTCGAGGGCCCGGGCCACGTCCCCTTCGACCAGATCGAGTACAACATGAAGCTCGAGCGCCAGCTCTGCCACGGCGCGCCCTTCTACGTGCTCGGCCCGCTCGTGACGGACGTGTTCCCCGGCTACGACCACATCACGAGCTGCATCGGCGCGACCGCCGCCGGCTACCACGGCGCCAGCATGCTCTGCTACGTCACGCCGAAGGAGCACCTCGGCCTGCCGAAGCGCGACGACGTCAAGCAGGGCTGCATCGCCTACAAGATCGCCGCGCACGCGGCCGACGTCGCGCTCGGCATCCCGGGCACGCGCGACTGGGACGACGACCTCACGCGGGCGCGCGCCGCGCTCAACTGGGAGAAGCACTTCGAGCTCGCGTTCGACACGGACACGGCGCGCGCCTTCCACGACGAGGATCTCGACGTCGACACCGACTTCTGCGCGATGTGCGGGCACGACTGGTGCTCGGTGCGCATCTCGAAGGAGATCCAGGCGTTCCACTCGGGCAAAGCCGAAGGGTTTCAGCGCGACCGCGTCATCAAGTCGCCCGCGCTCACGCCCGAGCAGGTCGCCATCGTCGAGCAGCGTGGCTACCTCACGCCGGAGGAGATCCACGGCCTCGCGACGAAGACCCGCCGCGCCGTCGGCGCCGACGCCCACGGCGGGAGCAAGGCCGGCTGCCACAGCGACGTCACCGACGACGCGAGCGCGAAGCGCCTGCAGCACGAAAAGCTCGCGCAAAGCACCGGCGACCAGGCACACTGAGCACCGCGCGCGCGACCGGCACCTGAAGGGGGACCGCGCCCGCCAAGCGCCACGCGATGGTCTCCGCGGCGCGCGCGCCGTCACCGCTCACCCCCCCAACGTCCGAGGTTTTGCACATGCGTCACCCCGTACTGCTCATCGCCACCATGGTCGGCATCAGCGCACTCGCCTTCGGCTGCTCGAAGACCGGCGCCGGCTCGTCCGCGAGCGCCGGCGGCGAGGCGGCCTACGCCGGCCCGATCACCTCGGACGACGTCGCGACGGGCCAGGTGGTCTTCCAGACGTACTGCAATAGCTGCCACCCGGGCGGCGAGAAGGGCAAAGGCCCGAACCTGCACGACGTCGGCATCCACCCGGCGAAGGCGCGCATGTTCATCCGAGAGGGCTCTGGGCGGATGCCCGCGTTCAACAAGAGCCGCATCAGCGACGACCAGCTCGAGGCCGTCCTCGCCTACCTCGCGACGATGGGTACGTTCGGCGCGCAGTGAGCGCCCGATGACCGCACCGACGGACCGCTCCGACGCCGCGACGACCGCTCGCGCGCTCGCGTCCAGCGGACGACGCGTCACGGCGGCCGCCGCCTACGCGCTCTGCGCGGCGGTCCTCGCGGCGCTGGCGGTCGGCTGCATCTCCTCGACCGACCTCCGCCGCGGCAACGGCACCGACGGCGACCGCGGCGTCGTGCGCTTCAGCAACCGGAGCTGTCCCTTCGGTTGCGGGCTCGACGAGCCGCTCTTGACCGGCACCGTCCAGACCATCGCGCTCTCGAGCCCCGCGAGCGTGACGCCTGCCTCGGTGACCTCGTTGGACGCGCAGGTCGCGACGGCGCGCCTCGAGCGCCGCTGCTTCTGCCTCGACGCGGGCGGCGCGATGCTCCCGGCCGGGGACGGCGACCACTGCGACGCGGGCGCGCGTCTCGTCTGCGACGACACGGCCATCGTCACGGCGGTGAGCCCCGGCGACGCGCGGATCGCTGTGCGCGACGCGAGCGACGCCACGATCGACTCGACCAGGGTGCACGTCCGCGACGCGGTGAGCGCCGAGCTGTCCTCGGTCGACGGCCTCGCCGGGCCGCCTTTCACGCTCCGGCGCGCGGCGGTCACGACCTTCGCGGCCACCCTCCGTGACCCGGACGGCGATCCGCTAATCATCGGGCTCGGTACCCTCCCGGGCGGGGCTGAGTCGGCGATGCGTTGGGACACGCAGGACCCGACGATCGCGCGCGTGAGCAAGGTCGTCGCGAGCGGGTCCATCACGTCGGTCCAGGTGAGCGCGGGCGACGCGCCCGGCGCGACGACGCTCACGGTCACGGCCGGCCCGCTCACCCGACGCTGGCCCCTCGAGATCCGCTGAGGAAGGCATCAGCCGGCGCCGTCTGCCACGGGCGCGTCCACGCTGCCCTGCCCTCCCCGGCGCGACACCGCGCTCAGGCGCGACGCCACGACGCTGGGGGCTGATGCTACGGCGCCATCCAAGCCCGCGCGTCGAGGCTCTGCGCGCCGCGCCGCACCTGGAAGAAGAGCGCCGGGACGTCGGCGTCCGCGAGGGTGCCGAGCGATGCGCCGCCGCCGACCCAGTCGCCGACCTGCACGCTGACCGATCCGAGCCCCGAGTACACCGTGTAGTACGTCTGGCCGTGGTCGAGCACGACCATGTACCCGCGGGCGCCGTACACCCGCGCGAACACGACCCGGCCTGGCGCCGCGGCGCGAACCGTCGCCCCGGCAGCCCCCACGAACGCGATGCCGCGCGCGCCACGGACCTGCTCGTCGCGCGTCTGCACCGCGCCAGGCAGCGGTGAGGTCAGGTGGCCGCGGCGGCTCTCGAAGTCGTCCATGGGCGCGACCGGCGGCGCCGCGCTCGTGTCCGCCTCGCCGGCGACGCGGAGCGTCCCTGGCTCGAGCGCGCGCTCACGGCGCTCGCGACGGGCCTGCGCAGCCCGCTCCTGCGCGGCGGCGCGCTCCCGGGCTCGCTCCTCACGGGCGAGCCGCTCCTGGGCGCGCTGCTCCTGGGCGCGCTGCTCGCTCTCGAGCCGGCGCTCCTCTGCCCGGTAGGACGCGAGGCGCCGCTGCTCGGTCGCGACCACCTCGTCCGCGCGCGCCAAGGTCGCCGTCAGCGCGCTCGAGCGCTGGTCGAGGAAGGCGAGCAGGTCGAGGTCGTCCTCGACCATGCGGGTGAGCCGCCGGACGCGGGCCATGTGCTCGAGCAGCGCGTCGAACCCGCCGGCCGCCGGGAGCATCCCGGCGCGCCGGATGCGGTAGAGCGCGCTCGCGCGGCGGATCATCTGCGCGTGTGCGGCCGCGCGCCGCGGCGCGAGCGCCTGCGTCTCGGCCACGATCTGCCGCTTGCGGACCATCTCGGACTCGATCGTCGAGAGGGCCTGCTCGATGTTGCGCTCGAGCCCCTCGCGCCGCTCCGCGAAGCTCGCGTCGGCGTGCGCGTGCGCCATCACGCCGGCCAGGTCCGCCACGCTCGCGACGAGCAAGCCGCAAGCCGCGAGCCAGCGGGCAAGCCTGTGCCGTCCGCTCATACGTCGAGGTAGCGCCGCACGGAGAGCGCGCTGCCGGCCGCGCCGATGACGGCCCCCCCGACGATGACCGCGACGACCATCCACGAGGACAGGAACGCGACTCGCACGCCGATGAGCGCGGCGACGGTCGCGTTGATCGGGTCCTTGAGCGCGAGGAAGCCCACCATGAGCACGAGGATCGCGATGACGGCGGCGACGAAGCCCTGAAAGGTGCCCTCGAGGACGAGCGGCCCGCGGACGAAACCGTCGGTCGCGCCGCAGAGCTTCATCACCTCGATCTCCTGGCGGCGGCGCGCGACGGCGAGCCGGATCGTGTTGCCGATGACGGCCAGCACGCAGAGCGCGACGAGCGCCGCCAGCACTATCGCGGCGACGCGGCCGGCGGACACGAGCGTGTCGAGCTGGTCGAACCACCCGCGGTAGGTCTCGACGTCCGTTACGGCGGCGAAGGACTTGACACGACCGGCGATCGCGTCGACCCGCTGTGCGGTCGCCGAGGGCGCGAGCGTGACCTCGAGCGACGCGGGGAAGGCCTCCGGCGGGAGCTGCCCGAGCGCGGCGCCGACGTCGGCGTGCTCGAGGAAGTCGGCGCGCGCCTGCGCGGACGTGACGTGCTCGACCCGCGCGACGTCGGGGAGACCGCGCAAGAGGCCCTCGAGCTTGGTTACGTCGTCCGGGCTCGCGTCGCCGGCGAGGTAGACGCTCACCCGCCCGCTCTGCCCCCACCGGGCCGCCATGGTCGAGAGGTTCTGCGTGGCGAGGAGCACGCCCGCGAGGCAGAGAAACGCGACCGCGAGGCTCGAGACCGCGACCAGGTACAGCCCGCGCTCTTCACGGAGCCCGCGACGTGCGCGTGTGACCGCTGCTTTGAGATCCACCGCTCAGCCTCCGACCGAGTGCAGGCCTCCGGCCCACGTCGTCAGCCCGCGCCGCGACTCGACCACGCGGCCCTCGTCGATCGACACGAGCCGGTGGTCGCGCTTCGCGATGAGCGAGTGGTCGTGCGTCGCGAAGAGCACCGTCGTCCCGGTCGCGTTGATCTCCTCGAAGAGCGTCAGCACGTCGATCGCCAGGTGCGGGTCGAGGTTGCCGGTCGGCTCGTCGGCGAGGATGAGCGCCGGCTCGGTGACGATGGCGCGCGCGACGGCCACGCGCTGCTGCTCGCCGCCCGAGAGCGTGTCCGTGAGCGCGTCGCCGCGGCCGGAGAGCCCCACCCGCTCGAGCGCCTCGGCGACGCGCGCCCGGACCAGCCGGCGCGGCATCGAGAGGATCTCGAGGGCGATGGCGACGTTCTCGAAGACCGTCCAGTGGCCGATGATCTTGAAGTCTTGGAACACGATCCCGAGGTTGCGCCGCAGGTAGGGGATCGACCGCTCGGTCAGGCGCGCGATGTCGCGACCGCTGAACAGGATGCGCCCGTCGTCCACCGTGTGCTTGCGGTAGATGAGCTGAAGCAGCGTGCTCTTGCCCGCGCCGCTCGGGCCCGTGACGAACACGAACTCCCCCCGCTCGACCGTGAGGTTCACGCCGCGGAGCGTCGGCTGATCGACCCGGAAGTACTTATAGACGTCCTCGAGCACGAGGATGGGCTTGTTCGCGACGCCCGGCTCCGCGCGCGCCCCCGCCCGAAAGAACGCAAAGGGGCGGGCGCCCTCCTCGCCAAAGTCCTCTCGGCTCATCCCACCCCGCTACCCCGGGCCCCGCCCACACGCAAGAAAATACGACCGCGGCGGCCGCCGAGGCAGAGATCATTGACGCGCGCTCCCACGGCTCGCTATTGCTGAGGGATGGACAAGCCTGCGTCTCTGCCGCTGCCGGTCGAGCAACTCCCGGCGAACATCCGCCGGTTCGCCGCGAGTGACGCGCCGCTAGCAGCGAGGCTGATGGCCGCGCGCGGGCTGGTCCCCGTCCAAGGCGCCGACCAGGTCAGCCTCCTCGTGCAGTTGACCGGCGCGGCGGAGGCGCAGGTCGCCGACACGGCCCGCACCACCCTGCAAGGGCTCCCCGAGGCGACGCTGCACGCGGCGAGCGAGGCCCCGCTGCACGCGGTGTTCCTCGACTACCTGGCCAAGGCTTTCGCGAGTCAGTTCGACGTCCTCGAGCGCGTCGCGCGCAACGCCGCGACCGGCGACTTCACGCTCGAGCGCCTCGCCGCGACCGGGAGCGAGGCGCTGACCGAGATCATCGCGCTCAACCAGCGGCGGCTCCTCGAGTGCCCGCGCATCATCGAGGCGCTCTACGCGAACCGCAACACGCGGATGTCCACCGCCGACCGGCTCGTCGAGCTGGCGGCGCGCAACGGCGTCCGCCTCGACGCCATCCCCGCCTTCGACGCGCACGTCGCGGCCATCGCCGGCGAGCTCATCCCGGAGCCGACCGCCGAGCCGTTGCCGGGCGACCGCTGGTTCAACGAGGCGCTCGAAGCCGACAGCGAAGACGACGACGTCATGGTCGGGTCGCAGCCGCCCGAGGGCGCGGACGACGAGGAGGAGCCTCCGCCGGAGGAGGTCCGCGAGAAGTTCCGGCCGCTCCACACGCGCATCCGTGAGATGCGCACCGCCGAAAAGATCCGGCTCGCGATGGTGGGGGACGCGGCGGCCCGCGCGCTGCTCGTCCGCGACCCGAACAAGACCGTCGCACACGCGGCGATCGCCTCACCGCGGATGAAGGACAGCGACGTCATCCACATCGCCCAGAGCCGCGACGTGAGCCAGGACGTCCTGCGCTACATCACGAACCGCAAGCAGTGGGTCCGCAGCTATGAAGTCAAGCGGGCGCTCGTCGGCAACCCGAAGACCCCGGTCGGCGCCGCGCTCCGGTTCATGACGCACCTGCGCAAGGAGGACCTGAAGACCCTCTCCCGCAGCCGCGGGATCGCGCAGTCCGTCAAGACCGCGGCGAAGCAGCGACTCTTGAAGATCCAGCGCGGCGGCTGAGCACGCCCCGCTGCTGTGGAGCACCGGCCAGCCGGCCACGGGGTGCTCTGCCCGCGGCCGGGCTGCCGGGACGACCCTCGGGTGCGGCGCGCCCATAGGGACGACCGAGCTAGTTCTTCAGCGGGCTGCTAGGCTCCGCCGGCGGCCGGCCCGCCGATACTCGCGGCCGCTCGCCGACACGCCCGCCACCTATGCCCTTCCCTCTCGAACGCATCCGCAACTTCTCGATCATCGCGCACATCGATCACGGCAAGAGCACGCTCGCCGACCGGATCCTCGATGTGACGGGCGCCGTGTCGCAGCGCGAGCGGCGCGAGCAGCTCCTCGATCGGATGGAGCTCGAGCAAGAGCGGGGGATCACCATCAAAGCGCAAGGCGTACGGCTGCCGTGGCGCGCGGCCGACGGGCGCGACTACCAGCTCAACCTCATCGACACGCCAGGGCACGTCGACTTCAGCTACGAGGTCTCGCGCTCGCTCGCCGCGTGCGAGGGCGCGCTGCTCGTCGTCGACGCGACACAGGGCGTCGAGGCGCAGACCCTCGCGAACGTCTACCTCGCGCTCGAGAACGACCTCGAGATCATCCCGGTCTTCAACAAGATCGACCTGCCGAGCGCCGACGTCGAGCGCGTCGCGCGGGAGGTCGAGGACGTCGTCGGGCTCGACTGCTCCGAAGTGCTCGCGTGCAGCGGCAAGACCGGCGCCGGCGTGCGCGAGCTGCTCGAGCGTATCGTCGCGCGCGTGCCGCCTCCGCGGGGCGCGTTGGACGGGCCAGTGCGCGCCCTGCTCTTCGATAGCTGGTACGACAGCTACAGGGGCGCGGTCAGCATGGTGCGGGTGTTCGACGGGACGCTCAGCAAGGGCGACAAGATCCGGATGATGGCCACCGGCGCGGAGTATGAGGTCGGCGAGATCACCGTGTACACGCCCTTCCCGACGTCCATCGAGTCGCTCGGTGCGGGCGAGGTGGGCGCCTTCGCCGCCAGCGTGAAGTCCATCCACGACACCAAGATCGGCGACACGATCACCCTCGCGCGCGCCCCCGCGACGAAGGCTCTGGCCGGGTTCCGCGAGGTCAAGCCGATGGTCTTCTGCGGGATCTTTCCGACCGACAGCGACCAGTACACGGAGCTGCGCGACGCGCTCGACAAGCTCCACCTGAACGACAGCGCGTTCGTCTTCGAGCCGGAGACCTCGGACGCGCTCGGCTTCGGGTTCCGGTGCGGTTTCCTCGGGCTGCTGCACATGGAGATCGTCCAGGAGCGGCTCGAGCGCGAGTACGACCTCGGGCTGATCACGACCGCGCCGAGCGTGGTCTACAAGGTGACGACCGAGACGGGCGAGCAGTTCGAGGTCGAAAACCCCTCGCGCATCCCGGACGGCCGCGTGCGTGTGGAGGAGCCGTACTTCACCGTGTCGATCCACGTGCCGAGCGCGTACGTGGGCGCCGTCATCGCGCTCTGTCAGGAGCGGCGCGGCGAACAAAAGGGCATCCAGTACGCGAGCACCGATCGCGTGATCATCACGTACGAGATGCCGCTCGCGGAGGTCCTCTACGACTTCTTCGACCGCCTGAAGAGCGCCACGCGAGGGTACGCCTCGATGGACTACGAGCCCGCCGGCTACCGCGAGAACAAGCTCGTACGACTCGACATGCTCATCAACGGCGACAAGGTCGACGCGCTCAGCGCGATCGTCCACAAGGACAAGGCCTATCCGATCGGCCGCTCGCTCGCCGCAAAGCTCAAGAAGATCGTCCCGCAGCAGCAGTACGAGGTCGCGATTCAGGCCGCCATCGGCTCCAAGATCGTCGCACGCGAGACCGTGCGCGCGCTGCGCAAGGACGTCACCGCCAAGTGCTACGGCGGCGACATCTCCCGCAAGCGCAAGCTCCTCGAGAAACAAAAAGAGGGCAAAAAGCGCATGAAATCCCTCGGCAAGGTGGAGATCCCCCAGGACGCGTTCCACGCCATCCTGAAAGTCGACTAACACCCCCACAGCCCCACCGAGTCCGTGACCGTGTCCGAGTCCGTGCCCGTGTCCGAGCCCGAGTCCGTGCGCGAGCCCGTGTCCGCGACCGAGTCCTCGGCCGAGTCCGAGTCCGTGCCCGTGCCCGTGTCCGCGACCGAGTCCGTGCGCGAGTCCGAGTCCGAGTCCGATTCATGGGAAGGAAGGCGGTTTTTTTGGTGGGTCGGCGGACGGCGGAGGCGGCCGGGCGCATCGGCGGCGCGTGCGAGAGGTCTCGCGCCGTTTCGTCGATGGGATCGGCTCTGGGCCGTTC
>JAGQJE010000033.1 GCA_020430775.1 Myxococcales bacterium
AACGGCCCAGAGCCGATCCCATCGACGAAACGGCGCGAGACCTCTCGCACGCGCCGCCGATGCGCCCGGCCGCCTCCGCCGTCCGCCGACCCACCAAAAAAACCGCCTTCCTTCCCATGAATCGGGAGCGGGAGCGTGGTCGGGGGCGCGTGCGGGGTCGGGGGCGGGATCGGGGTGGGCTCTGCCGCGGGGGCGTGCTTCCGAAGGGGGGCTCTCCGCCGGTCGCCCGAGCGTGCGGCGGCTTCATTGAGCGGGCGGCGCCGCGCGCGTGCCGAGCGCGGGAGATCGCGCATGCTTGGCGCCTGCATGGACTCACGCTGGCCGTCGTCGCTCGAGGTGCTCGTGGAGGTCCCGAAGGGCGCGCGCATCCGGCGCGACGACGCCGGGCGCGTCGAGCTCATCTCGCCGCTCCGCTGCCCGTTCAACTACGGGAGCGTCCCCGGCACCTGCGCCCCCGACGGCGAGCGCGAGGACGTCGTGCTCCTCGGCCCACCGCTTCCGCGCGGGGCGCGCGTGGTCGCGCCGCTCCACGCCCAGGTACGCTTCGTCGACGCGGGCGTGCCGGACGCGAAGTGGGTCTGCGGCGACGCACCCCTCACGCCCGCGGACGTCTCGCGCATCGAACGCTTCTTTCGCTTCTACGCCGCGGTCAAGCGGGTCGCGCGGTTGGCGCGCGCCACGGTCGGCAGCGTCGGCAGCGGCGGCGCCGGTGCGCGCTCCGGACCGACGCGCTTCGAGGGCCTCGTCTACCGCTGAGCGCCGGCGCGGTTCGTGCCGGCCGGGCTCGATGTGGTACGCTTCGCTCGAACGCGTGGACCGGGAGTGCCCCCGGCCGCGACGTCTCAGTCAGGACATCCCATGGCCCAGCCCTCCGAACGGAAGGCGTCGGACCGCCCGGTCACCGTGCCGGGCCTCCGTCGCATGAAAGCCCGCGGCGAGCGCATCACGATGGTCACGGCGTACGACGCGACCTTCGCCCGCATGCTCGACGAGGCGGGCGTCGACGCGCTCCTCGTAGGCGACTCGCTCGGGATGGTCGTGCAGGGACGCGACTCCACCCTCCCCGTCACACTCGACGAGATGGTCTACCACTGCCGCATGGTCTCGCGCGGCGTGCAGCGCGCGCACCTCGTCTGCGACATGCCCTTCATGACCTGGCAGGTGAGCCCGGAGGACGCGCTGCGCAACGCCGCCCGCGTCGTCGCCGAGGGCCGGGCGCACGCGGTGAAGCTCGAAGGCGGGCGCGACGCGGCGGCGACGATCGACCGGCTCGTGCGGTGCGGCGTCCCCGTGATGGGCCACGTCGGCCTCACGCCGCAGAGCGTGCACGCGATGGGCGGCTTTCGCGTCCAGGGCCGCACCGAAGACGCCGCGGACGCGGTCTTCGCCGACGCGGTCGCCGTCGCGGACGCGGGGGCCTACGCGCTCGTGCTCGAGGGCATCCCGACCGACCTCGCCGAGCGCATCACCGCCGCCATCGACATCCCGACGATCGGCATCGGCGCGGGACCCGGCTGCGACGGCCAGGTGCTCGTCTGCTACGACCTGCTCGGCCTCACGACCGACCTCCGCCCGAAGTTCGTCAAGCGCTACGCCGAGCTGTACGAGGCCGGCGTCGCGGCCGCGCGCACGTACTGCGAAGAGGTCCGCTCCGGTGCGTTCCCCACCGCCGAGCACGGCTTCGGCGAGGTGAAGCGCAGCGATCCGACGCACGCCGGCAAGGGCGCGCGCGTCGTCGGCCGCATCCCGCCGCGGTCCTCGGTCGCGCCCAAGCCGGGCTACGGGCCGCACGGATGACCGCCGTGGCCGGCACGCCGGCCGCCTTCCGCGCCGCCTGTGACGACGCCCGCCGTCGCGGGCTGCGCGTCGGCCTCGTTCCGACGATGGGCGCCCTGCACGAGGGGCACCTCTCGCTGGTCGACGCGGCCCGCGCCCGCGCCTCGTTCGTCGCCGTGACGATCTTCGTGAACCCGCTGCAGTTCGCGCCGACCGACGACCTCGATCGCTACCCGCGCACCTTCGACGCGGACCTCGCGAGCTGCGCGGCGCGCGGCGTCGACGTCGTCTTCGCGCCCGCACCGGACGCGATGTACCCCCCTGGATTTCAGACGCACGTCGCGGTCGGCGACCTGACCGAGCCGCTCGAGGGCGCCTTTCGCCCGGGGCACTTCGACGGCGTGACGACGGTCGTCGCGAAGCTCTTCAACCTCGCCGGGCCCTGCGTCGCGTGCTTCGGCCGCAAGGACTACCAGCAGCAGCTCGTCCTGCGGCGCATGGCGTACGACCTCGACCTCCCCGTCGAGGTCGTGAGCCTGCCCATCGTCCGCGAGCCGGACGGCCTCGCCCGCTCGTCGCGCAACCGCTACCTCTCGGCGGAGGAGCGGACGCGGGCGTGCGCCATCGTGCAGGGGCTGCGCGCCGCCTGGGACGCCTTCGACGGGGGCGAGCGTGACGTTCGCGCGCTCACCGCGCTGTGCCGCGCGCCCGTCGACGCGGCCTTCGACGCCATCGACTACGTGGCGACGCGCGACCCGGAGACGCTCGCCCCCGTCGACCGCGCGCAGGAGCGGGCCGCCCTGCTCGTCGCCGCGCACCTCGGCCCGACGCGCCTCATCGACAACGTCGTGCTCGGCGAAGAACCGCGTCCGTAGCGGCGCGTTGTGATAGCTTGAACGGACCCTTCGTTAGAGCGCCACGCCTGGCCGCGGCGGCCGTCCCCGCCGGCGGACGGGACGCCCGGCAGCCACTCTCCACGACGGACGCGCGCCGCATGAACACCGACCCCCGCCACTCGGCCCCCCCGACCATCAACGGGCGCTACCTCGGCTCGCTCGGGCTCTTCGCCGGGCTCGACATGGGCACGCTCGATCGCCTCGCCGCCGCCCTGCCGGTCGAGCTCGTGCAGGTCGGCAAGACCATCGTCGAGGAAGGTGAGCTCGCCCAGGAGCTCTTCGTCGTGCTGAGCGGCGAGCTCGAGGTCGTCAAGGACGCCGACGGGCGCCCGGTGCGCATCGCGATGCTCGGCCCGGGCGACTGGTTCGGCGAGATGACCCTCATCGACGTGCAGCCGCGCTCGGCGACGGTGCGCGCGGTCGCGTCGACCCACGTCATGCGGATGCACGCGCGCCACGTCGACGAGCTGCTCTACCGCGTCGCCCCCAAAGCCTACGCCCTGTTCGTCATGAACATCGCCCGCGAGCTCAGCCGCCGCCTGCGGGTGGTCGACGGGGCGCTCGCGCAGTTCCGCGCGTCGGTCCGCGAGTAGCCGCGCGCACGAACGCGCCCCCGCCAGCTTGCAGGCGACGCGCGCGTCCTCTAACACTCGGCCTCCGAAGGAGCCCCGATGTACCTGCCCCTGTCGAAGAAGCCCCGCCGGCTGAACCGCACCAAGACCCGCCGCCTGCGCGCGAAGCTCAAGGCGAAGAACCGCCGCCGCGTCAACCGCATGCACGGCCGGAAGCTCGGGCGCCGTCCGCGCCCCTGAGGACGTTCGCCACGGCGCGACGCGTCGTGAACGCGGTGCAGCCGGGATCTCAGTGGTAGCCTGACGCCATGGAGCATCGTCCGATCTTCGTCGTGAGCGACTCGACCGGCGAGACGGCCGAACGCGCGGTCCGGGCCGCGCTCTTGCAGTTTCCAGACGAGCGCGTTCGGGTCCGGCTCTTCACCCGCGTCCGCGACGAAGACGCCGTCGTCGAGACGCTCGACCGCGCTCACGAGCAGGGCGCCCTGGTCGTCTTCACGCTCGTGCGACCGGAGCTGCGCGAGGTCCTGCTCGAGCGCGCGAGCCGCGTCGGCGTGAAGAGCGTCGACCTCATCGGCTCGCTCATCCGCGAGGTGTCGGAGTTCATCGAGGCGAAGCCGGTGAACATCCCGACGGCGGACATGCCGCTCACCCAGGCGTACTTCCAGCGGGTCGAGGCCATCGAGTTCGCCGTGAAGAGCGACGACGGCAAGGAGCCGCGAAACCTCGCGCGCGCGGACCTCATCCTCACCGGGGTGAGCCGCACGAGCAAGACGCCGCTGTCGACCTACCTCGCCGGGCGGGGGCTCAAGGTCGCGAACGTCCCGCTCGTGCTCGGCGTCGAGCCGCCCCACGAGCTGTACGAGGTCGCCCCGAGCCGGGTCATCGGCCTGACGATCGCGGTCGACTCGCTGATGGACATCCGCAAACAGCGCCTGCGCCAGCTCGGGATGCCCGACGACGCCAACTACGGGCTGCGCGACCACATCAAGGCCGAGCTCGAGTTCGCCCACCGCATCTTCCGCGACCACCCCGACTGGCAGATCGTCGACGTCACCAACCGCGCCATCGAGGAGACGGCGACGATCATCCTCGAGTACCTGAAGGACATCGCCGAGCGCGGCGGCGACAGCCCCTCGCTGCTGTAGCAGGCCCGCCGGCGCAACGGTCAGGGGCCGCTGCGTCGACGAGCCCTCCGCCAGCCGACGCCCGTCAGCGGCCCCGCGGAAAGAGCAGCCAGTAGTCGAGGTCGAGCACGACGTTCGGGTGGTAGACCTCCCGGCCGCCCTCCTGCACCTTGAGCGTCATGGGCTCGCGGGCCGGGTCGAGGTTCTTCACGCCGACCAGCCGCACCCGCAGCGCGCCCGCGTCGCTCCGGCCCGGGAGCACCGCCTTGTCGAGCACCTCGGAGTACGCGTAGAGCGTGTCCCCTGCGAAGGTCGGGTTCGCGTGCGCGCCGCCGTTCCAGGCGAGGATGCCGAGGGCGTTCTCGAGGCCGTTGAACGAGAGCGCTCGCGCGACGCTGATGACGTGCCCGCCGTACATGAGCCGCCGCCCAAAGCGCGTGCCCTTCGCCTGGTGCGCGTCGAAGTGGACCTTCGCGGTGTTCTGGTAGAGGCGCGTCGCGAGCTGATGCTCCGCCTCCTCGATCGTCATGCCGTCGACGTGGTCGATGCGCTCGCCGACCTCGTAGTCGTCGAAGAAGCCGCGGCCGCCCGAGACCCACGGCTCGTACCGGCTGAGGTCGAGCCCGGGGTGGACGTGGAGCTGCTCCGGCGTGACCTCCTTCGGCATCGCGGGCGCATCGGACGCACCGGTCTGAGTCGACGGGTCGCGCTTGCGCACCATGACCCAGCGGTAGTAGTCGAGGACGTCGTCATCGTGTTGGTTCGTGCCCGTCGTCCGGACCCACACGATGCCCGTCTTGCCGCTGCTGTTCTCCTTGCGGCCGAGCACGCGCGAGACCGAGCGGAGGGTGTCCCCCGGGTAGATCGGACGCAGGAAGCGGACGGCCGCGTAGCCGAGGTTCGCGACGGCGTTCAGGGAGACGTCGTTGACCGTCTTGCCGAAGACCACGTGAAACGCGAGCAGGTCGTTCACCGTCTCGCGGCGGTATCCGAGCGTGCGCGCGAAGGTCGCCGCGCAGTGCAGCGGGTATCGGTCGCCGGTCAGCGCGATGTACAGCGCGCAGTCGCCGTCGGTGATGGTCCTCGGCACGGCGTGGACGAGCTCCGCGCCGGTCTCGAAGTCCTCGAAGAAGTTCCCGGGGTTGGTCTTCGCCGCCATCGTGCGTCCTTCCATGCGCGCCGCGCGCCGGGCTACTTACGCGCCACGTCGATGTACCCCCGGAGCGCCATCGTGAGCTGCCACTCTTCCTGGTTGACGCGCATGGGGGTCACGTCCGCGTTCGGCACGAACAGGCGCGGCATGTCGAAGCGCACGAACACATCGGCGGCGGGCGATCCGTACGCGGAGAACGTGTACCCGAGCTCGGCGCCCATCGCGACCGTGAAGGTGTCCGGGTCGAACTTCGGCCACTTGAGCCCGACGCGCGCGCCTGCCCAGAGCTGGTCGGTGATCTGCACCATCACGTGCACCGGGACCTCGGGCAGGACGTCGGTGTCGCCGTCGTCCGGCTGTCCCGCCTCCGTCACGCCCTTGCCGTCGCGGAAGAAGATGCGCGCTTGCAGCCCCGTGTCGATCACGACGCGCGAGCCGAGGGGCACGCGCGTGATGAGCGCGACGAGCAGCCCGAAGTCGAGCTCACTCCGGAGGGGGATGATGACCCCGGCGTCGAGCGCGGCGCGCAGCCCGGTCCCATGTCCAAAACCGTAGCGCGCGTACACGGGGATCGAGCCCGCCTCGAAGTCGGTCGCGAAGCGCAGCGGCAGCGCCCCCTCGAGCTGCGTCGGCGACGGCGCCCCGACGCGGTACGGCGAGATGCCGATCTCGAGGTTGTCGAGGAACGACACGGCGCCGCCGAGGATGATCGAGCCGGAGTTGCCGCTCGGCGGCAGGTGGTGATCGACGCGGACGGCGCCGTCTAGGCGGATCGACTTGTTCGGGATGACGAGCGGGCGATCGATGAAGCGCAGCGGATAGCGCTCCAGCACGATGCGGGGCGCGCTCGATGCGCCCGCGTCGTCGGCCCGCGCTGGCGCGTAGGCTGTGAACATCGCCATGGCCGAGACCACGATCACGAGACGGGTTAGAGCGGTCATTCCTTCTCCTTCAGCGCATGGTTGCAGCGGCATGCAGACTCTCCGCACACGGGGAGAGGTTCCATGGATAGCATTCTTTTCACGAGTTGACGGCGAACCTGTCGTGCGGCGCGGGCGTGGGCGGCGCCCGCTCCGACCACCGCACCCGGGCGCCTCGGCGCGGGCGCGCCGCCCGGGCGAGCTGCACCGAGGTGAAGCAGCCATTGCGCGCGCGTCCGGCGCGCACGATATGATACGTATACGTAAACGACGCTCCGCGGCGGGACTGAGGGTGGTGGCGCGCGGGGCATCGCGACGTGGAGAGGCGCGAATGACCGCCAGTCGGCTCACTATCCGAGAGCACATGACCTCGAGCCCGCACACGATCGAGAGCGCGCAGGCGCTGACGCTCGCCCGGCAGCGGATGCGCGCCTACTCCGTGCGGCATCTGCCGGTCGTCCACGACGGCGAGCTCGTCGGTACCCTCTCCGACCGGGACGTGGCGCGGATCGTCGCGCTGCCGGGGATCGAGGTGGCGGCGCTCACGGTCGGCGACGTGATGAGCCCGGACCCCTACGCCGTCGCGCCGGAGACGCCGCTCGCGGAGGTCGTCGGCGAGATGGCGGCCCACCACTACGGGAGCGCGGTCGTCGTCGACGGCGGCAAGATCCTTGGCATCTTCACGGTGAGCGACGCGCTGAGCGCGTTCGCGGACACCCTCGACGCGGGTGCGTAGATGCCGCCTCCCAGCGCCGGCCAGCGCCCCGTCCTGTGCGCCGTCGACTTCGAGGCGTCGAGCTGGCGTGCGCTCGGGTTCGCGGTGTCGGTCGCGAGGCAAACGGCGCAACCGCTGCACATCGTGCACGTGAGCGACCCGGGACCGGAGGTCGACTGGGACCACCTGGACCCCGCCATCGCGCCGGCGCTGCGTGAGCTCGAGGCCCTGCTCGAGGCCCGCGTCGAGAGAGCCCACGGGCTGCTCGCGCGCGCATCCGCGGCGTGCGCCCGCGCCGGCGTCACGGCGCAGACGCACCTCGCGACGGGCCGACCGCCCGAGGCGATCATCGAGGCGGGCGAACGGCACGCGGCCGGGTTGATCGTCGTCGGCGCACACAACGCCGCCGAGCGCCATCGCGTGCACCTGCTCGGCTCGACCGCCGAGCGGGTCCTGCGCGCCGCGCAGGTCTCGGTGCTCGTCGTGCCGGGCCCGCCCCCTGCCCCGAAGGCCACCTCGGGCGCCCGCGTCGCGCCCGACCGACCGCTACACGCCGGCGCTGCCGCACCGAGCGACGACCCCCTGACTGGAGACCCCGCCATGGCCCTGATACAGCGCATCCTGTGTCCGACGGACTTCTCGGACAGCTCGGACGCCGCCATCGAGTACTCGCTCTCCCTCGCGGAGACGCTCGGCGCGGAGGTCCACCTCCTGCACGTCTATCCGATCCCGGCGCTCATGCTCCCGGACGGCGGCGTCACGGCGACGGCGCAGCTCGTCGCGCGCCTGTCCGAGCACGCGAACGACGCGATGGACGCGCATGTCGCCCGCCTCACGGAGCGCGGCGCCAAGGTGACGGGTCACGTGACCGAGGGTGTCGCCGCGCAGAGCATCCTGGACGCGGCCGAGGAGATCGGGGCAGACCTCATCGTGATGGCGACCCATGGGCGCACCGGGCTCGCCCACCTCCTCGTCGGGAGCGTGACCGAACGGGTCGTGCGCCTGTCGACCATCCCCGTGCTCACGGTGCGCACCCACGCGCCGACCTGAGGCCGCGCGCGGAGGTGCGAGCGGTGCCAGCGGCGCGCGTGGCGCCAGGCGCGACAGCGGCGCGACCGGTGCGGCGAACCTGAGCGGCGGCACGTGCGGCGAGCCGGCGGGTTTGCCGGGCCGCCGCGGGGTGCGCATAGTCCCGGCGTCCGCGGCGCGCCTCCGTCGCGCCGGACGCGACAAAGCCCCGCGATGCCCCAGCTCGACCCGCTCACCCTCACCCTGCTCGCGGCGACGCTCGCGTCCGTGGGCGTATACGCCGCGGGGATCTGGGCTACGGCGCGCCACGTCCGCCGGCGCACCCACGCGCACCCGGCGCCCGCCGCGTTCCCGCCGGTCAGCCTCGTCAAGCCGCTCAAGGGCGTCGAGGAGCAGCTCGAGCAAAACCTCCGCGCGTGCTTCGAGCAAGACTACCCCGCCCCGATCGAGCTCGTCTTCTCGAGCTGTGAAGCGCACGACCCGGCGCTCGAGGTCGCGCGGCGCGTCGCGGCCAGCTACCCGCACGTCCCCTCGCGCTTCGTCCGCTCGGACCCGTCGTTCGGGCTGAACCCCAAGGTCGCGAACCTCGAGGGCGCCCGCGCTGCGGCGCGCTACGACCTCGTCCTGCACTCGGACGCGAACGTCCGCATGCCACGCGACTATCTGCGTCGCGTCGTCTCGGAGCTGCTCGCAGAAGACGCCGGCCTGCTCAGCAGCATGGTCGTCGGGGTCGGCGAGCGCTCGGTCGGGGCGGCGATGGAGAACCTCCAGCTCTCCGCGCTCATCGCGCCTGCGACCTGCGCGGCGCTTCACGTCGCCGGCGTCACCTGCGTCATCGGCAAGTCGATGCTCTTTCGGCGGAGCCAGCTCGCGGCGGTTGGCGGGTTCGAGAGCGTGCGCGACATCCTCTGCGAGGATTTCATCATCGGCCGCGCCTACGAGCGCGCCGGGCTGCGCGTCGTGCTCTCAGCGACGGCGGTGCAGAACGTCAACGAGCGCGCGTCGGTCCGCGCGTTCCTCGGCCGCCACTCGCGGTGGCTGAAGATGCGCGCCGTCATCCACCTCGGCTCCTTCCTCCTCGACCTCCTGTCGAACCCGTTCGGGCTCGCCGTCTTCGCCTGGCTGAGCAGCGGCCTCGACCCGAGCGTCGGCGTCGCCGTCGGCGCCGTCCTCGCACTGAAGCTCGGCGGTGACCTGTGGCTCGTGCGGGCGACCCGCGGCGAGCCGATGGCGTTCGCGCACCTCGCGCTCGGGCCGCTCAAAGACCTGCTGATGCTGCCCGTGTGGGGCTACAGCGCAGTGTCGCGCTCGGCCCGGTGGCGGGGCGTCCGGCTGCGCTTCGGGAGAGACAGCCGCCTGCGCCCGGACGAGGGCAACCTCTCGGTCCGGGTCGCGCGCCGGCTGCTCGGCTGACGCGCCGGCTACGTCCGGGCCGCGCGCCGTGCCGCGGACGGGTCGCGCGCCGGCGGCTCGGCTGACGTGCCGGCCACGGACGGGCCGCGCGCTGTGGTATCATCGCCGCCTTATCGCTTCTTCTCGTTGGTCGCGCGACTGCGCGGCGGATCGGTGCTTGATTATGTCCTCGACGAGAGGCCCCTCTCTTCTCCTGCGCGTCGCCCTCGCCCTCGTGCTCGGCTCGGTCCTGTGCTCGTGCGGAAACCTCCTCGATGACGGGCCCTTGAGCTGCGAGGACGCCGCGGACGCCTACAAGGCGAAGGTCCGCGCCCTCACCAAAGCGCCGCAGGCCTGCGAGACCAGAGCGGACTGTGTCGTCCTCACGCCGGCGGAGCTGCAGCTACACTGCGCCAACGGCACGGGCGCCGGCGCGTGCGCGGCGATCGTCAGCGCGTCCGACGCCGCCGAAATCCGCGCGCGCGTGCGGGACGAGCGCGACCGGCTCTGTGACCGCGTCGAGCCGAGCTGCCTCGTCGTGACGACCTGCAACAAGTACGACGCCATCGAGTGCTTCCACAACCGATGCGGCTTCCTGTTCGAGGGGAGGCCCGTCGTGCCCGACGTCACCCGCTGAGGCGCCGGCTACTTCGCGGCGCCCCAGCTCTCGCCCCAGCCGACCTGCACGACGAGCGGGACGTCGAGCTTCATCGCCCCACCCATCTCCTCGCGCACGAGCGTCGTGAGCGCCTCGCGCTCGCCGGGGGGGGCCTCGAAGACCAGCTCGTCGTGCACGGTGAGCAGCATCTGGGCCTCGGCTCCGTTGCGCCGCCGTCGCTCGAGCGCGCGCTCGATGCGGACCATCGCGACCTTGATGATGTCGGCGGCCGTGCCTTGAATCGGCGTGTTTCGCGCGACCCGCTCGGCGGCCTTGCGCAGGTTGCCGTTCGAGCTGCGCAGGTCGGGCACGGGGCGCCGGCGGCCGAGCAGCGTAGTGACGTACCCGTCCTCACGGGCCCGCTCGACGACCTCGTCGAGGAAGCGCGCGACGCCGCGATAGCGCGCAAAGAACGCGTCGATGTACCGCTGCGCCTCGGCCTGGTCGATCTCGAGGTTTCGCGCGAGCGCGAACTTGGTCTGGCCGTAGAGGACGGCGAAATTCACGGTCTTCGCCCTGCCGCGCATGGCCCGCGTGACGTCCTCGGGCGCGACGTCGAAGAGCGCGCTCGCGGTCTTTCGGTGGATGTCGGCGCCCTCGTTGAACGCCGCCGAGAGCGCCTCGTCGCCGCTCATGTGCGCGAGCACCCGCAGCTCTATCTGCGAGTAGTCCGCCGCCAGCATCCCCCACCCCTCGGCGGGAATGAACGCGTCGCGGATGCGCCGCCCGAGCTCGCTCTTTACGGGGATGTTCTGCAGGTTCGGTTCGCTCGACGACAGCCGCCCCGTCGCGGCGACGTCCTGGTTGTAGTGGGTGTGCACCCGGCCGGTCTCGGGATCGACCTCGCGCGGGAGCGCGTCGAGGTAGGTGCTGCGCAGCTTCGCGAGCCCGCGGTGCTCGAGGATGATCTTCGGCAGGTCGTGCATCGGCGCGAGCTGCTCGAGGACGGTCACGTCGGTGGACCGCGCGGTCTTTGTCTTCTTCTGGACGGGCAGACCGAGCTCGTCGAAGAGGATCGTCTCGAGCTGGCGCGGCGAGCCCACGTTGAAGTCGTGCCCGGCGAGCTCGCACGCCTTGGCCTCGAGATCCTCGAGCTGCTTGGCGACGTCTTTCGACATCGCCTCGAGCATCGGGACGTCGATCCGCACGCCGCGCCGCTCGATCGACGCGAGCACGCGCGCGAGCGGCAGCTCGACGTCGTACATCAGCGCGTGCAGCGCGCCCTCCGCGAAGCGCGGCTCGAGCAGGCGCGTGAGCCGCAGCGTGTAGTCGGCGCGGCTCCCGGCCACCTCGGCCGTCGGCTCTACCTCGAGCGCGTCCACGTCGACCCGCTTACGGCCCTTTCCGGTGAGCTGCGCGACCGTACCGACCTCGGCGTCGAGCTCCGCGCGGGCGACGTCTTGCAGCTCGTGCGCGTGGCGGCTCGGATCGAGCACGTAGCTCGCGATGCGCGTGTCGAAGCGCACGCCGCGCAGCGTGACGCCGTGGCGCGCCCACACGATCGTCTCCTGCTTCGCGTCGCCGTACTTTGGCACGAGCGAGTTCTCGAGGAGCGGCGCCAACACCGCGCGCGCGTCCTCGAGCGAGAGCTGGTCGGGCGCGCCTACGTAGCGGTGCGCGAGCGGGACATACACGCCGAGCCCCTCGACCCAGCTCAGCGCGACGCCGACGAGCTGAGCCTGCATCGGGTCGTCGCGGTCGAGCACGCTGCAAACCGCGACGCCGCCCGCGTCGCGAACCCGGGCGGCGATGTCTTCGAGCGCCGCAGCGGTCGTCACCACGTCGTGGCGCCCCTCGACGGCGGGCGCCGGATCGAGCTGGGCGAGGAGCCGGTGCATCTCCAGCTCACCGAAGACCCTGCGGAGCGCCGCCGGATCGCCGCCGTCGAAGACGAGCGCGTCGAGGTCGAAGGGGACGTCGACCTCGTCCTTCAGCGTGACGAGGTCACGCGAGAGATACGCCTGGTCCTTGAACTGCTCGAGCTTCCCGCGGAGGGCCTTGCCGCCGATGTCGTCGAGGTGGGCGTAGATGGCGTCGAGATCGCCGTACTGACCGAGCAGCCGCGCGGCGGTCTTGGCGCCGACCGAGGGCACGCCGGGGACATTGTCCGAGCTGTCGCCCATCAGCGCGAGCAGGTCGCGCACCTGGGACGGTGGGACCCCGAGCTTCGCCTCCGTCTCGTCCGGGCCGAACACCCGGTCGTGCATCGTGTCGTACATCACCACGTCCGGGCCCACGAGCTGCAAGAGGTCCTTGTCCCCAGAGACGATCACGGTCCGCAGCCCCGCGGCACGCGCACGCCGGACGAGCGTCGCGATCACGTCGTCCGCCTCGAAGCCAGACCGCTCGAGCAGCGGGATGCGCCACGCCTCTACCACCTCGCGGACGCGCCCGAGCTGCGCGATGAGATCCGGCGGTGTCTCCTTGCGGGTCGCCTTGTACTCCGCGTAGCGCTCCTTGCGAAACGTCGGGCCCGGCGCGTCCCATGCGACCGCGAGCCGGTGCGGCTTCCGGTCGGCGAGGAGGCGAAAGATCATCTGGCTCACGCCGGCGACGGCGTGGGTCGGCTCGCCCTTGCTGTTCGAGAGCGGCGGCAGCGCGTGGTAGGCGCGGAACACGTACGAGCTGATGTCGAGGACGTGCAGCGCGTCGGGCGCGGCGGGCGGCGGGAGCGCGGCGGGTTCGGCCATCGCCCTCGACCATCGTACGCCGCCCAAGAGCGGTCAAGGTCGGCCGGCACCCACGGGCATGGTGCCCACATCCGCTCGCGGGACGCCGCGCGCCGACGTGGCACGCGACGTGACGCCGCCCGGCAGCGTACGGGGTGGCGGGAGGATCTTTTTGGACGTTCGCGCTCTGCCGGAAAGATCCACCCTGACCGACCGAATCTACCCTCGGAGGGATGTAGCCCTCGCCGTTCCGCGACGGCAAAAAAATCCACGGTGGCGGACCAAATCTACCCTCGGAGGGATTTAACCCTCGCGGTTCCGCGATGGCGGAAAAATCCACGCGACAAGGTGGCGCTCGCTGGGCGCCGGTCAGGGGCTGGGCGGGCCGCTCGGGTGGCGTCCCGCCCGCACGAGCGCGCGCGCGAGCAGGTCATCGAGGGCTCGCTCGCTCTCAGCGTTCCACTCGGCGGCGAAGCGCAGCGCCGCGGCCGCGAGACGCGCACGAAGGGCCCCATCCTGCAGCACGGCGCTGACCGCGTCGGCGAAGCGCGCAGCCCCGTCTGCGACGACGAATGCGTCGTCGTCTCCAGCGCGTCCGACGCCAGCCTCGAGCCCCTCGGCGCCGACCGAGGTAGTGACCGTCGGCACGCCGAAGCCGAGCGCCTCGATGGTCTTGATCTTCAGTCCGGTCCCGAAGAGCACCGGCACCACGGCAACGTCCGCCGCCTCGTAAACCGCGGCGAGGTCGTCGACGATGCCGAGCCGCTCGACTCGGCCGCCATCCGCTCCCGCGCCGCTGCTACCAGGGAGCGCACCGCAGATCGGCCCGGCGAAGACGAGCGTCGCCCCAGGCTCGATCTCCCATAACCGCGGGGCGACCTGCTCGAGCAAGAAGCGCGCACCGGCGACGTTCGCGTGGTTTGCGGAGCCGACGAAGAGCACGCGCCCGCCGCATGGGTCCGGGCGAGGCGTCGGCCGCACACGCACCCTGTGCCCAATGGTGACCACCGGCGTCTGCGTCCGGGTCGCCATCTCGTCGCGCTCCCGGTCCTGAATCGCCACGACGACGTCGGCCCGCGCGAACGCACGCGCCTCTTCAACGCCCGAAGTCGAGAAACCGACCCGCCTCCCGTCGACCTCGGCCGCTCGGTCGAAGCGATCCGCCAGGCTGTCGTGCGTGTCGAGCACCTTCAGCGCACGCGACGGAAAGTCTTCGAGCATCCTTGATTGATGCGCGTATTCAATCATTACGACGTCAAAATCATATTCGTTCGAGATTTCTCTCACGAAGTCGCCGGCCGCGGGATCGTACCAGTCATCGATGCGGTAGCCGTGGTCCCCGAAGACGGCGCCGCGCAGCCGCCGTCGCAGCGTGTCGCGCACGCCGACCGGAGACCGGTAGGGCACGGGGTGGTATCGTCCGTCGAAGCGCTGCCCCATCGCCGCCTGATCGCCGGGGATGCGGTCGATGCAGGCGAAGTGCACATCCCACCCGCGCGCCTCGATGCGGTCGCACAGATCGAGGATGCGCGCGCGGTTGCCCTTGTGCGTCGGATGCGTCGGCTCTGGGCTCACGACGAGCAGCGTCGGGCGCTCGTCGGCGTGCGCACAGCGCTCGAAGTTCAGCGCGCACCGGGCCCGGACGCTCGGTAGCCGCGCGGCGATCTCCGTCCGCAAGGCGACCCTTCGCGCGACGAGGTCGGCGAGGATCGCGCGGAGCCCGCCCGGCGCGAGCGCCGTCTCCGGCGCCACCGCGAGCCCCTCCAGGCCGAAGTTGGCGTAGAGCCCGTCCAGCTTGCCCTGATAGCTGACGGTGGCCGCCGGCGTACCCTCGCCGAGCGCGGCGATCGCGAAGTGCAGACGGCCGGACACCACGACGTCGACCGCGCCGGCGACCCGTTTCGCGAGCGCTGCCGTGGCTCGTCCCGGAAAGGCGCGGACCCGCGCGCGCGCGCCGGGGTCGAGCCGGGCGAGGATCTCCGCGGTCATGGCCGCGTCTGAGGCCTCGGGCGGATGATCACGGTAGTCGTGTGGGACGAGCACGAACGCGAGGCGGGGTCGCGCCGGTCGATCGCCCGTATCGGCCGAGAGCGCAGCCGAGAGCTCGCTCGCGTAGCGCTCCGCGACCGCTGCGGGTGACGCGCCCGTCGCGTCGATGAGGCTCCGGTGCGATGCGTTCAAGCCGACCACCACGCAGCCTTCGTCACGACGGGCGTGGATCCACGCGAGCAACTCGCCGACGTCCGCGGGGGCGGACGCAGCCGGCGCGAGGTCGAACGCGAGGTCCGCCGCCTGCACGACGGGCCTGCCGAGCGCGGCGAGCGAGCGTGCGTGCGACACCGGATCGCGCAGACACAGCCGCACCGAGGGCGGCAGCTCTGAGAGCGCAGCGAGCGCCTCCGCGTCCGGCGTCGCGTTCACGCTGAAGCCGAGCACCGTGACCTCGAGGCCGAGCTCCGCCGCGACATGCGCCAGGGTAATGCGTCGCACCGAGCCGGCGGGCGCGTAGTGGCCGTCGAGGACGTCCGCACCGAGACACCACAAGCGGTCGTACCCGCGGAGCGCCCGCACGAGCCGCGGGAGGCTGCGGAGATGGCCCGCGCCGAAGTACCCTGAGGCGCTCACGTGCGCGAGACCCTCGGGGGCACCGGGCCACACCGCGCGCGCCGAGGTGAAGTCGACCACCCCGACCCGCGCGCCCTGTTCCTCCGCGAGACGCTCGAAGCAGACCGCCATCATGGCCTCGTCGCCGAGACTGCCGGGCGTAGACGGGGGCAGGATGAGCGTCGCACGGCCGATGCGCGAGCCACCGCGGGCGTCGGCCCCCCTACCGAGAGCGGCCGCCCGCGCAAAGTGGGTGGCCACCTGTGACTGCCACGGCCGCTTCGTCGCGGAGGAGACGCGCTCGCGCATCCACGCCAAGACCTGGGCGGATCTCAGGCGCTCGTCGTCTCCGCGCATGGGAGGCTAAAAGAGGCGCTCGGGGACGTAGATGATGTCACCTGCGGCCAGCGGGAAGTCGGGCGATTGACCGCTGGTTACCTTGTCCACGCGGATCCGGTAGCGAACCGTCCCGTCGTCGGTCTTGCGGGTGAGCACCGTGCCGTTCCGGTCGGCGAGGTTCGAGAAGCCACCCGCCAGCGTGATCGCCTGCACTACGGTCATCCCGGTCGTGAGCGGGAAGGTGCCAGGCTTCGCGACGGCTCCGACGACGCTCACGCGCTTCGAGTTGTACTCCTTGACGAAGACGGAAACCTGCGGGTTGACGAGGAACTGATCGTCGCGGAGCTGCTTGGCGAGGCGGGAGGCAACCTCCGACGGCTCGAGCCCCTCCACGGCGACGCGCCCGACGAGTGGGAAGTCGATCGCGCCGTCCCGGCTCACCCGGTACGTATTGCTGAGCTCGTCCTCGCCGTAGACCCGTACGTCGAAGACGTCACCCGGGCCGAGCTTGGTGTCCGGGGCCGCGGTCGGCGGCATCCGCACGGCCGGAGCGGATCCGGCGCAGCCCAAGACGCATGCGGTGAGCGCGCACAAGAGCGCAGCGACGCAGAGATGAGCGAGCCGCGCGCGCCGGGCGGCGGGCAAGACCTGACGGGGACTGCGCAACACGAGAGCTGCTTTGCGGCCTCAGTAGAAGACGCGCAAGCCGCCCCAAGCCTCGATCTTGTAGTACTGAGCGCGCGGCTCGGTGATCGGGGTCGAGATGGCATTGAAGTTGTAGTCGGTGTAGTCGCCCGTGTAGGCCACCGTGGCGTTCAGAGCGATCCAGTCGGTGAAGCGGTACTCCGTAAAGAGCGACGCGTGGACCATGATGTCCTTGCGCGTCGGTCGATCGCCGGCGAACCCGCCCGCCGGCATCATGCCCTGCGTGTCCGCGAGAGCGATGCCCGTCTTGTTGAACGACACCCAGGTCTTCGCGGCGAAGAGCATCCGCCCAGCGACGAGGAGGCTGCCGTCGAGATACAGCCGGTTCTCGCGGACGAAGTTGCCGAGGTACGACGGGGAAAAGCGTCGGAGGTAGCCCGTCTTGAGCTTAATGCTCTCTCGCGGCGTCCAGACCGCCTCGGCCCGCCCGACCACCGAGTCGAAGTCACTCGCCGCGTCGTAGAAGCCCGCGCTGTACCCGACCACGCCGGTCACGCTGAAGTGGTCGGTGACCGCGCCGTTGAGCCCGATCCGGCTGGACACGCGGCGGTTGTCCGACACCAACGTCCCATCACCGGAGTTCGCGTCGCGGTAGTCCTGATCGTCGAACTCGAACTCGTAGATCAGCGCCGTCGAGGGCAAGAAACGCCAGCTCAGGTCGCCTCGCACCGAGTGCGTGAAGTTCTTGGTGTAGAGAAAGACCTTGTCGTCGAAGATGTCGAACGCGAAGTTGTAGCCAATGTGGCCGACCAAGAGCCCGCTCTTACTCCCGAGGCGGAGCTCGAGGCCGGCGACGTTGTGGTTGCGGCCGTACTTCGGCACGGCCTGGACCGGCACGAGCGTCGGCTCGGTGAACGGGCGGATCTCGCGCTGGAAGGTGTCGTGCACCCTCACCCCGACCGCGCCGTCCGGGTTGAACTCCAGGCTCAGGCGCGCCGAGCCGTCGGCGTTGTCGCCGAGCTGGTCGATGAAGTAGTGGTAGTACGATCCTTCGACGCCGGCATCGAACGCGACCTTCGACGGGCTCTTGGTCTGGGACTCGCCCTCGTCGGCGCGGCTCCCTTGGCGGGTCGTCACGTTCAAGTGCGCCGTCGCTCGGAGCAGGCCGCTTCCCTGCTGGTCGTGCTCCGTCAAGAAGACGTTCGAGTCGTACCCACCCTCGATCCCGAGCCCCGGGTGCAGCACGAACCGCCCCACTTTGAAGCCGGGTCCCTCCGTGCGGGCCCGGTCGGCGAGCCAGCCCTGCGCCGACGCTGACGCGCTCGCGAACGCCAGCGCGACAGCGAGCGCTCCGATGACATAACTGCGGGTAAGGCGCATAAAACGACGCACTCCGACGAGCGGGTAGAAAGGAAAGGCAGCCAGGAGGCCCTGGCCGCTAGTTCACTCCGCTCCCCGGGGGCGGCACGAAGGGCACAGGAAGGGGCGGGATGGGCGGGATGTAGTCCGGGATGAAGTCCGGCACATACGGGCCCACCTCGGTGGTGACTCGGGTAGCGCCGGTCTCGTAGATGTCCTGGCCGACGCACCGTCGCGCCTCGGCCGCCAGCGTCTCGAACCGCTGCCGCAGCACCTCGATCACGGTGAGCTCGTGATCGCGCTGGGCGTCGTCGCGGTTCTTGACCGCCTCCTGCAGCGCGTTCAGCCGATCTTCCAGCGTGCGGAAGTTCGCGTCCACCTGGGTGAGCTTGTCGTCGAGGCAGGTCACGCGGATGATGTCGCGTTGGCGCCGCGCCTCGTCGAGCATGTTGGCGACCTGGCGCTGCACTGCCTTTGCGCTCCCGCGCACGCCGAGCGCCGCCGCGACCTGCTGCTCAGGCGTCTGTGGTGCTGCGCCGGGCGCCTGCCCCGGCTGGGCGCTGCCGGGCGAAGTCGCACCCTGGGCGTTGGGCGTCGCCTGGTTGGTCTGGTTCGCTTGGCCCGCCTGGGCGCGCACGATGGCGCCACCGTCGATGACGGGCGCCATCAGCGCCGCCGCCATGAGCGCGCACGCCAAAACTCGTGTGGGTCCTACAGACATCGGCTGTCCCCTCCGGCTGCGGGCTCGATTATAGCGACGAGCCCCTCGCTGTCAACGTACGCGACTGACCAAAACCATTGGAAAAACCTAGACTTCTCGCGACGGCCGCCCTGACTGTGGTCTGTGGTGTACCGAACGCGACGCCACCGGCAATAGAACACATCCGCGGCGCGTGCGCCATCGGTTGGCGCGCTCCGCGCTGCCTCAGTCTGATGGCTGGAACACAAACGGGTAGCGGAAAGTCACGCTGCCACCTTCCGGCCCCGGATTGAAGCGGAAGCGCGCGATCGTCCGCGTCACGCACGCGGCCACCGCGTCGCTGCCGGTGCTGTTCTCGGTCGCCTTGGCGTCGGTGACGTTGCCGCGCTCCTGCACGGTGAATTCCACGGTGACCTTGCCGGCGAGCGCGGGGTTGCGGCGCAGCTCCTGCTCGTAGCAGCTCTTGATCGCGCGAATGCGGCGCTGGATCTGTTCCTTCACCAGGTTGGCGTCGAACTCGCCGGCGCCGCCGATGTCGCCGCCCGTCTGGATGCGAATATCGCCGCGGATCTCGCGCTCCTTGACGGCGCCGCCCTCCGCGACCGCGCGACCTGCGCCGGACGCGTTCGCGAGCGACCCGAGCCCCTTGCCCTGTCCGCTCCCGCTGCCGCCGCCGCCGCGCTGGCGGATCGCGCCACCAGACCCCGCCTTCGCGACACCGACGCCCCTCGCCTGCGCGAGCACCGAAGCCGCGTCGCTCGTCACCGCGCCGTTCTTGAGCACGTCGCCGAGCGCGCTGCCCTCACCGTCCGACAGCGCGCCGAGCACGAGCGACTCGGCCTGCGCGGCCGCCTCTCGTCCGATGCGCGCTCGCGCCTCGGCCTGCGCCGCCGCTTCCTCGGCGCCTCCGCTCTCCTTGGTCGCGCCCTTCTCCGCTTCGTTCGCCGATCCGGCCGGCTTCTCCGCCGGCTTCTCAGCGGGCTTCTTGCCGGGGTGCTTCTCCGGTTTCTTCGCGGGCTTGGCCTCCTCGGGCGCTTCGACCGGGGCCTCTTCGGTCGCCGCGGGCGCCTCGGCCGAGGGGGGCTCGGGCGGCGGCGGCGGCGCCTCAAAGACGAGCCGCGCCACGTTCTCCGGGAGCGCGGCGAGGTTCTGCTCGACGGGCCAGTCCGCCGTCTCGAGCACGATGATGAACCCGAAGAAGAGCATGTACGTGAACACGATCGAGACCGTGAACAGCCAGTCGATGCTCTTGACGAAGCCGCCTCGCACCGCGGCAGGGAGCTGGGGTCGCGGCGTGACGGGCGGGGCGAGGACGAACTGGAACAAGAACGTGGTGTCCCCGATCACCACGCGGCCCCGTGAGCTGTCGTTGAGCTTGATCTGGTAGTGCGTGCCCGCGTGGCGAGCGCCGCCGGTCTGGCGAAGGTGCTCGAGTTCTTGAACGCCGCCGGTCAGACCGACGCGACCTGACATCGTGTCGGTGAAGTTCAGGATGTAGCTGCCGCCGACGAGCTGGAAGAGATCGAAGCGGGACGGGAAGCCTTCCGCTCGGACGAGGAAGTGGTTCTTCTCCGAGGTACCCACGGACACCGACTCGCGCTTGCGGATGATGCGCTCCTCGACGATGCGCCCGTCTCGGATCATCCCGATGCGCAGGACCTTCGGCCCGGTGTCCGCGGGCTTGACCGCCTGCATCGCGACGGTCATCGCGCCCGGGCGGGGGCCTCCTTTTCGCGGACCTTTCGGTTCAGCCATCGTGTGTGCTTCCTGCGTAGACCGTGCTGTCGGAGCGTGCGCGGCGCGCTGCCGCACGGTGGATGGGACTACCAGACGGCCTCGCCGCGGGAAAGTTCTGTTCGGTGTCGGGTGGCGAGGGCTCCGGACCGGGCGGGGCGCAGGTCGGGGCCGACCCCACCGGGCCGCAATCTACCATCGGAAGCGGCGCGGAGGCCACCGGCAGGACGGACGCACGCGGACGCGGAGCGCTCACGCGAGGCCCCCGAGGCGGCCGGCGAGGAGATCCCGCAGCGAGCCGACGTCCCCCCGCAGCCGCCGGGCGCGCCGCGAGAGCGCGGACCGAAAGCTGAACGCGACCCACCCGATCGCCAGGCCGTTGGCGACCGCCTGCACGGCGGCCCGCGTGGCCACCTGCTCAGGGAGCCCCGCGACCAACCCGAGCAGCCCGTGGTCACCGGTCAGCATCCAGATGAGCTCCCAGGTCGCGCCGAGCAGGCCGAGCGCCACGCCGAGCAGGCCGAGCGCCCGCAGCGTCGACAACCCGGCCACCGACTCGAACTCGAGCTCGGTCGCCGCCTGCTCGACGGCGTGATCGACCGGCGCTTGCTCCGCGACGGCGTCCGACGCCGCCCGGGCGAGGCGGGCGAGCCACGCCTGTCCGCCCGCGTCCGCGAGCGCGCGGAGCGTGTGGGTAGCGGCGGAGTCGAGCCC
Organism: Myxococcales bacterium; assembly: GCA_020430775.1. GTDB lineage: Bacteria > Myxococcota_A > Polyangia > Polyangiales > Houyiibacteriaceae > JAGQJE01. Next base: position 21,003 of record JAGQJE010000033.1, read on the forward strand.
CTCGCGCACCGCGGCGCGGACCTCGCGTGCGCCGAGCGGCGCGACGAAGAAGAGCGCGCTGGTTCGACCGATCGCGATGGTCGCCACGGCGATGGCGACGATCGCCTGCGCGACGTAGACCGTCGTCAGAATGGAGCGCTCTCGACGGAGCGAACGACCTCGGGCACGAAGGTCGTCCGCAGGTCGAGCACGCGATACCCGAGGCTCGAGCGGTTGAGAATGTAGAAGGCGTTCGGCTTCTGGACGCGACCCTCGATGTGGATCTCCTGAAGCTGGATGACGCGCGGTTCGCGCTTTTTCTTCTGCGCGCTCGCGGACCCCGCCGTGGCCAACACGGCGACGCAGAGCGCGAGGAGCGCGAGGCGTGCGACCGACGCGCGCCTCCTAGCGCCCCGGCGCCGCGCGCGATCGGCAAGCGTCCTCGCCCGCGCTGCCCTCGTCGACGTCATTTCGAGCCTCCGCCCTGTCCGGTGTCCTGACCCGCCTGTCCGGCGTCTTGACCCGAGCGCGCAGCACGCTCTTGCTCGCGTTTGCGGCGCTGGGCCTCACGCTCGAGCCGGCGCTCGGTGCGCTCGATCCGTCGCTGGATGTCCGCGAGGTACCCGGCGGAGGGATCGTCGCGTCCTAGCTTGGGCCCCATGAAATCTCTGTAGCGCTGGAGCTCTTGCTCCGCTTGCCGGAGCGCGCCGAGCTCATCGAGGCCCGGGAAGTCGCCGCCCGCCGCCATGTACATCATCCCGAGGTCGTAGTGCAGCGCGGGCAGGTCGGGTTGCATCGACGCGACGACCTTGAACTCGCGCATCGCATCCGCCCACTGGCCGTTCGCCCGGTAGGCGTCGGCGAGGTCGAGGTGGGTCGCGACGAGCGAGGGTGCGAGCTTGACCGCGGCCTCGAACTGCTTGACGGCCTCCGCGTAGTTCCCCGCCCCGAGGAGCTGCTCCCCGAGCGCGACGCGCGCCTCGACGTACGACGGCTCGAGCGCGACCGCCTTGCGGTACTCATCGAGGGCCTGCCGGAGGCTCCCGGTCTCGGCGGCCAGCATCTGGCCGTTCAAGTAGTGCAGCTCGGCGTCGTTCGGGTCGATCTTGATGGCCTGGTCGAGGATCGAGCGCGCCATCTCGTCGCGGCCCTGCGCCTGGCTCGCCTTCACGGCGGCCGTGAGCGCCGGCACCGAGCGCTCGTCGCACTGGAGCGCCCGGCGGATGGCGTCCCACGCGGCGTCGTAGCGGCGAGCCTGCACGAGCACCTCGGCGTCGAGCGCCTGCAGCGCCGTGTTCGTCGGGAACTGCTGCGCGAGCCCCTGTACGAAGGCGAGCGCCTGATCCACGTCGCCGTGGCGTATGCGGATCGCGACGATCCCCTCAGCGGCCGGAGCGTAGTCGGGCTGGCTCAGCAGGGCGGCGCGGTACCGCTCGAGCGCCTGGCTCTCGTCACCTGCGCGGTCCGCGAGCACGCCGAGGTTGTACGACGCGACGAAGGCGTCCCGATCCGCGGCGAGCGCGGACGAGAAGGCGTCCTTCGCCGTCGACGCGTCACCCTGCCGCTCGGCGGCCAGCCCGCGCTCGATGAGCCGGCGCGCGCGCTCGTCGATCGTCCTGCGCGGGGCCGGCTTGCACTTCTCGGCGCGGGTCTTCCCCCAGGCGCTCTGCGCAGCCGGCGCGACCTCGGCGCCCGTTGGTTCGGCGCCCGAGCCCGACCCTTCGGTGCCACCGGCGGCTTCGGCACCGGACGTGGCCTGCGGGGCCGGCGGCGTCTTCGCCTCGCCGCCGCAACCCACGAGGGCGCAGCCGAGGCTCGCGACGAGCAGCCATGCGTAGGCGGCGGGGAGCGAGGGGCGCATCACTTCTCCTCCGCGGCGAGGGGCGGGGCCACCGCACCCGTCGGTACCGACAGGAGCTTGCCGCGCGGCGCGCGCGCGAACTCGCCCGGTTGGTAGGCCGCAAAGCTCGGGTCTTTGGCCCGCGCGTCGGCGATGCACTGCGCGATGCGCTCCTCACCGTACGCCTGGAGCCGGTCGATCGCCGTGCGGGTGTACTGCGTGTCGAGGTCACCCGCGCGCCCCGCCCGCGCCGCGAGGGCGTAGCGGGCGAGCGCGAAGCACTCGATCGGGCCCACCTTCGCGTCGAGCGCCTGCTGGACGCTGTCCTGCACCTGGATCCGGATGTCCTCCCGGTCGTCCCTCGAGACACGCTTGAGCTTGCGCTCGAGGTCCCGCGGCATCGTGAACTTGGTGCTCAGCACGGCACGCGCGAGCACCTCGTACACCCGGCCCTGCTGCACGTACGCGGCGATGGTCCAGACCGGACGGCGGTAGGTCAGCACCGGATCGTAGCCGTCCACGATGCCCTTGGCGGTCTTCGACGCGTCCTGGATGCGGTCGGTGATGTGCGCGATCGCGGCCTTCAGATCGGCTTGACGGCCGGACTCGATCGCGAGCTTCTCGAAGCTGCCGATGCGGTCGTTCGCCAGCAGGAAGCGAGCCTGTGCGGCGTACTCGGCCGCCATCGAGCCCGGCTGCTGGCCGAGCCGATCGTAGTCGCGAACGACGTCGCGAAGCGCCGCCTCGTAGTCACGGGTGCGGCCTTGCGCCTTGCGCGCCTCGGCGATGCGCCAGCGCGCCTGCACCACGAGCTCGCCCGCGGCGCCGTCGTTGCCGTAGGCGCGGATGAACGCCTCCATCCCCCGCACCGCGTCGTCCCACCGCTGGTCCTTGAACGCCATCTCGGCGACGCGGTACAGCGCGCGCTGCTTCAGCGCAGGATCGGAGACGGTGTCGTACACGCGGCGGTAGTACGTGGTGGCCTCGCGGTGGCGGCCAAGCTGTTCGAGCAGCACGGCGGTGTTGACCAGCGCGTCGGTGCGCCACTCAGCGACGCGGGCGCTCTGCGAGTCCGCGAAGCGCTTCGAGTCGGCGAGGATGCGGTAGTTGTCGACGGCGCGGTTGAACTCGAACACCTGCTGGGCGTTCTTCGCGACCTTGAAGTACGCGTTGCCCACGATGTCGTCGAGGCGCTCCTGCTCCTCCGGGCTCGCCGCCTTGCGGGGCCCGACCTCGTCGATGATGCGCTGATAGAGCGTCGCGGCCGAGTCGAAGCGGTTGGTCCGCTCGAGGGCCGTCGCGGCGTACTCGAGCGCGATAGGCGCCTGCGGGTCGCCGGTGTTGCGGTTCACCGCGTCGACGAGCATGGTCGCTGCCTGCTCGTACAGGCGCTGCTGCTCGGCGCCGGTCGCCCCCTCTGCGCTCTGGTAGACCTTGAGCGCGGAGCGGTACTGCAACGCGTTGCGGTCCGTGAGCATCAGGCAGAAGGGCTTGTCGCGGTTGTTCGGGTCCGAGCAATCAGAGCTCGCGACGCGCTGGCCGCTGCCAAAGGTGCACTGGCGCTTCTGAAGCTCCTCGCCGAGCGCCGCGATCCGCGCGTCGTCGCCCTGGGCGACGGCCATCGCGCGGAGGTTCAGCCACGCGACCTGCCCCGTCGGGTCGGCGCTCGAGCCGGAACAGCGCTCATCAAAGATCTTGGCGAGGCGCTCCTGGGCCTGGGGCCAGTAGCCGTACCAGTAGAGCAGCATCGCGTTGTTGAAGGCGTATGCGTCGCGCAGGTGCTCTTTGTCCTCGGCGGGCGGCACCCGAAGGAGATACAGCTCGCGCCCCTTGGCGACCTGCTCGACCAGCTCGGGCATCTGCACGGGGTGCACCGCGGGCGGGGTCCCTGACGGCTTCGGCGGCTCTTTGCGGACGGCGACCTTGCCCATGTCCTCCGCGGCGTCGAGCAGCCGCTTGTACGACTCGACGACACGGCGCGCCGCCTCCGACATGTGCGAATCGTCGAGGTTCGAGTCGCGAACGGCGGCGTACTCCTTCGCGGCGTCCTCGTAACGCTGCGACCAGTAGAGCGCGTCGGCGAGGTTGAACTGAAGCTCGTACGCTTCGGGCTGGTTCGGGTACTTGTCGAGGTAGTCGCGGTACGCGTCCGCGGCGAGGCCGTACTCGTCCTTCGCCTCGCGGCACAGGCGCACGTCGCGCGACGCGACGCAGCGCCGGCGAAGCTGCTGCGCGGCCTGGTGGTGGTAGATGGCCGTCGCGACGAGCGCGTCCTGCGCGAGCGTCGCCGCCTCACGACGCTCCGCCGGGTGGTCCGCGTTCGCTTCCCACCAGGGCGTACCGGCCGCGTAGTTGGCCAACTCGGCGCGCGCGGCGATCGCCTCGGCGAAGTCGTTGTGGCGTTGGTACGCGATGGCGATCTGGTTCACGGCGCTCGGCGCCGCGGGGTCGTTCGGCCACTTCTTCAGCGCGAGCCGCCAGGCGGCGACGGCCTCGGGGTACTTCGCGTCGTCGAAGAGCACCTGCCCGAGCTGGTAGTACACCTCACGGGTCCAGGGCCGATCTTGGGGCAGCAGCGTCGGATCCTGGATGCGCTCGAGCGGGCTCTTGCCGCCCTCGTCGACGTCGGGCACCTGGTTCTCGTTCCAGTCGTCGTACGCGAACGAGATCGCGAGGTACTGGATGGCCTCGGGACGAAGCTGCGAGCCGGCGCGACCGGTGCGGGCGCGCTCCTCGTCCGACCACTGCACGAGCGCGGCGAACGACCGGATGGCCTGCGGGTAGTCGCTGGCCCGGTAGTACGCCCACGCCACCTTGTACAGCGCGAGGTTGTAGTTGCGGTCGTCTGGATGCGCGACGATGTGGTCGTACGCGCTGATGGCCTTGTCGATCGAGTGCGGGTCGCGGTAATCGTCGAAGTGGTACTCACCGATGCGGAACCACGACTCGCTGACGAAGCGCGCGTCCGGGAAGACCGGCTCGCAACCCTGGTAGGGGTCGACGTAGGGCCCCGCCGGAGGCTCCGGCGACCCGTCCAGCGTGAGCGCGGGCGACTGGCGCTTCTCGGGCGCGTCCGCGGCGTCGGGCTCGGGAGCCGGCGGCGCCGCGGGGTGGTAGGCGACCTTGTTGTGGCAGGTCAGCGCGAGCCACGCGTTCAGCGCCTCGGCGCCTCGGCCCATCTCATGCAGGCAGTAGCCGATGAGATAGTAGGCGCCGTCCAGACGGTCGTACGACGGGAACTCCGCGACGAGGCGAGAGTACAGGTCGATCGTCGGGTCGAAGTCCGGCGTCTCGGGCAAGGCCGCGCCGGACGTCTCGCCGCGCTGGGCCGCCGCGTAGGCGTCCTGAAAGGCGATCGCGCTGCGCTCGAAGTACAGCTCCCCGAGGCGGAACATCGCGTCGGGCGTGTACCGCGCGTCGTGGGGGTAGCGCCGCAAGAACGTCTCGAACATCGTGATGGAGTCCTGTCGCGCCTCGCGCAGGGAGTCCTCCTCGGACCGGATCTGGCGGCCGTACCACTGGCTCCGCCCGCGACGCTGGCGGAGGTAGTCGTCGCGGAGCAACGCGCCCACCGTGCTCTGATAGACGGAACCGCGCTCGGAGAATTGCGCGACCGCTGCCTCCATGGCCGCGAGCGTGCGCGCCTGATCCTCGGTCGGCGCCGGCAGCGGCGGGAAGCGCGGCTGCGTGTCGATGCGAAGGAACTCGGGGAGCGGCGGGGCGCTCGTCTCGCTCGCTGGCTCGGCCGCCCCCGAAGGAGCGCGCGGCGTGGCCCGGCCGTCGGGCGACGTCGCGCCGGTGGCGCCGGTCGCCTCGCTCGGCGCGGTACCCTGTCCCTCGGCCGGCGCGGCCTCGTTCTGCTGCGGCGTGGCAGCGGGTGTCGCACGCGGCGGGGTGGTCTGGTCCCCCGCCGGCGCGGCCTCCGCGGGTGTCGCGCCTTGGGCGCGCGCGGCGAGCCCGCCTCCGGCGACGGCGAAGAGCGACACGGCGAGCAAGACGCCCGACCAAGCGATGCGGCTCCGGATCACGGCTGCGCCTCCTCGGTCTCGGTCCGAGCGGGGGTGCCCTCGATCTCTTTGAACTCGTCGTCGAGGGCCTGAACCTCGCGCGCCCTCGCCCGAGTGAGCTCGTCGACCCGCATCCTGTGCTCCTCGCGGCGCGCCCACGCGACGTCCACCTCGCCGACGTCGGCTTCGAGGACGAGCTGGTAGAAGCGCTGGCTCACGGCTAAGAAGTGCGCGTACGCGATCGCCCCGACGACGTCTTCGGTCTCGTCCTTCAGGCCGCCAAGCGTAGCCCGGTAGCGATCGAGGTTGCTGCGTTCTTCGTCGACGACGACGCGCATGGCGCCGACGCGCTCGTTCGCGACCTGCCAGACGGTCTGCTCGCGCGCCGCCGCGCGGGCATCGAGCGCGTCGATCTGCTGAAACAGCGCCGCGTACCTCGCATCGGCGTCGGCCCCGGCGGCGGCGCGCTCCTGCGCGACGAGCGCGTCGTAGCGGGCGCGCGCGGCCTCAGCTTCCTTGCCGGGGGGATCGCCCGGCCCGACCGTCAAGCGGGCGCGCTCGAGCTGACGCACCAGCGCTTCGCGACGCGCCCGGAACCCCTTGACGGCCTGCTTCTGCGCGGCGAGCTCCGCGTTGATGGCGTCGACGCCACGGGGCGGCGGCGCGGCGCTGCGGAGGAACGTCTCGGTCGCCACGATGCGGGCGTCGAGGCCCTGAATTTCGACGGCGAGCGAGCTGATGGTGCGATCGAGCGCGTCCATCCGCGTGAGCACCGCGGCGTTACGCTCGTCGAACGCTTTCAGGGTGGTGGGCATCTCGGCGATCTCGGCGCCGAGCTGCCGGCGGTGCTGCCGGATCATCGCGAGCTCTCCGCCCACCTCTCGCCCGGACTCGAAGCGGTCGACCAGGTCGCCGCGCGCGAGCGACAGCCGCGTTCGGATGGCCGCGATGCCTTGCAGTTGATGCCTGAGGTCCGGGAAGATCACGGGGAAGTTCGGCTCGCCGAGGACCCCGTCGAGGCGGTCGATGAGGTCTTGCGTCTCGCCGATGAGCCGACGCGTCTCCTCGAGGTCGCTCACGGCCCCCACCGCGCGGTCGAACTGATTGTCGGGCGTCGACCAGCGTCGGGCGGGCGCGGGCAGGAAGTCGTCCGGGTCGAAGTGCTGCAGGTTGGCGCTGACGAGCTCGGCGAAGTGTGCGCGGAGGCTTGGGTTGTCGTCGCGGATGCGCTGCAGGTCATCGCGGATCGGCGCGAACTCGGCGCGGACCGCGTCGAACTGCTCGCTCGCGTTCTTGTAGCGGCCGTCCTTGAGGAGCAGGTTGCCGTGGAGGACCTTGGCATCGGGGATGTGAGGGCTCTGCGGGCGAGCCACCGCGAGCAGCTCGAGCGCGCGCTCGGCGTCCGCGGCCTTGCCGAGCCGAAGGTCGGCCCACGCCAGCTCGTAGAGCGCGTCGCCGTAGTCGTCGGAGTCGGGCGGGATGGCCCGGTACGCCGCGATCGCCTGCGGCAGGCGGTCGAGCTGGTAGCTCAGGCGGGCGACCGAGAGGCGGGCGCGGTCGCGCACGACCGCGTGCTCGTCGGTGTCGGCCGGGAGCGCGACGACCGCCTCGAACGAGGCGAGCGCCTGCGGGTAGTCGCCTCGGATCGAGGCCACGACGCCGAGAAAGTAGCGCGCCTGTGGGTAGTATCGGGTGCTCGCCGGCACCGCCTCGAAGCTGGCAGCGGCTCGCTCGAGCAGCGCGGCGTCGAAGTGGAAGGCCGGGGTGACGTCGCCCGGCACGGACTCGGACTTGGGCAGGTCGTCGAGCGGCACGGCCTGCCGGAAGAGGTACTTCCCGCGGTAGTACGCGATCGTCGAGCGGAGCTCGGGGTCGGGCAGCGCGTCGAGCTCGGCGAAGTAGCCCTCGATGCTCGAGAAGTCCCTCGTGCGGGAGGCGATCTCCACGAGGCCCGAGAGCGCCCGCGTGACGTATCCCCGGAAGCGCGGGTCTTGCGCGTGGTCGAGCACCTCGCGGTAGCGCTTGCGGGCGCCGAGGTAGTCGCGCGCCTTCAACAGCGCGTCGCCGAGCGAGACGACCGCGTCCGGGTAGGCGCGGTGCTCCGGAAAGTGCTCGACGATGTCCGTGTACACGATGCTCGCGCGGACGTAGTCGTGCAGGTGCATGTAGAGGTCACCGTCGGCGAGGCGCTCCTCGACGTAGCGCGGGCTACGGGGCGCCGCCGCGCGCAGGTGGACCTGGTCGAGCTGCATGAGCTCGGCGTCGGCCGCTTGAACCTCGGCGCCGACCTTCGAGGGGCTCGGTTGCGCGCCGGCGAAGCCAGCGCACGCGAGCCATGTCGCCACGACGACGGCACCTGCTCGAGCCGATTGCTGACGCCTCACGGGACCTCCCCACCGTCGCCCGAGCGACCGCGCCGGCCGGAACGACGCGGCGACGTTCGCCGCGCTGCCCCGCCTCACTTACCGCCCTCGTCACCCGCGGCGCCGGCCGCCTCCGGCGTCGCTGACGCCGGGGCGTTCGGGACCGTGACCGACGGCGCAAACCGCAACTGCGGCCGCTTCTCGAGCGGCGTCGCCGGGCCGCCCTGCTCGTAGCCGATGACGTGCAGCGTGATCAGCCGGCCCTCCGGGACGTTGAACGAGTAGGTCGAACGCACCTTGAACCGGTAGCCCTTCAGGTAGGAGAAGATGCCGTACCCGTGTCCCTGATACTCGAGCTCGACGGTGAGCGTGTGCTCTCCGGGCACGATGCTGCCGTTGTAGACCTGGAACTCGCCTTCTTTCGCCAGACCACCCTGATCGTCCGTGCGGTTGAAGATCGGCGCGCCGTCGAGCGCATACACGGCCCGGACGAGCCGGTACGAGGCGGACATGCGGTTCTCGTGGACGATCACCGCTTGCGAACCGGCGACGACGCCCTGGAGCACCTGGTCGGCCAAGAGCGAGAGCCGCGCCTTCGACCGGAAGACCTGCTCCTTCAGCTCGTTGACGTTCTGCTCGAGCCCGCGGAGGCGCACGGCGTAGGTGCCGCCGTCGATGGGCTCGTCCGGCGAGGCTGCCTCGGCCGCGTGCTGCGTGGTGGCCGGTGCTTGCGACGCGGGCGCGGGCGCGCCGACGGTCTGCGCCCCGGCGGTCGCCGTCGGGCCCTGCGTAGCCGGGCTCTGAGCCGCCGCGACGGCAGCCACGTGCAGGAGTACGGCTGTCGTTGCGAGCGCGATGATCCTGCGCATGTCGTCTCCCCTGAGAGGTAGCGAAAGAGGCCCTCGTCGAGGGTCCCTCCAGCACCTCGCGCTTATACCAATGGCCCTTTGGGCGGTCAACGAACGCGAGGCGTCTTGCGACCCACGACTCGATGCCCCGGGCGGGCCGAGACGGATGCGGCGCCGTCCGGCGTCCGCGTGTGCGCGAGCGGAGGGGACGCTATGCTCTCGGTCGGGATGGACGCACCGCCGCGCGCCACGCCGAGCTCCAAGAGCGACGCCGCCGAGCAGGCGGCGCGTCGCGCGTGTGAGGACCACGGCTTGCTCCAGCGCTTCACCGCCGGCGAAGCCGACGCGCTCGAGGCGATCGTCGCCGGACACGGCGCGGCGCTGTTCAATTTCATCCTCCGGTCGGTGCGCGACCGGGCGCGCGCCGAAGACCTGACGCAAGAGGTGTGGCTGCGGATGGTGCGCGGCGCCGAGCGGTTCGAGGGACGCGCGAACCTGACGACGTGGATGTATACGATCGCGCGCAACCTGTGCATCGACGAGAGCCGGCGGATGGCGCACCGGCGACACGCGTCGCTCGACGCGCCGCCCGTGACGCGCGACGGATCTCCGTACGACGGCGCGCGTGTGGATCGGGTCGCGGGCCACACGCCGGACGCGGAGCAGATCGTCGTCGCGCGCGACGCGGCGAGCCGCGTGGCCGCGGCGGTCGAGGCGCTGCCGCCGGAGCAGCGCGAGGTGCTCCTGCTGCGGCACCTCGAGGCGATGCCCTTCGCGCAGATCGCGGCGCTGACCGGGGTGCCGCTCAACACGGTCAAGAGCCGGATGCGCTATGCGCTCGAGCGTCTGGCCGACGCGCTGGCGGAGCCTGCGCGCGCGGCGCGTGAAGCTGCGACCGGCGACGCCGCGACCGCGGATCGGCGGGTCGGCGAGCCGGTCGAGTAGCTGGTCGAGTAGAAAGGGCCGAGAGAAGCACCGATGCGCTGCGAAGACTGTCACGGCCACCTCCTGGACCTGCTCTACGGCGAGCTCGGCGACGAGACGCGCGCCGGAGTCGAGGCTCACCTCGCCGGCTGCGAGGCGTGCGCGGGCGCGTACCGGCGGCTCTGCGCGGGACAGGCGTGGGCCGAGCGGCTCCCGGTCGAGGAGCCCCCGCCGGCGGTCGAGCTGGCCGGTCTCGCGCTGACGGGGACGCCTGACGCGCGCGCGGTCGACGGGCGGGAGGACGGGCCGGGCGAGGCGGGCGAGGCGGGCTCCCCCACGCCACCCGAGGCGCCATCGACGCCTCCACACGCGAGCCGTCCCCGGCGCAGGCCGCGGCGCACGGCGTCCTGGCGCGTCGTCGCGGCGGCCGCGGGCGTGCTCCTGGTCCTCGGGCTCGGCGCGCGCGTGCTCCGCGAGGGAGGCGCCGAGCCGGCGTCGTCCGGAGCCGTGGGTTCGCATACGAACGAGGTGCCCGCAGCCGCCGGCGCGGGCAGCTCCGATCGCGCGGCCAAGCCAGCGGCTGACGTGCCGGCCGCGACCACGCGAGCACGAGCCACCGCCGCAGAGGCGCCCGCCGCCGAGCCCTCG
>JAGQJE010000034.1 GCA_020430775.1 Myxococcales bacterium
CGTGCCGAACCCACCTCCTCAACAAACGCCTCCCCGTCGCCATGCGAACCCTACGCCGCCGCGACTACACCGCCCGCGTCGAGCCCGTCACAAAGCGCGCCGCGTGATCCCTCCGCCATCCAGACCCCCGCCGATCTCTCCCTTGATCCCGGTCTGGCCTTTGTCCAAGACTTTGACCGACTCGAGCGGAATGGTGCGAGCGGGCGGCGCGAGCACGTAAGGTGTGCATCCAGCCAACGCAGACGTGAGCGCGAGACACATCAGGGGGCGTGGGACATTCTTGGTCATGCGCACTCTCCTCGCGCATGATCAGTGCAAGCGATATGCCACTCTTCTCCCGCTGAGAATCAGGGAAGACCCGTGTCTCCTTGTGGTTTGAAGTGCACACGCGTGCCTGATCGACCACACGCCGACCGCGGCTCTCAGCCGCGCGTGGCTGCCGGAGGCACCTCGGACCCGCCGTGCGGGTCTGCCGCGCCGTAGGAGCCGGTCTCGACGAGGCGCCTCGCCCACTCTTCGACCAGCGCGCGGTTGTCGACGTCCCACGGGTGAAAGCTCGGCCGGAAATAATCGAGGTAGGGCCGCAGGAGGCCGCGGAGGACGCCCGCCTCGCCGACCAAGATGTCGCCGAAGCGCAGCCATGAGCCTGGCCGCCAGGCGGTCCCGTCGGCCTTCATCATGCGCGCCTGGTGCTCGACGACCTTCGCCCAAAAGAGCACGGTCGCGACGACCATCGCGAAGGCGCGCTCCGGGTAGTTGCCGCCGGCTGCCATGTAGACGTCGAACGCGACCGCTTTGTGCTCGTTCTCCTCGGCCGAGTGCCAGCGCCAGAGGTCGCGCATCGGCGCCGCCGCGTCCTCGAGCAGCTCGGGCTCGGTCAGCAGGAAGTGTCCCATCGTGGCGGTGAAGTGCTCGAGCGCGGCGGTGGCGGCGAGACACATCCGGGGCGGGAAGGTCTTCTCGACGAACGCGAGCAAGCGCTCGACGCGCGCCTCCATCTCGGCGATCGGGTAGCCCTGCGCCTCGAGCATCTCGTTGTAGCGCTGGTGCTCTCGGTTGTGCACGCCCTCCTGGCCGCAGAAGCCGCGCACCTGCTCGCGCAGGACGGGGTCGGTGACGTGCCCGCGGTGGGCGCGCACGCTGCGGATGAAGAAGCGCTCGCCGGCCGGAAAGAAGATCGAGAGGTTGTTGAAGAAGGCCGTGATGACGGGGCCGCCAGGGTGCCAGTCACGTAAGCGCTCCGGGTCGAGGTCGAAGCGCAGGTTGCGGACGGGGATGTGCTGCTCGGTCTTTAGCTCGGCCCGGCGCTCGACATCGTTGGCGCGAGAGCTCGTTCGAGTGGTCGCCATGAATCATTCTCCCCGACGCAGAAGCCAAGACCGCGTCGTCGTACAGAGAGTCTTCGGATCGGCCCCTTGGCTCGGTAGGTCTTCGCGTGCCAGGCTCTTGTCATATTGGGCCAAAACACCTCGAACGCCTGCGTTCTCGACCTGAAAGACGCATTTCTTCCGGCGATACACGCGCTGCACCTCATCGAGCTGACCGAGCGCTGGGACGTCTGCCGGGAGGAGCTGCTGCGGGGGCTCGAGATTCCCAGCGGGCTCCTCTCGGAGCCTCGGGCGCGGCTCTCGGTGCGGGCGTTCGAGCGCCTCGTCGAGCGCGCGCTGCGTTTGACGGGGGAGCCTGGGCTCGGCGTCTACAACGGGCTCCAGATGCGCGTCTCGGCGCACGGCTACCTCGGCTTCGCGGCGATGACCTCCGCTACGGTCCGTGACGCGCTCGAGCTCGCGGTGCGTTACGCCCCGACGCGCACCAACGCGCTCGGCCTGCGGCTCGTCGTCGTCGGCGACGAGGCCTCGCTCTTCGTCGACGAGCGCGCCTCGCTCGGCACCGCGCGTGAGGCGCTTCTGCAGTCGCTGATGATCGGCATCGCGCAGATCGGCCGCGCGATCACCGGGCGCATTATCGTGGGCGCGGCCGAGCTCACGCTGCCCCGCCCGCACTACATGTCGCGCTTCGAGCACGCGCTGCCGGGCGAGATGCGCTTCGGTCGGCCACGAAACCGCCTCGTCTTCGACGCCGCCGCCCTGGACTGGACGCTGACGATGGCGGACCCAGCGGCTCTTCGGCTCGCGCAGGCGCAGTGCGAGCGCGAGCTCGACGCGCTCGGGTACGAGGGGCGCTTCGTCGCTCGCGTCGCGGCGCTGCTCGACGCGCCCGACGCGGGCTTTCGGTCGCTCGACGAGGTCGCCCGCGAGCTGCACGTCTCTCGGCGGACCCTGAAGCGCCGGCTGGCCTCGAAGGGCACGAGCTTCTTCGCGCTGCTCGAGGCCCGCAAACGCGAGCGGGCGACGCTCCTCCTCCAAGCAGGTCGCCTCTCGATCGACGCCGTGGCCGGTCGCCTCGGTTACGCGAACACGGCGAATTTTTCGCGGGCGTTTCGCAGGTGGACGGGGCAGACGCCGGGCGCCGTCCGACGCGCGCGCGCTGAGCGCTGACTACGCCTCGGCGTGCGGCGTGCCCTCCGCGCGTGAGCCTCGCTCGCCAAAGCGCGCGTACGCGGCCGGCAAGACGAGGAGCGTCAGCAGGGTCGAGGTGATGAGCCCGCCGATGACGACCGTCGCGAGCGGCCGCTGCACCTCGGCGCCAAGGACATCCGAACCGGCGAAGCGGTCGCGCGGCTCGCGCCTCGGGTCAACCTCGGCGGCGTTGGTGGTCTCTCGGCGGCAGCGCGCGGCGCGCGTGAACTCTCGGAACCCTCCCCTGCGGCTGGGAACTCACCGCGAAGCGGCAAGGAACCCGCCGCGGGAGGCCTCGGAACGCGGCGGGCCCGCTCGGCGGGCGCACCGGTGCACGGGCGGTCCGGTCAGGCCACCTGGAAGTCGAGCTCGAGCTGGGCGGTCGGGGGGAGCCGCGGCGGCGC
>JAGQJE010000223.1 GCA_020430775.1 Myxococcales bacterium
CCCAGTGAGCCCCGCGACGACCGGTCCGAGCAAGCGGCTCGCGGCGCGCCCGGGCGTCTGCACCGTCGCGCGCCTGTCGCATCGGCGCCTGTGGCGCGGGCAGAAGCTCCGGCTCGGCGCGGGCGCGGCCGGCTTGGTGGTCGCGACGGCGGTCGCCGGACGCTACGCCGGCGCGGCGGCCACCGGCGTGAGCCCGAGCGCGGCCTTCGACGCCGGCGTGCAGTGGGGCTTCTTTCGCCTGCTGGTCTTCGTCCTGCCGCTCCTCTTCGTGTCGGGCGCGGTCGCGGAGGAGGTCTCCGCCCGCACCCTGCCGCTGCTCACCGTCCGGCCCGTCAGCCGCGTCGCGATCGCGTGCGGCAAGTACCTGAGCGGCTACGGCGCGTGCGCGCTGGTGCTCGTGTCGGCGATGGTCGCCCTGCACCTGGGCCTCTACGCCACCGCGCCGGCCGCGCTCGTCTCGGCGCTCCCCGCGACGCTCCGGGCGACGGGCGCGCTCGTGCTCCTCTGCGCCTACTACGCCGCGGTGTGTCTCTTGTGGAGCGCGCTGACCCCGAGCGCCGGCGGGCTCGTCGCGGGGACCTACTTCGCCACGCTCGAGCTGTGCGGGAGCGTCATGCCGGGTCCGCTGCGCTGGATCTCCCTCAACCACGCCGCGCAGAGCCTCACCACCCTCCCCGTCGGCGGCCTGATGCCGGACCGCGTCCCGCACGCGCCGCCCGCCGTCGCGGTGCTGCTGCTCGCGGCGTTCACCGCGCTCGCGCTCGCTTGCGCCCTCGCCGCCTTCAACGAGCGCGAGTACCCCACCTGACGCCGCCGCCCTCCCGCCCGGGAACGCCTCTCGACGACCCGGGGGTGCCCCGGGGCCTACATGGGCCGCCTCCGCCCCGCGATGGCGAACACGATCGCGACGATGATGCCCACCACGAAGAGGATCCACGCGATGTTCGTCGCGGTCCCCGCGATGCCTGAGAACCCGAGCGCCCCGGCCACGAGCGCGAGGATCAAGAAGATGAATGCCCAACCAATCATGCGCTGACTCCTTCGCTCTCGGTCGCCATGACCACCAAGAGCACACCGTAGCCGGCGGCACTTGTCCAGCCCCCCCACCGCCGGCTGCATGGGTCAGGGCGGTCGCGCCGGAATAGCCCGGGCGCTCGGGTGTTAGCGGGCATCGAGAGCGACGGAGCGGCCCCCCCGGAGCGCCCGTCGCCTGCTGCCCTGGGCCTCGCGCGACCTGGGATCGACGCTGCCTGGAGACCTCATGAACGACCAAGGACGACATCGATGAGCGACGTGATGATCGAGGCGCGCGCGCTCACCAAGCACTACGGACCGATCCACGCGCTCGACGACGCGAGCTTCGAGGTGCGCCGCGGCGAGGTCCTCGGCTTCCTCGGGCCGAACGGCGCCGGCAAGACGACGACGATGAAGATCCTCACCTGCTTCATCGCGCCGACCTCCGGGACGGCCCTCATCGGGGGCGTCGACGTCTTCGACGACCCGCTCGAGGTCCGCCGCATGGTCGGGTATCTCCCCGAGACGACGCCGCTCTACACCGACATGCGCGTGCTCGAATACCTCGACTTCGTCGCGAAGATGCGCGGCTTCAACCACGCGGACGGCCGCAAGCGCATCCAGAAGGTGGTCGAAGAGACGTCCCTCTCGGAGGTCATCGGCCAGGAGATCCGCTCGCTGTCGAAGGGCTTTCGGCAGCGCGTCGGGCTCGCCCAGGCGCTCGTCCACGAGCCGCCCATCTTGATCCTCGACGAGCCGCTCAGCGGCCTCGACCCGAACCAGGCCGCCGAGATCCGCGAGCTCGTCCGGCAGATCGGTCGCGAGCGCACGATCATCCTGTCCACCCACAACCTGCCCGAGGTCCAGATGACCTGCGGGCGGGTGCTGATCGTCTCGCGCGGAAAAATCGTCGCGAACGACACCCCTGACGAGCTGAAGGCCCGCGCGGGCAAGCCGCACTACCTCGTCACGGTGCGCGCCGGCGCGGACGGCGCGGCCCCGCCGATGCACGCGGCCATCGAGCGGGTCGGCGGCGTCGAGCGGGTCGCGGCGAGCAGCGCGAGTGAGCCGGGCGAGGTCGTCTTCGAGGTGACGCCGAGCGACTCGAAAGACCTCCGCCCGGAGCTGTTCCGCGCCGCCGTCGACAGCGGGACGGTGTTGCTCGGGCTCGAGCGCCGCGGCGAGGACCTCGAGCAGGTCTTCCGCCAGCTCACCACGAAGGGGGACGCCTGATGCGCAACGTCTGGACGCTCGCGGGCCGTGAGTTCCGCAGCTACTTCAACGGCGTCGTCGCCTACATCATCTTGGCGATCGTGCTCCTCGCGCTGGGGCTGCTGTTCTGGGACAACTTCTTCCTGCAGCGCGCCGCCACGGCTCGGATGATGTTCGAGCGCCTGTCGATGCTGCTCGTGTTCGCGACGCCCGCGATGACGATGGGCTTGCTCGCCGAGGAGAAGCGCACCGGGACGTTCGAGCTGCTCATCACGATGCCGGTGCGCGAGTCGGAGGTCATCCTCGGCAAGTTCTTCGGCGTCGTCGGGCTGCTCGTCGTGCTCCTCGCGCTGACGATCACCTACCCGCTCACCATCGCCTCCCTCGGCAACCTCGACTGGGGCCCGGTCTGGTCGGGCTACCTCGGCCTCTTCCTCGAGGGCGCGACGATGCTCGGCATCGGGCTGATGGCCTCGAGCTTCACCGACAACCAGATCGTCGCGTTCTTCGTGGCGCTCTTCATCAACGGCGTGCTCTGGCTGCTCGGCTTCTTCCTGCCCGTGCTCCCCCTCGCCGCCGCGAGCTACCTCGAGTGGTTCTCGTTCGGTTACCACTTCGACTCGCTCGCCCGCGGCGTCATCGACCCGCGCGATCTCATCTTCTTCGTGTCCGTCACCGCCCTGTGCCTCGCCGTCGCGTTCCGCTCGGTCGAGCGCCGGCGCTGGAGCTGACCCATGGCGACGAACAAGCGCAAGCGCGCCGCGGCCGAATCACTCATCTTCCTGCTGGTCATCGCCGCGATCGTCGTCGTGGTGAACCTCATCGGCTTCTTCACGCCGATGGGGCACGCGGATCTCACGCGGAACAAGGCCTACTCGCTCGCGAGCTCCTCGAAGGCGCTCGTCGCCGGCCTGAAGGACCGCATGCAGATCACGGCGTACTTCACGCAGAACCTCCCGCCGCCCTTCAACCGCACCGAGCGTGAGGTGGTCGACATGCTCTCCGAGTATGAGCGCGCCTCGCACGGCAACGTGGTGGTGCACGTCGTGCACCCGGACACCGACGCCCTGCGCACCGAGGCGCAGGCGGACGGCGTGCAGCCGCAGGTGCACCAGGTCCTCAAGAACGACGCGGTGACCGCCGTCGAGGGCTACCGCGGGCTCGTCATCCGTTACCTCGGCGACAAGCAGACCATCCCCGCCATCCAGAGCACGAGCGGCCTCGAGTACAAGATCACGATGGCGATCAAACAGCTCCTCGGGAAGAAGACCGCCGTCGGTGTGCTGACGGGTCACGAGGGGCCGACGCTCGACAAGGGCCTGTCGTCGCTCCGCGTGGCGCTGCCGACCTACGACCTACAGCCCGTCGACGCGACCAAGCCGATCGACCAGAAGCTCGAGGCCGTGCTCATCGTCGGGCCGGAGACGCCGCTCAGCGCGGACGAGCTGAAGAACCTGGACATCTACGTGATGAACGGCGGGTCGCTCGGGATCTTCGGCGGGGACGTCAAGCTCGACCTGCAAGGCGGCAACCCGAGCGCGACCCTGCACGACAGCGGGCTCGACGGGCTCATCAACAACTGGGGTGTGAACCTCGACAAGGATCTCGTCTACGACGCGCTCTGCACGCGCGTGCCGATGCGCGGCCCGATGGGCATCCAGATCGCGACCCCCTACCCGCCGATGCCGATCGTCAACATCGACCCGGCGGCCGCCAAGAACCCGGTCGTCTTCGAGATCCCGACGATCCTCATGCCCTTCACGTCGTCGATCACCCTGCAGAGCGCGCCGGCGGGCGCGCACGTGACGGTGCTCGCGAGCAGCTCGAAGAGCTCGTGGAAGGTCACTGACCCGACCGTGACGCTCGAGGCCCGCCGCCCGGACGAGTGGTCTCCGACGAGCGACCGAGGCCCCTTCCCGCTCCTCGTCGCGATCGAGGGTGAGCTGCCCTCCGGCACGGCGCAGGCCGGGGTGCCCCCGAAGGCCAAGGCGCCGGTGCGTGTGCTCGTCTCGGGGAGCTCGGCGCTGCTGCGCGACGAGTTCCTGCCGCACGGCAACGACGTCCAGGGCGGGAACGCGGCGCTCGCGCTGAACGCGGTCGACTGGCTCGCCGCCGAGAAGGACCTCGTCGCCATCCGCGCGAAGTCGGTCGACGACCCGAACCTCAACATCCCGACGGCCGTCAAGGTCGCGCGCGACAAGCAGGACGCGGCGCTGCAGACGGGTGATCAGGCCGCGGCGATCAAGGCCCGCGAGCAGGGCGAGAGCGCCATCGAGCGCTGGCACGCCCGGCAGGGGCGCTTCCGCTGGCTCAACACGCTCGGCCTGCCCATCGCGGTCGCGCTCTTCGGCGTCATCCGCTGGCGTCTGCGCAAGCGCCGCCGCGTGACCCTGTGAACCGCTCGGATCGTCTCGGAGAAGCCCCATGAGCTGGCACAAGTACCGCCTCCCGGTCGGAGTCCTCGTCCTCGTCGTCGCCGTCGGCGCGCTCGTCTGGGCGATGAAGCGCCCGGAGGGCAGCCCCGCGAAGGTCGCCGCGAGCGGCGAGTCGACGCTGCCGACCATCGACGCCGACGCCGTCACGGCGCTGCGCATCACGCGCCCGAAGGAGCCGGAGATCGAGCTGGTCAAGGACACGGACGGCACGTGGCGGCTCGACGAACCGCTCGACGCGCGCGCGGATCAGAGCGCGGCGCAGATGGCGGTCGACAAGCTCGGCCACCTCACGGTGCAGGCGGTCGCGGCGACCAAGGCCGCGAACCACGCCGTGCTCGGAGTCGACGACGCCCACGCCGTGCAGGTCGAGGCTCGCGCGGGCGACAAGACCGTCGCGAAGCTCCTCATCGGTGACTACAAGGGCGGCTCGACGATGGTCCGCGTCGACGGCAAAGACGACGTCCTCGCGGTGCGCGGCTCCCTGAAGTACGCCTTCGACAAGCCGGTGAAGGGCTGGCGCGACCGCACGATCCTCGACATCGACCCGAGCACGGTGCGCGCCGTGCGCTTCGAGAGCGACAAGGGCGACTATCACTTCGTGCGCGGGGCGGACGGCAAGTGGGCGCCGGCGCCCGGCCAGGCGCCCATCGACAAGCTCTCGCCCGACAAGGTCGAGCGCTACGTCTCCGCGCTGAGCCGCGCGCGCGCGAGCGACTTCGCCGCGGCGGACGCCGACCCGAAGCACGTCGCGCTCGACGCGCCGGTGGCGACGGTGACGCTCGACGTGGTCCCGAAGGCGCCGCCGCCGGCGAAGAAGACGGACACCGACGGCGGCGTCTCCGCCGCGTCGGCCGCGCCCGCCCCGAAGCCCTACGCCGTGGTGCTGCGCCTCGGCGCCGCGGTCGACGCGGGGGGCGCGGCCGGTGAGACCGGCGAGACGGGCGAGCGCTACCTCGCGAAGGCGGGCGATTCGGTCGTCTACGTCGTGTCGAGCTACCTCGTCGAGCACATGGAGCCGGGCGCCAAGTCGTTCGTCGAGACGCCCCCGCCGAAGGGTGCGCCCGCCGGTCCCGCCGCGCAGGGCATGCCCGCCGGGGGCGGCTCCGGGCAGCAGATCTCGCCCGAGGTGATGCAGCAGATCCGCGAGCAGCTCCGGCGCCAGGGCCTCAACGCGCACTGACCGCGGCGGCCGCGGGTGCGCGCGTGTGTCAGCGCAGCCGCAGGCCCGCGGCGATGACGGACGCCCAGCCGGCGATGAGCAGCAGCCCGCCTATCGGCGTCACCGCGCCGAGCCAACGAGCGCCCGTCACGGTCATTGTGTAGAGGCTCCCGGAGAAGAGCAGCACCCCGGCAGCGAAGCACCCGCCCGCGACCGCCGCGGCGGCTCCGGCACCGCGCCCCGCGAGCCACGCGCACAGCCCGAGGGCGAGCGCGTGCACGAGGTGATAATGCGCCGCCGTCGACCACCACTCGGCGCGCTGCGCGCCGTCGGCGAGCCCGTCGAGGAAGCGGCGCAGCCCGTGGGCGCCGAACGCGCCGAGCGCGACCGCGAGCAGCCCGTACGCGCCGCTCGCCACGATGAGCCATCGCTCCATGCGCCGACCATGCGGCACATACGCCGCAGAGGCCACCCCGGCCTCACACACGCGCGGCGACGGCGCGCGGTTCCCGTCGGCGCCGCACCTGGAGTCACGCCCCGACTCGACCCGTGCGACCGTACCCAAACGCGATCCCGATCCCGATCCCGATCCCGTGCCCGATCCCGTGCCCGTGCCCGTGCCCGCACCCGCACCCGCACCCGCACCCGTTCCCGCGCCCGCACCCGCACCCGTTCCCGCGCCCGCACCCGCACCCGCACCCGCACCCGTGCCCGCACCCGCACCCGTGCCCGCACCCGTTGCCGCCCCCGTGCCCGCTCCCGTGCCCGATCCCGCGCCCGCGCCCAAGCTCCACCCATCTGCGCGCGCGGCGAAGCGTGCGTCTGGCCGGCCCGAGGCGAAGTGGTAGGCTCGGCGGAGCCCGCGCCGGCAACCGGCCGAGGGCTTCAACCCGGAAGGTCGATGGGGCGATGAGCCAAGATTTTGGGGTCAACCAAGGCCTGGTGGAAGAGCAGTTCCTCAAGTGGGCGGCGAATCCGGGCGCGGTCGATCCGGCCTGGCGACGGTACTTCGACGCCTTGCCCGAGTCGGACTGGCCGCGCCTCACGAGCGCAGGGACCGTCGCCGCGGTCGCCCCGAGCGGGGACGGGGACGGCAACGGCCACGGCTATCGCGCACGCGCCGGGGCCGTGAGCCCCTCGGCGGTGGCGCTGCCGCCGGCGGCCGAGTCGCTGCCGCAGCTCGACGGGCGGCCCGTCTCGAGGCGCGGCACGCTGCCGCCGACCGACGAGGTGCTCGAGGCCGTCGAGCTGCAAGCGCGGCTGTCCGCGCTCATCAACGCCTACCGCGTCCGCGGCCACCTCTTCGCCGACCTCGATCCCCTCGGGCTGCGCGAGCACCCGCCCGACGAGCTGCTGCTCGAGCGCTACGGCCTCTCGGACGTCGACCCATCGACCCTCTTCGCGACCGGCGACCTGAGCGCGCCGGCCGACACCCTGCCGCTCGGGGAGATCATCGAGCGCCTCGAAGAGACCTACACCCGCACCATCGGGGTCGAGTTCACGCATCTCGAAGAGCGCGAGGCGCGCGACTGGCTGCAGCAGACGATGGAGTCGACCTGCAACCGCGTCGACCTCAGCCGCGAGGAGCAGGTGCGGATCCTGGCGAAGCTGAGCGACGCCGAGATCTTCGAGCAGTTCCTGCACACGAAGTACATCGGCGCCAAGCGCTTCTCCCTAGAGGGCGGCGAGAGCGTGATCCCGATGCTCGACGTCCTCACCGAGCGGGCCTCGGAGCTCGGCGTCGAAGAGATCGTCATCGGCATGGCGCACCGCGGGCGCCTCAGCGTGATGGTGAACATCCTCGGGATGAACGTCCGGCAGATCTTCGCGGGCTTCGAGGACGACAACCCGGCGGCCTTCCTCGGCCGCGGCGACGTGAAGTACCACCTCGGCTACTCGAGCGATCAGACGACCGAGTCCGGCCGCAACATCCACATCTCGCTCGCGTTCAACCCGAGCCACCTCGAGTGGGTCAACCCCGTCGTCGAAGGTCGCGTGAGGGCGAAGCAAGACCGGCGCGGCGATGTCGAGCGCACCGAGGTGCTGCCGCTGCTCATCCACGGCGACGCCGCCTTCATCGGGCAGGGCATCGTCGCCGAGACGCTGAACCTCAGCGCGCTCGAGGCCTACGAGACCGGCGGCACGATCCACGTCGTCATCAACAACCAGCTCGGCTTCACGACGAACCCGTGGGATGGCAGGTCGACCCGCTACTGCACCGACGTCACGCGGATGCTGCGCTGCCCCGTCTTCCACGTGAACGGCGAGGATCCGGAGGCGGTCGTGCAGGTCGTCCGCCTCGCGACCGAGTATCGCCAGCGCTTCCACCGCGACGTGGTCATCGACCTCTTCTGTTACCGCAAGTACGGCCACAACGAGGGCGACGAGCCGCGCTTCACGCAGCCCGTCATGTACGAGGCGAT
The DNA here is from genome assembly GCA_020430775.1 of Myxococcales bacterium. Taxonomy (GTDB): domain Bacteria; phylum Myxococcota_A; class Polyangia; order Polyangiales; family Houyiibacteriaceae; genus JAGQJE01. Next base: position 8,244 of record JAGQJE010000223.1, read on the forward strand.
CGACCGCAAGCGCACCGTGCGCGAGGTCTACGTCGAGCGCCTGCTCGAGATGTGCAAGATCACGCGCGAGCAAGCGCAGGAGATCGTCGACACGCGTCGCAGCGAGCTCGAGCGCGCGCTCGAAGAGACCCGGTCGGGCAACGGCGACTACGAGCTCGTCCCCGCGGCGATGCAGGGGCTCTGGAGCGACTACCGTGGCGGCGCCGACGTCGACACCCCGGCGGCGGACACCACCTTCCCGCGCGAACGCCTCGACGCGCTGCTCGATCGCCTGACGACCACGCCCGAGGACTTCACGCCCCACCCGCGGCTCAAGCGCTTCGTCCTCGACAAGCAGCGCGAGATCCTGCAGACGGGCGAGGGCGTCGACTGGGGCACCGCGGAGAACCTCGCGATCGCGACGCTCCTGGTCGACGGCTACCGCTGCCGGCTCACCGGCCAGGACGCGCGCCGCGGCACCTTCAGCCACCGGCACGCGGTCATCTACGACGAAAAGACCGGCCGGCGGTACACGCGCCTCGGCCACCTGAGCGAGAACCAAGCCGAGCTCGAGATCTACGACAGCCCGCTCTCCGAGGCGGGCGTGCTCGGCTTCGACTGGGGCTACTCGCTCGACACGCCCGAGGCGCTCATCGCGTGGGAGGCGCAGTTCGGCGACTTCGCCAACACCGCCCAGGTCATCATCGACCAGTTCATCTGCTCGTCCGAGGACAAGTGGCACCGGCTGAGCGGGCTGACGATGCTCCTCCCGCACGGCTTCGAGGGACAGGGGCCCGAGCACTCGAGCGCGCGGCTCGAGCGCTTCCTGCTGCTCTGCGCCGAGGACAACCTCCAGGTCGTCAACCTCACGACTCCGGCGCAGCTCTTCCACTGCCTGCGCCGCCAGGTCATCCGCCCGTGGCGCAAGCCGCTCGTGGTCATGTCGCCGAAGAGCCTGCTGCGGCACAAGCTCGCGGTCAGCACCCTCGACGAGCTCGCGAACGGGAGCTTCCGCAGCGTCATCCCCGAGACCGACGAGCGCGTCGACCCGAAGGCCGCCCGCCGCGTCGTGATCTGCTCGGGCAAGGTCTACTACGACCTGCTCGAGACGCGCGAGCAGCTCGACGCGTACGACGTCGCGATCGTCCGGGTCGAGCAGCTCTACCCGACGCGCGCCTCCGAGATCCTCGAGATCCTCGCGCCCTACGAGAACACGACCGACCTCGTGTGGTGTCAGGAAGAGCCCTGGAACATGGGCGCCTGGTACTACGTCCGGGCGCGCGTCCCGGACGTCATCGAGGGGCACTTCCGCCTGCGCTGCGTCGCGCGCCCGGAGAGCGCGAGCCCCGCGACCGGCTCGCACGCCGCGCACAAGCTCGAGCAGCAGCTCCTGATGGAGGCTGCCTTCGACGAAGAGTCGCCGTGAGCGCGCGGCCCGCCCCGGCGGGTCACGCGCGCGCAGGGAGCCGCGGCCTGTCGAGGCTGCTCGCCGCTCTGTTCGCGACGAGCAGCCTGTGGGCCGGGTGTACCCGCGTCGTCACGCCGAAGGGGACGGCGGGCTGGGTCGTGGGCGAGATCGCGATGAGCTACGCGCCCCTGCCGGGGGCGGGCGACGCCTCGAGCGCGCGCGACGGCGACGTGGCCGCGTCGGAGGCGACGTGCGGACCCATCGACGCGCTGCGGCTCGAGATCTGCGACCTCGGGGGCTTCGGCTGCGTCGACTCGGCGGCGTTTCCGTGTCGGGACGGGCGCTTCGACACCAGCATGCTCCCGAGCGGGGCGATGCTCACGCTGCGTCCCGGCACGTGGAAGGCGTGGTGGCGGCTGTTCGACCGGCGCGGCAAACAGATCGACCGCATCGACGCGTGCGACGTGCGGGCCCCGCCCGCGAGCGACCTGCCGCTCTGCGACTGCGTCTACGCCGAGGCCGTGGCCGACCGCTGCGCGAGCTCGATCACCGTGAGCGAGGGCCCCGCGTCGACGGGGCTCGACGTCGTCTACCTCGGGCCGCTGCTGGGCCTGCCGCCGGACGCGAGCCCGCGCGACGTGTTCGTCGCGGCGTTCGACCCGCTCGGCCACGAGGTGGGGGTCGACGCCGAGTGGACGCTGCCGCCGGGAGCGACCTGCGCGAGCGCGGGCGTCGACGAGGTGCGGCTCGTCGTCTACGTCGAGGACCAGGACGTGCCCGTCGACCTCGGCGGCGAGCCGGTGGTCTTCGATGACCCGCGCGGAGTCCTGCGGTGGCGGTGCGACCGGACCGTCGACTGTGGACCCGGCTGCACGCAGCACGGCGTCTCGACGAAGCGCGTGCTCCCGCGAGAGGCGCGCTGGCGCTACCGGTGGGAGGCGTGGCGCGACGGTGGCACCGCGCCCGTCGCCACCCAAGACCTCGGGCTCATCGACAGCGACGCGCTCGACACCCTGCGCCCCCCGCCCTTCGCCATCGAGCCCTGACCGTGCGATGACCGCGCGACGGACTGGGGCGGCACCGGCTCCCGTCACGGCCCGCAGGTCGGCGCCGGCCGATCAGCCGTACGCGCCGAGCAGCAGGCCGCGGTCGAGGAAGTCCGCGAGCATCGTCGACAGGTCGTCGATGAACACCTGGTCGATGACGCAGCCGAGACGGCTCGCGACCGCGCGCACCGAGTCGGTGACCGTCTCGTCCCCGCGGATCCAGGCCTCGACGAGCGCCGCGGCGACGTCGTTGAGCACGAAGGTGCGCGCCTGCACCTCGCCCGGCCTCCGGTAGACGCAGACGGTGGTCGGTTCTGGATCGTAGCGGTGCCCCGCCTCGCGCTCGGCCTCGGCGCGCGCCCCATCGGGCTGCCGCTCCGGGGCGGCACCGTCGAGGGCGCCGTCCACGTCCGCTCGCGCCTCCGTCTCGGCCGCGGCCGCGCGCTCACGCGGCAGGTCGGTCTCGAGGGTCTGCACCGGATGCCCGAGGCGGAGCAGCTCGAGCGTCGGGTTGACGGCGGGCGCGCGATCGAAGGCAAACTCGACGACGGGCCGCGACGGCTCGCCGAGCGCATAGCGGGCGCGCCACTGCGCCGTCTCGTAGCGCAGGAGATCGTCCGCCCAGGGGGGGTCGCTCGCGCCGAGGTGGCTGCGCAGGAAGGCGGCCTGCTCCTCGGGCACGGCGCGGAAGAAGGGCGTGCGCGGCCCGCCGGCGCCGAACCACGCGTCGAGGAGGGCGTCGAAGCGAGGCTCGCCGAGCGCTCCCTCCGTCCGCGGCAGCGCGGCCTTGGCGACGCGCTGCAGTCGACGGCGGACCATGCCGCGGTAGACGAGCCAGCGCTCCGCGGAGCCGATGATCGCGAGGTCTGCCTCGCTCGGCTCGGCGTCGAAGCACACGCGGAGCGCCGTGCGCTGGTGTTCGGCGAGGCTCACGGCCGACCTCCTGCGCGCACCGGCGCGGCCGCGCCCACGGGCTCGCCGCGTGCGGGCGTCGATCGCGTCGCGCGCGTGGCCTTCGGCGTCGCGCGGTCGTAAATCGCGCGCAGCCGCCGCACCTCGTCGAGCAGGACGTCGAGCGGCGGGATGTTGTTGTCGCGCTCGAGCAGCACCGGCACGGGCCCCGTCCGCTCGAGCACGCGCTCGAGCAGCACATAGACGCCGTCGCCGATGGGCTCGCCGTGGGTGTCGATGCGCAGGTGCTCATCTTCGATGAGGTGGCCGGCGACGTGGATCTGCACGACGCGCTCGAGCGGGATGCGGTCGATGTATGCGAGCGGGTCGAAGCCGAAGTTCTGGCTGTTGACGTAGAGGTTGTTGACGTCGAAGAGCATCCGGCCGTCCGCCCGCTCGAGCACCTCGCGGACGAAGTCGGCCTCCACGAGCCCGTCCTCGGACTGCGGCGCGTAGTAGCTCACGTTCTCGAACGCGAGCGTGATGTCGAGCGCGTCGCGCGCCTCCGTGAAGCGCTGCACGCAGTTGGCGACGGCCTCCTCCGTGAAGGGCAGCGGCAGCAGGTCGTGCGCCATGCGGCCGTCCGCCGCGCCGAAGCAGAGGTGGTCGCTGTGCCACGGCGTCTCGAGGTCGCGCAGGAACGCCCGCAGCGGATCGAGGTAGCTCCGCTCGAAGGGCGCGGTGTTGCCGAAGCACATCGTCAGGCCGTGCGTCGCGAAGGGCCAGCGCTCGCGGGCGCGCGCGAGGCTGTCGGTGAACCCACCGCCGCGCTGCATGTAGTTCTCTGGGTGCAGCTCGAGCCAGTCGATCTCCGGTGGCTCGCGCTCGATTAGCGCGTCGGCCATCTCGATGCGAAAGCCGACGCCGACGCCCTCGACGCGGTGGGTCATGTCCGGTGCTCTCTCATGGGTTCCCGTCGTCCTATCGCAGCCGCGGCGCGCGTCGCGCTGCGGCGCCCGCCCTCGGGCGCGCGGCCGAGCGTGGGCTACACGCCAGCCCGCGTTGTGCATGCACAGAAAGCAAAGACGCCGGGCGGAGCAAAGTCCGCCACGGCGTCTCTACGGTTCGTCGCGGCGCTATGCGCTCAGCCGCAGGAGTTCTCGCCGCAGGAGGCCTGGCTCGCGCCGCTCTTGGCGGCGGAGTCGGTGCTCGGAGGCGTGGCCGACTGGTCGTTCGACTGGGTGGTCGACGGCGCGCCGGCGCACTTCCCGGCGGCGCACTTGCCGGGCGAGCACGAGGCCTGGGTGGCGGACGTCGAGGTGCCGCCGGAGGTGGACTCCGTGGCGGCCGGGGTCGACGAGTGTGAGCAGCCAGCGGTGACGCCGAGCGCCGCCGTAGCCATCGCGACGAGCGAGTGCTTCAGTACCGTGTTCATCTGATGTCTCCCAACGTGTGTGACATGACTCCGAGGTCTATCCGCGTTCGCCGCGAGATGGCAAACGAAGCGAGCCGACGGCGGTGTGCGCCGCGCTCGTTCGAGCCCGAGGTGTTCACGTCCCCTCAAGACCATCGGTTCGGGCCAATCGTATACACCTATGTACGCGGTGGCGTGTTGTTTCGTTCCCTTTCAAGAAAAAAACTCCGCGCCGACGTGCTCCATTTTTCCTTCCGTTACTGTGCAGTTTTCGTGCTCCTCGTCGTGGGCATCGCGCCCGGCTGCCGGAGCGCGCCGCCCCTGCGCATTCCGCAGGACGCGCTCACCGCGCCGTCGGACGCTCCTCATGCAGTCGCAGGCGACGGGGCGACTGACGTCGACAACGACGAAGACGACCACGACGGCGCCACCGACGAGGGGGCCTGGCGTGAGGGCCTCTTCACCGTGTCGTCCCCGCCTGGCCCACGCGCGCGCGTCGACGTCGCCGGTGCGTCGTTCGACGTGCACTTCCCTGCCGGCGCGAGCCGATCGTTCATGCGCACCCTCGAAGCCTGGCTGCGCCGGTGCGTGCGCACGGTGGCCACGGCGACCGGCGGACGCTTCCCGCACCACGAGGTGCAGGTGTTCATCCACACGGCGCCCCGCGGCGCGCAAGCCGACCGCGACGACGACGCCGTACGCTTCGGCGTCGCCCGCTGGCGGCACGGGGCGTCGGTCGCGTTCCTCGTAGACCCCGACGTGACCCGCGCCGCGCTCGAAGACGACTGGGTCGGCGTGCACGAGCTGTCGCACCTGCTCCTGTTGCCGTCGACGCCGGACGCGCGCTTCGTCCCGGAGGGCTTCGCGACCTACCTCCAGCAGACGCTCCGCGCGCGCTGCGGGTGGATCGCGCCCGAGCGTGCGTTCAGCGAGATCGCCGACGGCTTCCGGCGTGGCCGCGACATCACCGACCCCGGGCGCTCGCTCGCCGAGGCCAGCGCGCGGATGGGCGAGACGCGTCGCTTCGCGCGGGTGTACTGGTCGGGCGCCGCGATGATGATGGAGGCCGACCTCGCGCTGCGCACGCCGCCCCCGGGGGTGCCGGCATCGAGCCTCCTCGAGGTCGTCGCTCGGGCGCAGCGAGACGTCGCCGCGGCGCGCGGCCGTCAGCGCTCGGGGCTCGAGATCGCGCGGCTGCTCGACCGTCACGCGCCGCGGCCGGTCTTCGTGCCCCTGTACCGCCGCTACGCGCGCCTTCACCGCTTCCCGGACACCGCGACGCTGTGGGCGCGGCTCGGCTGGCGCGCGGTCGGGGCGCGGCTGCTCGACGCGCACCCGACCGCGGCCGAGCGGCGGCTGCGGGCGGCGCTGATGCAGCGCGACCCCCGCTGCGAGGCGGCCGTGAACGCCGAGGCTACGCGGAGCCGAGGCGATCGAGGACGAGCGGGCGGGGCTTCGGCGGGCGCGCGCTGATCCGCACGGCCGCCTCGACGTCTCCCCGCGCCGCGTCGATCCGCGCCCCGCTCGCCGCGTGCATCGTGATGAGCGGCGCACCCGCCTCGACGCGATCGCCCCGCACGTGGTGCAAGACGAGGCCAGCGGCGGGGTCGACCGACTCATCGGCGCGCGCTCGCCCGGCGCCGAGCGCGACCGACGCGAGCCCGAGCGCGAGCGGGTCGACGTCGCCGACGTAGCCCGCCTCCGCGGCACGCACCGTCGCCTCGTGGGCGGCCCGCGGGAGCCGGTCGGGCTCGGCGACGACGCGCGGGTCGCCGCCCTGGGCTCGGACGATCGCGCGCATCTTCTCGGCCGCGGCGCCCGAGCCGAGCAGGCGCTCGAGCCGGCGCCGGGCGCTCGCCTCGCTGCGCGCGCGCCCGGCGAGCACGAGCATCTCCGCGCCGAGGGTCAACGTCAGCTCGCGCACGTCGTCCGGACCGCCGCCGCGCAGGACCTCGAAGGCCTCCGCGGTCTCGAGCGCGTTGCCGATCGTGCGCCCGAGCGGCGCGTCCATGTCGGTGAGCAGCGCCCGCATCCGCGTGCCGTTCGCCTCGCCGACCTGCACCAGCGACGCCGCGAGCGCGTGCGCGTCGGCCTCTCGCTTCATGAACGCCCCCCGGCCGACCTTCACGTCGAGGACGAGCGCGTCGGCGCCTTCGGCGAGCTTCTTCGACAGGATGCTGGCGGTGATGAGAGGCACCGACTCGACGGTCGCGGTCACGTCGCGCAGCGCGTAGAGGCGCCGGTCGGCGGGCGCGAGCGCGTCGCTCTGGCCGGCGAGGACGCAGCCCACGTCGCGGAGCTGGCGCACGAAGCGCGCGGGCGACACGTCGACGCTGAAGCCGGGGATGGCCTCGAGCTTGTCGAGCGTCCCCCCGGTGTGCCCGAGCCCGCGCCCGCTGATCATCGGCACCGGCACGCCCGTCGCCGCGACGAGCGGGGCGAGGCAGAGGCTCAGCTTGTCGCCGACGCCGCCGGTCGAGTGCTTGTCGACCTTCCGCCCCCGCACGCTCGACAGGTCGAGGACGCGCCCGCTGTCCCGCATCGCGCGCGTCAGCGCGAGCGTCTCCTCCGGGCTCATGCCGCGGAAGTAGATCGCCATCGCGAGCGCGGACATCTGGTAGTCGGCGACGTCGCCGCGGACGAAGCCGTCGATCAGCCGCGCGATGTCGGCGTCGCACAGCGCGCCCCCGTCGCGCTTGGTCGCGATGAGCCGAGGCACCGAGTCGGGGAGCGGCCCGTCGCTCCGCCCGGCTCTCGCGGCGGCACCGCTCGCCCGCGCGGCTCGGTCGGGCCGGCGCATCAGGATCGCGGCTTCTTCTTCGAGCCCGGCTTGGCGGCCCCGTTCCCCCGCGGGCGACCGCTGCGCTTGCGCTTCGACTTGGACGGTCGCTCGCGCAGGTGCACGTTGCCGTCCTCGGCCCCGCGCGCCGAGTCCGCTCGGTCGACGCCGGCACCCTTCGCCGCGCCTGCGCCCGGACGGGCCCGCTTCGACGCGGCCTTCGGCGCCGGCTTCGCATCCTCGCGCGAGCGCCCATCGGCCGCACCGTCGCGCCGCTTGCCGCCGCCGTGGCGCGCGCGCCGCCGGTGGCCCTTCGACCAGACCGGGAGCGCGATGAGCTGCCGCCGCTCGACGCTGGCCTCCTCGAGCCGCACGCGGATCCGGTCACCGAGCGCGAAGCTGTGGCCGGTGTGGTTGCCCACGAGGCGCACGCCGAGCCGGTCGAGCTCGAAGAAGTCCTCGAGGCGCTCGACCGGGACCAGGACCTCTGCGAAGGGGGAGTCGAGCGTCGCGTAGATCCCCGACTCACTGAGCCCGGACACGGTCGCGTCGAACTCGTCGCCGATCCGGTCGCGCATCAGGATGACGCGATAGAGCGCCACCACGTCTCGCTCGACGCTCGCGGCGCGGCGCTCGAGGTGGCTCGCCTCCACCGCGTCGCGCTGCAGCCTCGGCCGCAACACCGCGGCGTCGACCGGCTCCCCGTGGATCACCTTGCGCACGACCCGATGCACCGTGACGTCTGGGTAGCGACGGATGGGCGAGGTGAAGTGCAGGTAGTCGGCCGCGGCGAGCCCGAAGTGCCCGGCGCCCGCCTGCGTCGAGTACACGGCCTGCTGCATCGCGCGCAGCAGCAGGTAGCGGAGCACCGGCGCCTGCGGCTCGCCGTCGATCTTGCGCAGGAAGGCCGTGAGAGAGCGCGGGTCGCGTGCGTCGTCGACGTCGAGCGCGTGCCCGAGGGCCGTCGCCAGCTCACAGAAGCTCTCGAGCTTCTTGTCGTCGGGCGGCCCGTGCACGCGGTAGATGGCGGGCACCCCGCGCTCGGTGAGGTCGCGCGCGACGACCTCGTTCGCGAGCAGCATCATCTCCTCGACCATGCGATACGCTTCGCGGACGCCCGGGTCCGACTTCGAGCGCTCGATGGCGAGCGGCTCGACCCGCGCGTCGTCGAGGTGGATGCGCGCTTCCGGGAGATCGAAGTCGAGCGCCCCCCGCTCGAGCCGGCGCTTGCGCAACGTCCGGGCGAGTTCCAGCAGCGCCGTGAGCATGGGCTTGCGCCGGTCGGCCGCGGGTTGCCGGTCGCCCTCCTTCGTGAGGTCGAGCGCTCGCGCGACGCCCTCATAGGTGAGGCGGCCGCCCGAGCGCATCACACCCTCGACGTAGCGAGAGCGCTGCACCTCACCGTGCCTCGAGAGGGTGACGTCGACGCCGAGGCAGAGCCGGTCGCGCTTCGGCACGAGGGAGGCCAGGTTCGAGGAGAGCTCGGCGGGGAGCATCGGGATCGCGCGGTCGGGCAGGTAGATCGACGTCCCGCGGTGCAGCGCCTCTCGATCGATCGCGGTCCCGGGCCGGACATAGTGCGACACGTCGGCGATGGCGACGACCACGCGGTAGCCGCCGTCCTTGCGCTCGACGAAGATCGCGTCGTCGTGGTCCCGGGCGTCCTCCGGGTCGATGGTGACGAGATCGAGCTCGCGCAGGTCTTCGCGGTCGCGCTTCTCCTGCGGCGACACGCGCGCGCCGAACGCGCCCGCCTCCTCGACGACGTCGGGCGGGAACTCCTCGACGATGCCCTCGCGGATCTTGATCTTGGCGACCTCGACCTCGGTCGTGCCGCGCGCGCCGAGCGCCTCGAGGACCCGCACGGTAGGACGCTCCTGGTCGTCCTGCGGGTAGTGGGTGATCTCGCAGAGGAACACGTCGGCGTCGTCGTACTTGGCAGGCGGCGCTTCGACGGGCATGGGCGAACGCAGGCGCGGGTCGTCCGCCTCGAGGTAGACGTCGCGCCCGAGCCGGCGGAGGGAACCGGTGAGCGTCCCGACCCCTCGCGCGAGCACCGCGATGACGATCCCCTCGCGGCCCTTCGGCGAAGGTCGCGAGAGGATCTCGACGCGGTCGCCGTGCAGCGCGGCGCCCATGTTGTGCTCGGCGACGTAGACGTCATCGGTGCCGTCGTCGACGGCGACGAAGCCGAAGCCGCGCGGGTGCACCGTGAGCCGCCCCGGCTGCCCAGCGCGACCCGGGGAGCGACCCGCGAAGCGCTCGGTCGGCGCCCCATCCGACGACGGGTGGTCGGGCCGCGCGGCGTCGTTCGGCGCCCCCGCGGGCCGCGTGGGTACCTCGCGGG
>JAGQJE010000224.1 GCA_020430775.1 Myxococcales bacterium
ATTTGACGGGTTGGTTCGCGTGGTGGCGCATGATTCCGTTTTTGGCGGATGTCTGCGTTGTTTTCTTTGAACGCTCGAACTTTCCGTTCTCGTCTGACTCGGCGCTCGCGAGCGCTGCCCGAGCCGGGCCGCGATCGAGCACGCGGACGCGGCGGGCGCAGGGCGAGGTCGGCCTCGTGGGGCGCGCGGTCTGCCTCCCGAGCGCGGCGCCGGATCAGGGGACCGTGGTTGGCGAGGGAGGCCTTCCGTGGTAGGACCGCGCTGTGATAATGAAATGCATTTTCACAACGCGCGGCGTCCTCATCGCCGGTCTGCTCGCCGCGGCCGGCGCGCTCGGCGTAGCGCAGGGACAGGCGCGCGCGCAGGCCCAACCCCCGGCCGAGGCGCAAGCCCAGGACGCCACGCGCGTCGTGCCGCAGACGTGGCAGCTCCTCGACTACGTCGCGACGGACTACGCGGGCGCGGTCCGCAACGGCGAGGTCCTCAGCGCGAGCGAGTACGCCGAGATGAACGAGTTCACGGCGACCGCCCGCGCGAAGATCGCCTCCCTACCCGAAGCCTCCGGCAAGGCCGGCCTGCTGCGCGGCGCCGACGCCCTCATCGCCGCGGTTCACGACAAGGCGGCGCCGAAGGACGTCGCCAACGACGCGCACAGCCTCGCCGCCGCCTTACTCGCGGTCTACCCCGTCCCGACCGCGCCGGAGCAGACGCCGGACCTCGCGCAGGGCGCGTCGCTCTACGAGACCCACTGCGCCTCATGCCACGGCGCGACCGGGCACGGCGACGGCCCCGCCGGCCGCGACCTCGACCCGCCGCCGATCGACTTCACCGACGCGACGCGCGCGGACCAGCGCAGCCCGCTGTCGTTCTTCGAGGTCATCACCCAAGGCGTCGAGGGCACCTCCATGGCGAGCTACGCGGACGCGCTCTCGCCGCGCGAGCGCTGGGCGCTGGCCTATTACGTCGGCACCCTCGCCTATCGCGACCGCGAGGCCGCCGGCGCCGAGCGGTGGGCGCAGGACCCCGCGGCCCGCGCGCAGATCAGCTCGCTCGAGGAGCTGTCGAACACGCGCGTCTCGCAGCTCGACGCCGTCCTCGGCCAGGACGACGCCCGCGCGCTCGTCGGCTGGCTACGCGCGCACCCGAAGGCGGTCGCGCAGGGCTCACGCGGGCTCGATCTCGCGCGCGGCCGCGTCACGGCGAGCGTCGCGGCCTACCGCGCCGGCGACACGAAGGAGGCGACGCGCCTCGCGCTCTCGGCGTACCTCGACGGGGTCGAGCCGGTCGAGCCTCGCCTTACAGCCCGCGACGGTGCGCTCACGCACGAGCTCGAGACGGCCATGGGGGCATACCGCACGTCGCTGTCGCGCGGCGGCCCCGCGGACGCCATCGCGTCCCAGGCGGGCGACGTGCAGGCGCTGCTCACGCGCGCGCAGCGCGTGCTCGCAGACGAAGCGGGCGGCCCCTGGGCGACCTTCCTCGCGGCGTTCATCATCCTGACGCGCGAGGGCCTCGAGGCGCTCCTCGTCGTCGTCGCGCTGCTCGCGTTCCTGCACAAGGCCGAGCGCCACGAGTCCGCGCGCTACGTGCACCTCGGGTGGGTGCTGGCGCTGGTCGCGGGCGGCATCACCTGGGCGCTCGCCGAGTACGCGATCTCCATCAGCGGCGCCGGCCGCGAGCTGACCGAGGGGCTGTCGTCGCTGCTCGCCGCCGCGGTGCTGCTCAGCGTCGGCCTGTGGATGCACCGCAAGAGCATCGGCGGGCGCTGGCAGGCGTACCTCAAGCAGAAGATGAGCGTCGCGGTGCACCGGCGCTCGGCGTGGTTCCTCTTCGGCCTCGCGTTCATCTCCGTGTACCGCGAGGTCTTCGAGACGATCCTCTTCTACGCGGCGCTCTGGAACGAGGGGCAGGAGCGCTGGATGCTCGCGGGCATCGGCGCGGGCGTGCTCGCGCTCGGCCTCATCGCCTGGGCGATGCTCAAGACGAGCCGGCGTTTGCCCCTCGGCACCTTCTTCTCGGCGAGCTCAGCGCTCATCGCGGTGCTCGCGATCGTGCTGACCGGCAAGGGGGTCGCGGCCCTGCAGGAGGCCGGCTGGGTCGCGGTCTCGGTGGCGTCCGTCCCGCGCGTCGAGCTGCTCGGCATCTACCCCACCTGGCAGACGCTGATCGCGCAGCTCGTCGTCGTCGCGCTGCTGGCCGCGGGGTTCGCGCTGAACGTCCTGCGCACGCGTGAGCCACACGCGGCCGCAGGCGCCGAGGCCGAGCGCACGTAGCCCAACATCGCCCGCCGGCAGCCCGCCCCCCGCGCGCGCCGCCGGCTCGATCGCACGCCCTCCGACCGGCGCCCGGACGCGCAGACAGTTGCCCGACGCGCAGCCCAGGTGCACACTCGGCGCTCCTCTTTTGGGAGCGTTCGGTCCGTGACCAGGCTCGCGATCGTCGTCGAAAAAGCCTCCGACTGGGCGTCGTACTACCCGTCCGCCAACGTCATCACCGCGGACGAGTACCTGCACGAGCCGAACGTGACCGGCGAGCGCACGAGGGTCATCAACCTGTGCCGCGTCTCCCGCTACCTCGGCACCGGGTACTACGTCTCGTTGCTCGCCGAGGCGCGCGGTCATCGCGTCATCCCGACCGTGCGCACGCTGAACGATCTGCGCGAGCGAGCGCTCTACGGCCTCGACCTCGAGGACCTGAACGAGAAGCTCCGCAGCTTCCTGCCCGCCGGCGGCGACGACGTCACCGACATCGGCATGCTGGTGTACTTCGGCGAGACCTCCCACCCGCAGCTCGCCGACCTGGCGCGCGGCGTCTTCGAGCTCTTCCCCTGCCCGCTGCTGCGCATCGAGTTCCACCGGGAGCGCGTCTGGCAGATCCAGCGCATCCGACCGGGGAGCCTCGACGGCCTCGTCGACGACCAGCAGGACGCCTTCGCCCAGGCGCTCGACCACCACTCGCGCACCATCTGGCGCAAACCCCGCGCGCGACGCCAGTTCCGGTTCGACCTCGCGATGCTCACCGATCCGAAGGAGCGCATGCCGCCTTCCGACCGCCAGGCGCTCAAGCGCTTCGTTCGGGCCGGGGCACGCCTCGAGATCGACGTCGACCTCATCACCAAGTCCGACTACGAGCGCCTCGCCGAGTACGACGGCCTGTTCATCCGCGCGACGACGGGTATCGACAACTACACGTACCGCTTCGCCCACCGCGCCGAAAAAGAAGGCATGGCGGTGATCGACGATCCGGTGTCGATCCAGCGCTGCACCAACAAGATCTTCCTGCACGACCTGCTGCAGTCGCACAAGGTGCCGACCCCGCGCGGCGAGGTGCTCTTTCAGCACGACGACGAGCAGCTCGAGTCGCTGCCCGAGCGGCTCGGGCTGCCGCTCGTCGTCAAGATCCCGGACGGCTCGTTCTCACGCGGCGTCGTCAAGGCCGAGACGGCCGAGCAGCTCCGCCAAGCTACGAGCGATCTGTTTCGCCGCAGCGCGCTGCTGATCGCGCAGGAGTATCTCTACACCGAGTACGACTGGCGGATCGGCGTGCTTCGCAACCAGCCGCTCTACGCCTGCCGCTACTTCATGTCCCGCGGCCACTGGCAGATCTACAAGCACTCCGCGAAGGGGGCCGTAAAGAGCGGCGGCTACGAGTGCGTGGCGGTCGAGCAGGTCCCGGAGCAGGTCCTCAAGGTAGCGCTCAAGGCGACGCGCCTCATCGGCGACGGTTTGTACGGCGTCGACATCAAACAGACCGGCAACCGCTGCGTGGTCATCGAGGTCAACGACAACCCCTCGATCGACGGCGGGGTCGAAGACGGCGTCCTCGGCGACGAGCTGTACACGCGCCTGATGGCCGAGCTGCTGCGGCGCATGGAGGAGCGGCGCCTCGGCCAGACCCGGTGAGACCCCCGCGCGCTCGCTGCCTCGAGCGCCCGGTGGCTAGGGCGCCTTCGCCGGAAGAATGAACGCGGCGTCGATGCGCGGGACCGTGAGCACCGTGTCTTCGCCCGACCGCGGGCGAAACTGCTGCTCGCCGCCGACCACGCCGAGGACCTTGATCCAGTCGTCGTTCGAGACGTCGGTGGCGGCCGGGTACGTCACCCAGACCGAGCACGCGACCCCGCCGCCGCACCCGCGCACGAGCATCTGTATCGCGCTCTTGCCGCGGGAGACGTCGACGTTGTAGACGCGGCCCTCGAGCGCGATGTGCTGGCCGCGGTAGATGGTCGGGTTCTGCGCGAGGCGCTTGAACGAGAGCGATCGGTCGATGGGGTAGCTCGCCGCGGCGGCGTCGAGGTCCTGGACGCGCGTCAGCGCGAGGCGCAGCAGCCGAGGTGCGTGGCCCGGCTCGCGGACGACGACGAGCGGCTCGTACGCGCCCGGCTCCGGCATCGCGTAGCGCGTCAGGAAGCGCCCGTCCTTCACCGGGACCGCCTGGCCGTCGACCGAGACCGTGGCGTCGTCGTCGACCCCGCCGCCTATCTCGACCGACGCGCGATCGCTGAGGAAGGTCTGGCCCGGGCGATCGAGGACGAGGCGCGCGAGCGGCAGCCGGACGTGGACGGCCCCTGTCGCGGCCTCGCGCCCGGGCGGCTCCACTCGGTAGCGCACCGTCCGGTCGAACGCGACCTCGCTCGGCGGCTCCGGCTCGATGGCCAGCGCGCGCCGCGCGGTTCCCTGCGCGTCGAGCGAGAGGGGCTGCCCGTCGAGGGTGACCACCGAGCCGGGGAGCGCGTGCACGACGATCGGCAGCACCGGAGGGTCGCGATCGAAGCCCGTGAGGTCGGGGGTGATGCGATAGGCGAGCTCGATCGTCACGGTCCCGACGCGCCTGCGTCCGGTCGGCGAGACGAGCTCGAGCCCGAGGTGGTTGTCCCCCACGTGCAGCGCGTCCGGCTCGAGCGGCAACCTCGCCTCGCCTCGCTCGACCCGCCCCTCGGTCACGCCGAGGCGCACCGTGCTGCCGGGGGCCGCGTCCGGTGCGCGCACGACGAGCGTCTCAGCGCCGTCAGCGCGCACGACGGTCGCCGTGAGGGCCGGGGCGCGCTGCGTCCACCACCACGCGCCTGCTGCGACGGCGAGCGCGACCGCCGCGAGCCCGAGGACCCACGGGAGCAGGTGGCGGCCGCCGGAGGTGCGGTCGTCGGCGGATGATGCGTCGGCGGCCGGACCGGACGCCGAGCTCATGCTGCGCGCCGCCGCGCGTCCCCGGGCGGGCGGCACGGAGCTCGTGTGGCGTGGTCGCCGGTAGGCCATCCCGAGCATGGTGCGGTTACCAGGCGCCGCCGCGGCCGCACCCGGCGGCCGACGGGGCTCCGGCTCCGGAGTCGCGGCGGGTGCATCGTGGGCGCCGACCGTCGTGGG
>JAGQJE010000225.1 GCA_020430775.1 Myxococcales bacterium
CCCGTCCCCGCGACCACGCCCGCCCCCGCCCCCGCGCCTGTGCCCGCACCCGCGCCCGCACCCGATCCTGCGCCGCGGGAGACCGTCGGGGTTTTCGCGGCGGGCGGCGCGTGGTAGCGGTCTGCGATGGGCCACAGCATGGGCGACCTCGATCTCTTCAACCCCACGCCCGAGCATCGCGCGCTTCGGCAAACCGTCCGGGCGTTCGCGGAGCGCGAGGTGGAGCCGCAGGCGCTCGCGTCGGATCGCTCGGAGCACTTCAACCTGCCGCTCTTTCGAAAGCTCGGCGAGCTCGGGCTGCTCGGCATCACCGTCGACGAGCGCTTCGGCGGCGCGGGCATGGACGCGGTCGCCGCCGTCATCGCGCACGAGGAGCTGGCCGCGGTCGATCCGGGCTTCACGCTCGCGTACCTCGCGCACGCGATGCTCTTCGTGAACAACGTGTTCTTGAACGCGAGCGACGAGCAGCGGGAGCGCTACCTCCCGGACGCGTGCGCCGGGCGGACCGTCTGCGGGATGTGCATGAGCGAGCCTGGGGCCGGCACTGACGTGCTCGGGCTCGCCACGACCGCCGAGCGGCGCGGCGACGGCTACGTGCTGAACGGCGCGAAGATGTGGATCACGAACGGCGCGGTCGACGACCAGACCCTCGGCGACGCGTTCCTCGTGTACGCGCGCATGAAGGGCGCGCCGCGGGCGCAGCTCACGAGCTTCCTCGTCGACAAGGGCACGCCGGGGTTTTCGCTCGGACAGCGGCTCAAGGACAAGCTCGGGATGCGCGCGTCGAGCACGGCGGAGCTGGTGTTCGAGGACTGCGAGGTCTCTGAGCGCCAGCGCGTCGGCCCGGAGGGCGGCGCGACGCTGCACATGATGCGCAACCTCGAGATTGAGCGCGTCACGCTCGCGGCGATGAGCCTCGGCATCGCCCGTCGGAGCCTCGACGTGATGAACCGCTACGCCCGCGAGCGCACGTCGTTCGGCGAGCCGCTCGCGCACTTCGGGCAGGTCCAGCGGCACCTCGCGGAGTCATACGCGGAGTGGATGGCCGGCCGCTCCTACACCTACCAGACGGCCGCCCAGATCGATCTCGGGAGCGCCGGACACCGCCTCGACTCGGACGGCGTCAAGCTCTTCTGCGCGACCATGGCCAAGAACGTCGCCGACCGCGCCATCCAGGTGCTCGGCGGCTACGGCTACGTCGGCGAGTACGTCGTCGAGCGGCTGTGGCGCGACGCCAAGCTCCTCGAGATCGGCGGCGGCACCCTCGAGGCCCACCACAAGAACATGACGAGAGAACTCGGGCACGTGCAGACGCTGCGCTAGCACCCCTAGCCCAAGCGGCGCTGCACGAGGCCCAGCAACCGCTCGAGCCCGGCAGCGGGCTGCCTTACTTGTTTGGTGCGTCGGGCTTGGCGTCGTCGTCGCTGCCGGAGATGTAGCCGAGGGCCTCGAGGCGCTTGGCCGCCTCGCCGGTGAGCTTGACCTGGTCGTGCTCGGTGGTCGCGCCCTGCCGCGCGAGGACGTGCTGCGCTTCGAGCGTCGTGCGCACCTCGCGGACGGTCTCCGGCTGGCGCTCGGCGAGGTCATGCAGCTCGCCGGGGTCGTCGGCGACGTCGTAGAGCTCCGTCGGCTTCAGGCCGCGCGGGTTGCCGGGGTTCGCCTTGATGAGCTTGAGCTCTTTGAAGTCGCGCCGCTGCCGGACGCTCTCGAGGACGTTGCCCTCGTGGCTCTCCTCGGCGTAGACGACGTCGTGCCCCGTGAAGAGGTCGCCCCCCTGCACGCCCTCCGGGACGGGCAGGTGCAGCAGGTGCAGGAGCGTCGGCATGAGGTCGATGCTCTGCACCCAGTGCCGGACGACGGTCCCACCCCGCCGGTTGCCGGGCAGCTTGACGTAGAGCGGGGTGTGCACCGCCTCGTCGTAGAGCGTCGTCCCGTGCCAGTACCCGCCGTGGTCGTCGAACTCTTCGCCGTGGTCGGCGGTGACGACGATGAGCATGTCGTCGTAGAGCCCGCGGCGGCGCAGATCCTGTAGCAGCTTTCCGAACTCGGCGTCCCAGTAGTGGATCTCGCCGCGGTAGAGCCGGCGCAGGCGCGGGGCCTCGCCCGGCGCCGGGCGCGGGTTCACCGCGCGGGCGTAGCCGTGACCGTCGTAGGGGTGGACGTAGTACGGGTCGTGCGGGTCCATGTACGCGACGAACGCGAACCACGGCCGCCGCGGCGACGCCGCGAGCCAGCCGTCGACCGCGGCGTTCACGGTGGCCGCGTCCTGGTACGCCATCCCGGGCCGCACGCGACCGTCCGCCGACATCGCGCGCTCGATCGCTTTGCGCGCCGCCTCGACGACGAGGAGCTTGCTGCTCGCGTCGTCGCCGATCGGGTAGCCGGGCTCGAGGTAGTGATAGGTGTCGAAGCCCTGCTGGAAGTTGAAGTACGGCGCGATGTTGTAGTTCGTCACGAACCCGGCCGTGGCGTACCCACCCGCGTGCAGCGCCTCCGGGAGCGTCTCGAGCGCGCTCGGCAGCGCGTCGTGCTTGTTCATCACCCCGTGGCTCGAGGGCAGCCGGCCCGTGAGCATCGACGCGAAGCTCGGCCGCGTCCAGCTCGCGTTCGCGAAGCTCTGGTCGAAGCGCACCGCGTCCTTCGCGAACGCGTCGAGGTTCGGGGTCTTCGTCTCGGGGTCGCCCCACGCGGGGAGGAAGCTCGCGCGCAGCGTGTCGACGACGACGAAGAGCACGTCCGGCGCGCCGGGCCGAGCGTTTGCGGCGGATGGGCTGCTCGCGGGCGCGGCCGCTGCGCCGGCGCCGAACTCGACCGCGCCGAGACCCGCCGCCCCGAGGCCTAGCGCGACGACGGCGACCGCGACGGCCGCGACGGAGCCGACGGGGTGCAGCAGCGCGCTCCCCGGCTTGCGCCGCGTGAGCCTCCGGAGCAGCCACGACAGCCCGAGGTACAGGACGACGGCGGCCAGCAGGCACCCGCCGAGGACGAGCAGGCCGTCGAGGCTCTTCCACTTGAGGTGCTCGTCGAAGTAGTCGCGGCGCAGGCGAAACGCCGTGAGCGGGAAGGCGAGGCCGGCGGTGACGACGGCGGCCATGCGGCCGTACGCCTCCGCCGGGGCCATGGCGGCGCGCCGCATCAGGCGACCGGAGCCGGCCAGCAGCGCCCCGAAGCACGCGCCGCCGATGCCCGCGAAGAGCGCGTAGGCGAGCGCCCCGTATGCGAGCACGGTGTAGCCGGCGCGGCCGTGTGCGGCGAACGCGATGACCGCGCCCTCGGTCACGCCGACGAGGAGGCCGCCGAGCATCCCGGCCCCGAGGCCGAGCGCCGCGCCCCGACCGATGCGTGGCCAGTCCTCACGCGGCGCCGCCGGGATGGGCGGCTGCGCGAGCCGCTCGCGGTCGGGATCGTCGACGCGGATGTGCGCGTCGTAGCCGCGCCGGCGCGCGAGGAAGAAGAGCGCGCCGAACGAGGAGACGAACATCTCGCAGGCGAAGCCCACGATCGGGATGAGCACGGCCGTGGCCATCGGGAGACCCACCGCCGCAGAGGTGTAGAGCGCGACGGCGGCGGCCTCGCGCAGGCCGATGCCGTTGATGGACGCGGGCAGGAGCGTCGCGAAGATCTGCAGCGACGACGCGAAGAACACGGCGCCGACGCCGAGCTCGACCCCGAGCGCCCGCGCCGCGCAGACGTAGATGAGGTTGTTGAAGGCGTGCGTGCCCACGCCGAGCAGCGCCGCCTGCACGAGGAGCGGGGCCTTGCCCTGGTAGGCGCAGACCGCGTCGACGAGCGTCTGCACGCGGGCCGCGACGCCGGCGGGCAAGAAGCCCGCGACCCACCTGAAGAGCTGCGGGCGCGCGAGGAAGGTCAGGCCGACCACGATGATCGCGAGGAAGGCGCCGTTGACGAGCAACACGCCCGTCGTCCCGATGAAGCGGGCGCCGAAGACGCTGCCTGCCATCACCACGACCCCGAACGCGAGCT
The DNA here is from genome assembly GCA_020430775.1 of Myxococcales bacterium. Taxonomy (GTDB): domain Bacteria; phylum Myxococcota_A; class Polyangia; order Polyangiales; family Houyiibacteriaceae; genus JAGQJE01. The sequence goes on from JAGQJE010000225.1 coordinate 3,985, forward strand.
GGCCGAGGATCATCTCGACCCCGATCGTCGCGGTCGCGCGGGCCACCTTGCCCGAGTGCTTGCCGACGTCGTAGATGCGCCAGCCGCCAAAGCCCGTGAAGCCGCCGGGGGTGAACGCGCCGAAGAAGCGGGCGATGAGGATCGAGCCCCCGAGGAAGCGCCACGGGGCGTGCAGGCCCTGGCCGACGAGCAGGCGCTGCCAGCGCACGAGGCTGAAGCCGATGGCGATGAGCTGCATCGCGACGGCCGCGGCGACCCAGCCCCAGTGGAGCTGGGCCAGGCGCTCGACGAAGCCCTCGGCGCCGCCACGCGCCAGGACCTTGTGCACGATCCACGCGAGCATCGCGACGCTGAACAGGAGCTTCAGGGCGAAGCCGAGCCCGGGTCGCTTGCGCTGCGCGGGCGTCGGGACGGGGTCGGTAGCGTGCGCGGTGGGTGATTCGTGCGTCGGCATGGGATTGGTCGGGCGCCCCCAGGGCGCTCGGCTCCGGGAGAGAGAACGGCGCGATGGCCGGTAGGATTCCCTGCGGTAACACCCGGGTCGAGCCGGTCAAGGAATCCGCGGCGTCCCGCTCCGCCGGCCACGCGATGTACGCGATGGATGAACGCGCGCGCGGCGCAGCCCGCCACGGCCGCGCCGCCCGCCCCGCGGTCGCGCGCGAGGTCAGTTGCCGAGGTCGAAGGCTCCGCCGCGCCGGAGCATCGCGCCTCCGCCCTGGATGAAGTCACCGGTGGCGGTGTTGACGAGCGGCTCGTAGGTCCCGCCGATGCCCGCGAAGAACCCGCGGCGGGTGTGGAGGTTGAAGTCGAACCCGACGTTGCCGCCGACCACGCCTGCGCTGCTCCCGAGCGCTGGCGTCATGGCGCCCGCCTGCGCGGACACGTGCGGTGTGAAGTCCCACCACACGCGGTGAGCCGAGGGGTGCGTCAGCTTCACCTGGTAGCCGTATCCGGCGGAGACGGTCCACAGGTTGAAGGTGTCGGGGTCGGAGCAGAGGATGCACAGGTCCGTCATGGCGCGGATTCGTAGCCCGCCGACGAAGCCGTGACCCGCCGCGTTGAAACGCCGGACCGTGAGACCTGCGCCGAGGCCGGCTCCGAGGACGGAGTTCTTCGCGTCGGACTGACTCGTGCCAGCGATGCTGAAGGGGATGAGCTCCGCGCCTACCTCGAAGCTCGGGCCCGCCGGCCCTTGCGCGCTCGCGAGGCCCGGCGCGCAGAGCGCGACGAGAAGGACCAGGGTGCTCAGTGCTCTGGTGGTTGAGTGGGTCATGCGAAGCGGTAGAGCAACCGCTGTGCCACATAGACGGACACCGGCACACTTCGGCGATTCACGCGTCAAACGTCCGGATGAGCGGCTCCGCGGCACCCCGCGGCTGCTCGGCGACCGTGCCGCGCTTGCCACAGCGCTCGCCACAGTGTGCCCGCCGCGCGCCAAGGTGTGTCGCGCGGGTGGGGCAGCGCGGCGCGCCGAATCTACTCTGGGAGGGATCTGCGGGTGCCGGGAGGTTGCGGCCACGCGCGGAGGTTGATACCGAGCAGGCCATGCGCTCGCTTCCCTGCCGATCCTCGCTCGCCGTATGCCGCCCGAGGGTTTTCCCGATGCTCGCGTGCGCGCTGTTCGTCGCGGCGCTCGCTGGCTGCGACAAGGCGCCGAAGCCGGCCGCCGCGCCGGCGCCTACAGCCGCCGCGCAGCCCGCTGCGAAGCCCGGGCCGGCGCCGGCCGCGAAGTCTGCGCCGGCTCCGGCCGCCAAGTCTGCGCCAGCGCCGGCCGCGCAGGCGGGCACGCCGCCGAACGGGCTGCTCGTCGTCTACTCGAACTTCGAGGTGAAGGACGGCAAGGCCACCGCGAAACCCACCGCCGCTGAGCTCGACGCGCTCGTCGAGCAGGGGGGCGAGTGGAAGGTGCACGACAAGATCGTCGACCCGGACAGCAACGTCTACCACAAGGCGATGGTGCTCACCGAGGACGGCCACCAGTCGATCCTCACCATCGGCGGCATGGGCGCCTACGTGAAGCTCTGGAACAAGCGCGACGGCACGTGGGTGCAGAAGACGATCTGGCACGCGAAGTTCGGCGGCAAGATCGACCGCATGCGGGACGTGGAGGCGGCCGACCTCTTCGGCGACGGCAAGAACGACCTGGTGGTCGCGACCCACGACCAGGGCGTCGTCGAGCTGCTCCGGCCGCAGGCCGACGGGACCTGGAGCAAGACCGAGCTCAGCCGGAAGCCGAACACGTTCATCCACGAGATCGAGATCGGCGACCTCGACGGGGACGGGGTGCCCGAGGTGTACGCGACGTCGAGCGAGCCGAACAAGCTCGGCGGGGCGGTGCAGCGAGGCGACGTGGTGCGCTACGTCCCGAAGCGCGGTGAGGGCCCGACGGTCGTCGCGAAGCTCGGCGACCGCCACGCGAAGGAGATCTACGTCGGCGACGTGGACGGCGACGGGCGAGACGAGCTCTACGTGTCGGTCGAGGCGCTCACGGCGGGCCAGGGCGCCGATCTACACGTCGTGAAGCCGGTCGAGATTCGCCGCTACGACGCCGACACGCCGCCGGACGCGGGCGTCGTCATCGCGACGCTGCCCGACCGGTTCTGCCGGTTCTTGACCGTCGGGGACGTGGACGGCGACGGCAAGAAGGAGATGGTCGCCGCCGCGTTCAGCTCCGGGCTGTGGCTCCTGCGGCCGGGCACGAACCCGCGCGGCGAGTGGGGCAAGGAGCGCATCGACGCGGACTCGGGCGGGTGGGAGCACGCGTCGCTGCTCGCTGACCTCGACGAGGACGGCAAGGACGAGCTCTACGTCGCGGACGACAAGGACGGGGAGCTGCGCCGCTACGTGTGGCGCAACGGCCGCCCGAGCCGCGAGGTGATCCGCAAGCGGCCCATCCCGGGCGCGCAGATCACGTGGAACCTCATGCCGGTCCCAGTCGCGCTGCTGAAGTAGCGGCGCGTTGCTCGCGCGCCGCGGCGGCTACGAGGTCTGCCGCGCGTCCGTCGTGGTCAGCGCGGCGAAGCGCGCGATGCGCTCGGCGACCTCCTCACAGCTCGCGGGCCGCGCGTCCGGGGCCTTCGCCAACATCGCGAGCACGAGCGCCTCGAGCGCTACGGGGACGGACGGGTTGCGGCTTCGCAGCGGTTCGGGCGCGTCCTCGAGGTGCATGCGTATCAGCGGCAGCAGCTCCGGCGCGTCGAAGGGGAGTGACCCCGTGAGCGCCTCGTACGCGATGCACCCGAGCGCGTAGATGTCGGCGCGGTGGTCGACGGCGCTGAAGTCGTTGACCTGCTCGGGCGCGATGTACTCCGGTGTCCCCGCGATGAACCCGGTGCGCGTGACCGACGGCGCGGAGCCCTTCTTCGCGATGCCGAAGTCCATCAGCTTGACCACGTCGTCCGTCGTGACGAAGAAGTTCTCCGGTTTGACGTCGCGGTGGACGACGCCGTGCGCGTGCGCGGCGTGCAGCCCTAGGGCCGCCTGGCGGACGTACTCGCACGCGCGTGGCAGGCTGACGCCGTCCGCGAGCCGCTCCGCGAGGTCGCTGCCGATGAGCAGCTCCATGCTCATGAAGCGCGCGCCGCCGTACGCGCCGATGTCGAACACCTGGACGATGTTCGGGTGCGACAGCCGCCGTGACAGCGCGAGCTCGCGCTTGAACCGCTCGAGCAGCTCAGCGGTCGGCGCGCCGGCCGTGTAGAACTTGAGCGCGACCCGCTCGTCGAGCTCGTGGTCCCGCGCCTCGTAGACGGTCGCCATGCCCCCCTGTCCGACCGTGCGGACGATCTCGTAGCGGTCGGCGATGACGGTCTCCGCAGGGAGCGCCGTCACGTCCAGCAGCGCCGGCGCCGGGCCGGCGTGGCTCCCGAGAGCCGCGGGCGCGGGGTGCTGGGCGCTCGCCGGTAGGGGCACATCGTCGAGCACGCGCGTCGGGGGGGTCGACGCGGTCGTCGAGCCGATCCCGAGGACCCCGGAGCCCGTGTCGGGGCGTGGCGGCGGCACCGAGCTCCCGCTTCGTCGCCGCACCGACGCCTCGAGGAAGGCCCGATCCTCGCGATCGATCTGCCGCTGCACCATCGGAGAGCCCCGCAGCTCGTGCTCGAGACGCGCGATCGCGTCCTGCACGTCGCGATGGCCGGGCTCGAACTCGGCGATGCCCTGGTACGCCTCGAGCGCGCTCTCCGGGAAGTCGTGCGCGGTGTAGAGCTGGGCGAGCTCGTACAGCGCGTTCACCTCGGCGCCGGTGCGGGGGCCGGACTCGACGAGCCCTCGCAGGAAGTGGTCGAGGGCGAAGTCGAGCACGCGCAGGTTCGAGGCGAGCGTCGCGGCGAGCACGCAGGCGCGGCGATAGCGCGGGTCGTCTCGCGCGACACGCACGACGACGTCGAGCGCCCGCCCGGGGTCGCCGGCCTTCGCCAGACACTGCGCGGCCTCGTAGAAGCAGGCCGCGCGCGAGAAGAGCTCCGCGGCGTCGGTGAAGCGGCCGAGCGTCGCCGCCATCCGGCCGGCGTTTCGGTAGTCGCGCCGCGCGAGGTAGGCCTGGAGCGCGGCGGCGTGCTTGCCTTCGCGCTCGAGGCGCTCGATGTTCCCGCGCGGCTGCGCCCGCGCGCGCGCCTCGGCGTTCGCGTCCCCGCCGAGCCGCCGCCGCGGGTTCTGCGCGTCGTCCCGGATGCGCGCGGCCGTCACGACGTCGCCGGCGCGTTCGTACACCGCCGCGGCGCGCTTCTTGTCGCCGAGCACGAGGTAGAGGCGGGCGCTCGCCTCGGTCTGTCCTGCGCTCGCGTACAGGGCCGCGGCCTTGGTGAGCGCCCCACGCTCGTGCCGGTTCATCTGCGAGGGCGTCTCGATGGCCTTGCCGACCGCCCGCTCGAGCAGGCTCGCCGCGTCGCCCGGCCTGCGCGCGTCGAGCAGCACCCGCACCGCCTCGTCGAGGCGATCGGCGCGGCAGTAGACCCGGACGGCCTCGTCGACGCGCCCGCTCGCCTCGAGACGCTTCGCGACGCGCAGCTCGGTTGCGGCGGGGTCCTTGCTCATGGCGACATCCCGTCCGACAACAGCGCGCCGCCACCCGTCCCGAGCGTCGCCGCGCGGAGCACGTCGGGCTCGTTCGCGTGCACGAGCCCCTCCTCGAGCGTGATGAGGCCCTCACGGATGTAGGCGAGCAGGCTCGAGTCGAGGCTCTGCATGCCGGTCCCCGCGTGCTCGCCGGTCTTCAGGTACGCGTCGAGCTGGTAGACCTTGCCCTCTCGGATGAGGTGGGCGACCGCGTACGACTGGAGCAGCACCTCGACCGCCGCGACCCGCCCGTCGCCGGTGCTCAGCTTGCACAGGCGCTGCGCGACCACGCCCTTGAGCAGCACGGAGAGCACGCCCATCACCTGCTGCTGGGCGTCCTCGGGACACGCGGAGATAAGCCGGTCGATGGCCTTCGCCGCGGAGTTCGTGTGCAGCGTGCCGAGGACGAGCACGCCGGTCTCCGCCGCCGACAGCGCGAGGCCGACGCTCTCGAAGTCGCGCAGCTCGCCGACGACGAGCACGTCCGGCGCCTCGCGGAGGGCGGAGCGCAGCGCCATCGCCGTGTTGTTGGTGTGCGTGCCGAGCTCACGCTGGGTGATGATCGCCTTGTCGGCGACGTGGATGTACTCGACCGGGTCCTCGATGGTGATCACGTGCCGCCGCGAGGTGCGGTTGATCTCGTCGATCATCGCGGTGAGCGTCGTGGTCTTGCCGGAGCCGGTCGGGCCGGTCACGAGCACGAGCCCGTTCTGCATCGCGGTGAGGTCCCGCAGCACCGGCGGCAGGCGCAGCTCGTCGATCGTCATCGACCGGTCGTTGATGACGCGGAAGACTCCGCCGAGCCCACGCGACTGCTGAAACACGTTGGCGCGGAAGCGCCCCACGCCGTCGAGCACGTAGGCGAAGTCGGTGGACTTGTCGCGCTCGAGCTGGATCTGCTGCTCGGGCGAGAGGATCTCGAGGATGAACCGCGCCGTCTCCTGGTCGGTGAGCACGCGAAAGGGCAGGGGGATGAGGTCGCCGAGGTAGCGGATCTGCGGGCGTGCGCCCGCGTGCAGGTGCAGGTCGGACGCGTTCTGGTCGACGACGAGGCTCAAAAAGGAGTCGATGCGCGCCACGTCAGGCCCTCGCGTCCGGCGTTGGGTTCGGCGTCCGGTGGGCACCGGAGCGCTGCCCGCTGTCGGCTCCCGGTTGCGCGCTGCCCTCGAGCAGGCTGCTGAACTGGTTCTTGTCGTTCGCCTTCATGTACGCCTCGTCCGGGCTCACTCGGCCGGCGCGCACGAGATCGACGAGGTGTTGGTCCATGGACTGCATGCCCTTGTCGCGGGCGGTGGTCAGCACCGTCGGGAGCTGGAAGCACTTGTCCTTGCGGATGAGGTTGGCGACCGCGTCGTCGTTGATGAGCACCTCGACCGCCAGCACGCGCGGGTCGGTCGGCTCCTTCGCGCGGAGCAGGTGCTGGCAGATGATGGCGCGGAGCGTCTCGCTCAACATGGAGCGGATCTGCGGTCGCTTGCCGGGTGGGAACACTCCGAGCAGGCGATCGACGGTCGTGTCGACCGAGACGGTGTGCACGGTCCCAAAGACGAGGTGGCCCGTCTCGGCGGCGGCGACCGCGAAGCCGATGGTGTCGAGGTCCCGCATCTCGCCGACCAGGATGACGTCGGGGTCCTGGCGGAGCGTCGAGCGGAGGGCGGTCGGGAAGCTCGCGGTGTCCGTCCCGATCTCGCGCTGGTTGACCAGCGAACGCTGGCACACGTGCACCGTCTCGATCGGGTCCTCGAGCGTCACGATGTGCCGCGAGGTGTTCCGGTTGATGTGGTCGATCAGCGCGGCGAGCGTCGTCGACTTACCGGAGCCCGTCGGGCCGCCGACCAGGACGAGCCCGTTGCGCAGGTGGGCGAAGCCCTTGACCGATTCAGGGACGCCGAGCTCGTCGAGCGCGAGCGCGCCGCTGCGGACGATTCGGTAGACGGCCGCGAGGCCGGTGAGCTGCCGAAAGACGTTCCCGCGGAAGCGCAGGCCGTGCGACTTGACCTGGTGCGAGTAGTCGACCTCGACGCGCGCGTCGAGCGACGCCCGCTGCGCCGGGTCGAGCGTCGCGTAGATCATGCGGACGAGGTCGTCGTGGGCGAGCGCCGCGTCGGCGATCGGGTAGATGCGGCCCTGGCGCTTGATGTAGGGGCGCTGCCCGGACGAGAGGATGAGGTCGTCGGCGTGCGTCTCTTGCACCCGCACGAGCAGGCGCTCGAGGAGCGTGAGCGACGCGGCCTGCTCCGCCTGGTTGGTCGTGATGTTCCAGTCGGCCACGAGCCGCGCGACGGCGTCCCGGACCGAGGGCTCCGGGTCGGCCGACAGCGGGACGAGCGCGTCGATGTATTGGCGCAGGTCGAGCGCGTAGAAGAACTCGACCGCCGCGCGGCGCACCTCGGCGCGTTCGTCGTCGAGGAGCAGGACGATCTGCGGCGCCGCCTCCGTCGCGCGGACCTCGCGCAGCGCCTGCACGCACGCGAAGCGCAGCTCCGCGTCCTTCGCGAGCACGTCGAAGATGAAGGGGATGGCGCGCGGGTCGCCGAGCTCGGCGATGGTCGCGACCGCGTCCTCGCGGGTCCACCAGTCGGGGTCGTTGAGGGCCACGTGCATGAGCGGCTCGAGCGAGCGCGGGTCCTTCACGCGGCGGAGCGCGCCCACCGCGTAGCGTCGTACGACGTCGGCGTCGTCGCGCAGGTACACGAGCACGTGCTTGGTGAGGCTCTTGCCCGCCAGCTCGACCAGCGCGTCGGTCACGCGCTCACGCACCCACCAGTCCTCGTCGCGCAGGTGGCGGAGCAGCCGCGGGATGAGCGAGTCGGTCGAACCCTTGATCTCGGACGCGAGCTCGGCGGCCATGCGCCGGACGTTCACGTCGTGGCTCTTCAGCAGCCACAGCACCGTGCGGGCGATGTCGATGTTGCTGTCGCGCGCGACGTGCCGCACGGCCTCGACGGCGCGGTTGCGGACCACCTGGCGCGGGTCGCTCAGCGCCTCGACGAGCAGCGGCAGGATGTCGTCGACCGCCATCGCCTCGAGGGCGTCGATCGCCGCGATGCGCAGGTCGTCGGTCTGCGTGCGGAGGATCCGCCCGAGGTGGTTGAACGTGGCGCGCGTGCGGTAGGCCGCGAGCGACTGCACGTAGGCGCGGCGCACCGTCGCGCTCGGCGAGCCCTCGAGCGGCCCCGCGTACTGATAGAACGTGCCCTCGCCGACGAGCTGGGCGAGCGCGCGGGCGGCCTCGGCGACGACGCGCTCGTGCGGGTCGTTCAGGCAGTGGGCGACGAGCCCCGCGGCCTGCCGGCGGTGCGTCTTGTCGGGGAAGAGCGACGCGTCCCCGAGCCACCGGATGGCGCGCGCACGCTCGCGGGCGTTGCCGCACTGGGCGACGGCCTCGAGCAGCGGCAGGGCGTGGTGGCGGCCCTTCGGCACCATCACGTCCATCGCCTCCGCCCTGCCGGCGTAGCCCTCGACGCGCGCGAGCTGCGTCAGCGCGTTCAGCGCCGGGGCGCCGCCGAGCTGGTCGAGGAGCTTCGCGGCGTGCCGCCTCGCCCCCTCGTCGGGGCTGCCGAGGACCTGGGCGAGCGCGGTGTGGCCCGCGACGTGGTTCACGCGCGGCATCAGCGACGCGACCGTCGCGCGCAGCAGATCGTCGCCGTCCCGCAGGGCGACCGCGTAGCGCACGAAGAGCTCCCGGTCGTTCACCGGCGCCGCGAGCCGCTCGAAGGCCTCGCAGCGGAGGCGATGGGCAGGATCGCTCCGGAGCGTGCGATCGAGGAGCGGCTCGAGGAGCCTTTGGACGTCCGCCGCGCTCAGCGGCTGGACGTCGTCCGCGAAGGCCTGAAGCTCAGCCTCCGAGGTCCATGATGCCGCGCGGTAGTACTTGAGCTGCGCTTTGTTGAGCACCGATCCCTCCCACCAAAGGGGGGCCCGGTGCGCGACCCCCCCGCTGCTCCACCAGCATAGCGGAAAGGGAGGCTGACACACACCCTCGTGTCATATCGTGTCGAGTCCGGGCGCCTGGCCCCGATGCGACTACCGCATGAGGCGGCGGAGCGGGCGGCTGAAGGCGATCTCGATCGTCTTTTCGAGGGTCTTCGTCGTGCGCTCGGTGAGCGGGAACCAGATGTCCTCGCGGTCGAGCTTCCAGCGGTCGAGGACGACGGGGTGGGCGTAGGCGTAGCTCCGCACGCCCTGCTGGCCGTTGACCTGGCCGACGCCGCTGTGCTTGCGGCCGCCGAAGGGCGCCTCGGGCACGCCGTAGATGGTCGCCGCGTCGTTTTGCATGACCGTGCCGCTGACGAGCTGCCGCGCGATGCGCAGGGCCTTGTCGTCGTCCGTGGTGAACACGGACGCGCTCAGCCCGTACTTCGAGTCGTTCGCGAGCCGGATCGCCTCGTCCTCGTCCTTGACGCGCATCACGGCGAGGACCGGCCCGAACGTCTCTTCGCGCATCACGTCCATGTCGTGCGTGACGTCGGTCAGCAGCGTCGGGGGGTAGAACAGCCCCTCGTCCGTCAGGGCCGGCTTGCCGCCGGTGAGCACCTTCGCGCCCTTTTCGCGAGCGTCCTGGACCTGGCGGTCGATGATCTCGAGCTGCCGGTCCCAGAAGATCGCGCCGAGGTCGGTGTCGTCGCCCGGGCCGTAGCGCAGCGCCTCGACCTTCTCGCGGATCTTCTCGATGAGCGCGTCGGCGATGCTCTCGACGGCGTACACGCGCTCGACGGCGAGGCAGACCTGTCCCGTGTTGAACATCGAGAGGTAGACCGCGCCCGCGGCGGCGCGCTCGAGGTTCGCGTCCTCGCAGACGATCATCGGGTCCTTGCCGCCGAGCTCGAGCGTGTAGGGGATGAGCTGCTCGGCGCAGGCGACCGCGATCTTGCGGCCCGTCGCGACGCTCCCGGTGAACGCGATCTTGTCGACGCCGCCGCTCACGAGCGCCGCGCCCGTCTCGCCGTCGCCGTGTAGCACCTGGATGACGCCCTCGGGCACGCCCGCCTCGATGAGGATCTCCCCGGCGAGCCCGCCGGAGCGCGGGGTCACCTCGGAGGGCTTCAGCAGCACCGCGTTGCCGGCGAGCAGGGCCTGCACGCACGCGTTCATCGAGAGCACGAAGGGCCCGTTCCACGGGGTGATCACGCCGACGACGCCGAGCGGCTGGTACTGGATGACGAGCTTGCGCAGCGGCTTCAGGTAGCCGTGCATCTTGCGCTTCTCGTCGGCGAGATCCTTCGGCGCGCGCCCCGTCCAGTAGTTGATGAAGTCGCACGACGAGATGATCTCGATGGCGAGCGCGTCGACCCGCGTCTTGCCGGTCTCGCGGCGGACCGTCGCGATGACGTCCTCCTGGCGGCGCAACAGCACGTCGAGCGCGCGACCGACGATGCGTGCGCGCTCCTCCGGCGACCGGGCGCCCCAGAGCCGCTGCGCCTCGCGGGCGCGGGCGATGGCCTCTTGGACTTCGCCGGCGTTCATCACCGTGATCTCGTCGATGGGCGCGCGGCCGATCGGGCTGCGCAGCGAGAGGCGGCGGCGGCCGTCAGAGGTGGGCTCGATGGGCTGGACGATGGCCATGCTCGGGTCTCCTGGGGTGACCGAGCACGCTGCGGGACGTGCGGCGCCGCTCGGAAGGGCTCGTCCGGCGGCGGGGGGACGCCTCACCGTCGACGCGCTGCAAGCCTAGCCGCTCCGCCCGCCCGCGCCACGAACGCCCGCGCGGGGGGGCAACGAATCGTCTCCGCGCGCTCAGACCGAGCGGGCGCGCATCGGCGGGGCTTGCGTGAGCATCGCCGCCGCGACCTCGCCCGCGGCGGCCGGGGCGGCCAGCATCGAGACGAGCTCGAGCGCGAAGGCGATAGCGGTACCCGGCCCGCGGCTCGTCACGACGTGGCCATCAACGACGACCGGCTCCTCGCGGTATTCACGGCAGTGGACCTCGTCCTTGAAGTCCGGGTAGCTCGTCGCCGCGTGGTCCTTGAGCACGCCCGCGGCCGAGAGCACGATCGGGCCGGCGCAGATCGCCGCGATCACCCGCCGCTCGTGGTACAGCCGCCGGACGAGGGCCGTCACGCGATCGTTTTCGCGCAGCCGCTGCGCGCCCCTCACCCCGCCAGGCACGACGATCGCGTCCCACGCTTCGTCGAGCGCGACGTCGATGGGCTCATCGACACCCACCTCGACGTCGTGCGCGCCCATGATCAACTCCCGCTCGTTCGTGCCGACCACGGTGACGTCGACGTGGCCGCGCCGGAGCACGTTGATGACAGTCACGGCCTCGATCTCCTCGAAGCCATCGGCGAGTAAGACAGCACAGCGTTTCATGGCGGCCGACTGTAGCAGTCTCGGTCCGGGTGGGCGACCGAGCAGCGGCTCGGGTGTAGACGCGTCTCCGTCGTCTCGTCTATCCTGCTCGGCGGCGGGGTGCGTACCTGGACCAGAAGCGAAACGGTAAGAAGAGATGACATCATCGTTACCGGCCCGAGTGGACAGCGAGCAACGCAGGCGCCGCAGTCAACGGCTGCGCGGGCACCGCATCCGTCTCGACAGCCTACGCATTCAGCGAGTCCTCGCGTCGGGGCACCATTCGGCCATGGGGTCGTTCGATGCCGACGTGGACGATCTGTCCGCGCACGGGCTGAGCCTCATCGTGTCGCCTCCGCAGGGCTCCGTCGTCCTGGCCGGCGATCGTCTTAGCCGCCTACGACTCACCGCGGGCAGCGCGACCGTCTACGAAGGCACCGCACAGGTGCGGCGAGTGACCGAACGAGCCGACGCGCTCGCACTCGGCGTGGAACTCGAGCGCGGCGCGATCGACCTCGACGCGATCTACGCGCTCGACACGCGGTCGAGCTTCTCGGAGCGGCTCCAGATTCTGCACGAGGGGCGAGCACATGCCGAACTCTCGACGGAGTTCAAGGCCTGGGTCGCCGACTATCGCGCGTACATGGACAGCCTCAAGCGCTTCCTCGACACCGAGGAGGCCACGCTCCGGTCACTCGACAAGTGGAGCCGCGAAGAGACCATCCTGCAGTACGTGCGGGAGGCGCAGGGGCCGGTGGTGGAGACGCTCAACGCCGCGTCGACGCGCCTCGGCGACCTCGTCAACGGGCTCGACGAATCCGCCCACCGGCATCACCGCCGCTACTATCAGGACCATATCCTCGAGTACTACCTGCAGTCGCCGTTCTTGCGCCGCGCCTACGAGAAGCCCTTGGGTTACGCAGGCGATTACGAGATGATGAACATGCTCTACCGAGATCACGTCGAAGGCGACTCGATCTTCGGGAAGCTGATCAACGTCTATGCGTGTCAGGAACCAGCCGCGCGCGCGAACATCAACCGCATCCAGTTTCTTGGGCAGGCGATTCGCAGGGTCGTCGACCAACGGCCGTCGGGCCGAGTGCAGATCGCCAGCATCGGTTGCGGGCCGGCTCGGGAGATCCGCAGCCTGCTTGCCGACTATCCGGAGGTGGGCGAGCGCCTCGAGATCGCGCTCATCGATCAGGATGAGCGCGCGATCCGTTTTTGCGAGCGGACACTCACACCGATCGCCAACCATACAGGCGCGCGGATGCACTTCATTGACGAGTCGATTCGTAAGCTGCTGACGTCGCAGCGCATCGCCGAGACGCTCGGCGATCAGCATCTCATCTATAGCGCTGGCCTCTTCGACTACCTCGGCGATCGAGCGTTTCGCCTGTTGCTCAGCCGCCTATACGAGGCGCTCATTGATGGCGGCGAACTTTACATCGGCAACGTCAACGCGGACGCCCATCGCAATCGCTGGACGATGGAGTACGGCAGCGATTGGTATCTCAACCATCGCACCCCCGACGAGCTTCGGGAGCTCGCGAGCGATATCGCGCCGCGCCCGAAGGTGCGCGAGGTCACGTCAGAGCCAACGGGCGTGAACCTCTTCCTGCACATGCGGAAGTAGCGTTGCGTGGCGCGGCCCACGTGCCGGCCCAGCGTGCTCTGAGCTTTGAGGACGAGCTCGCGGCGCTCAACTTCGAGCGCGCGCGCTTCGGGTATCTACTCGTCGCAGCGCTGATGCCCGCGGGCGTAGCTCTCGACCTCGCACTGCATCCGGATCGCTGGGAGACGTTCCTCACTATCCGGCTGGTCGCGAGCGCCGGCGCGTTCGTACTGTGGTGGGCCTGCCGCGTCGTTCCGCACGCCGAGCGCAGCGTCGCGCTGCAAACGTCCCCGGCCATCATCGCCGCGGTGGGCGTCGAGGTGATGGTTATCGTGCTCGGGCCCGCGACTAGCCCATACTACGCGGGGCTGTCGCTCTGTGTGCTGGCGCTCGCGGTCTTGCATACGTGGCGCTGGCCCCGGATCGTGCTCGTGAGCGCGATCATCATCGCGCTCTGGGTAGTCCCCGCGATTCCGGATGTTCTCTCGGGTCGCGCGGCCTTCCCGGAATTCTTCAACAATCTCTACTTCCTGGTTTTGACGATGGCCATCGCCGTGCCATCGACCGAGCTCCGCTACCGCGCCGCGAAGCGAGAGTTTGCTACCCGAGGCGCGCTGGCTACATCGACCAAGGATCTCGCGTCGGCGCTGGAGGCGGCGAAGGAGGTCGATCGGCTCAAGAACGAGTTTTTTGCGAACATCTCGCATGAGCTGCGGACGCCGCTGACGTTGATCATCGCGCCGGTGGAGCGGCTCCTCGGCGAGGTGAGCGACGCGCAGGTCCGCGGCGTGCTCGAGACGATCCGCCGGAACTCGGTGCGCCTGCTGCGCATGATCGATGACCTCCTCGACCTGGCGCGGCTCGAGATGGGAGGCGTGCGCCTGCGGGTGAGCCGGGTGGACCTTCCGGAGCTGGCGCGTCGGGTCGTCGATCTCACGCGCCCGTCGGCCGACGCGAAAGGGGTCGCGCTCGAGCTGGTCGTGGACGAGGACGAGCCGCCGCTGGGGAGCGGCGGGCCCGAGGACGCCGCTAGCGCCGTCTACGGCGACCCGCACCGCCTCGAGATCGTGCTCACCAACCTCGTGAGCAACGCGCTGAAGTTCACGCCGGCCGGCGGGTCGATCCGCGTCGAGGTCATCCACGGCCGGGGCCGGGCCCAGGTACAGGTCGCAGACACGGGTCCGGGCATCGCGCCGGCCGACCAGGAGCGCATCTTCGAGCGCTTCTACCAGGTGCAAGGGTCCGATCGGCGCGCGTACGGCGGGGCAGGCATCGGGCTCGCGCTGGCGCGGGAGCTCATGCGGCTGCACGGCGGCGACATCACCGTCGAGAGCGAGCTCGGCGCGGGGAGCGTCTTCACGCTCGCGCTGCCGCGGGGCCGCGCCCACTTTCGCCCGGAGCTCATCGAGCGACGCAAGCGGCAGCGCAGCGACCACCCGGGCCGGCGCCGCGACGACCTATCCGCTGCGGCGCCGGGAGACGCGCGCGTCCCGACGTCGTCTCCGGCGGTGCTCTCGTCGCTGCCCTCGGTCCGGCTCGCCTCGCACCAGCCGGTGCGGCTCGAGGGTGGGCGTCGGCCGCGCATCGTCGTCGCCGAGGACGAGCGCGACCTGCGGGCCTTCTTGGTCGACACGCTCGGGCGCTGGTACGACGTCGAGGGGGCCGAAAACGGCGCGGTGGCGCTCGCGGCCGTGCGCCAGCGCGGCGCGGACCTCGTCCTGAGCGACGTCATGATGCCGGGCACGAGCGGGCTCGACCTGTGCCGCGACCTGAAGGGCGACCCGACGCTCCAGCGCATCCCCGTCATCCTGCTGACGGCGAAGGGCGGCGCCGACCCGACGATCGCCGGCTACGAGGCGGGCGCGGACGACTACGTCGCGAAGCCCTTCCACACGGGCGAGCTGCTCGCGCGCATTCGGGCCCACCTGCAGATGCAGGCGCTGCACCTGCAGCTCACCGACCACGCGCGCCTCGCGACCGCGGGCACGCTCGCCGCGGGCGTGGCCCACGAGGTGCGCAACCCGATCAACGCGGTGCTGAACGCCGTCGCCGTGCTCGAGCGGGGCGGGAGCAAGCAGGTCCCGAACGCGGAGCTGCTGCGGGTGGTGTCGGAGGGAGCGCGGCGCATCGACGAGGTGCTCTCCGCGCTCGACGCGCACGCCCGCCCGGCCGACGGGGCCGAGCTGCGGCCCTGTGACGTGCACGAGGCCATCGCGAGCACGCTGCGGCTGCTCCAGCACCGCGCCGGCGAGACGGTCGTGCACACCGAGCTGAGCGACGCCGACCACGTGCTCGCGCCGGCGCGCGCGTTTCATCAGGTGCTCTTGAACCTGCTCGACAACGCGCTCCGCTCGGGCGCGACCGAGGTGTGGGTGAAGGAGCGCCACGTCGGGGCGGGGATAGAGATCGCCGTCGAAGACGACGGCCCCGGCGTCCCAGCCGACATCGCGCGGCGCATCTTCGACCCCTTCTTCACGACGCGCGGCGCCGGCGTCGGCACCGGCCTCGGGCTGTACCTGTCGCGCCGGCTCGCGCGTGAGGCCGGCGGAGACCTCCACCTCGAGTCGCGAAGCGGCGGCGGCGCCCGTTTTGTGCTTACACTGCCTGCGCTGGAGCGTGTGGCGTGAGCAACCCCTACATCCTCTTCGTCGACGACGACGACGCGAACCGACTCGTCTTCGAGGCGGTCTGCGGCGATGAGTTCCGCGTCGCGACGGCGCCGTCCGCGCAGGACGCCCTCGACTTCCTCGCGCAGCACGAGGTCGGCGTGCTGATCTCCGACCAGCGGATGCCCGGCATGACCGGCGTCGAGCTGCTCGAGATCGCCCGCCGTGAGCATCCGCAGGTGGCGCGCCTGCTCATCACGGCGTTCTCCGACCTCGAGAGCGCGATCGACGCGATCAACCGCGGCCACATCCGGCGCTACCTGCGCAAGCCCTGGGACCCGGACCTCCTCAAGCGTGAGCTGCACGACGCGCTCGAGCTCTACGAGCTGAGCGACAAGGTCCAGCGCCTCGAGCGCAGGCTCGTCGACACTGAGCGCGTGTACTCGCTCGGCATCATCGCCGCGTCGATCGCCCACGAGCTGCGCAACCCGCTCGCGTTCATCAAGGAGAACCTCGAACGCGCGAGGTCGCTCACGGCGCGCTCGCTCGAGACGCTGGCGGCGGAGGGCGACGGCGACGGCGCGGGCCGCCGCGCGCTGCAGAAGGCGCTCACGCAGACGGGCAGCGCGCTCGACGACATCGAGGCCGGCGTTCAACGCATGGCGGCGGTCGTACAGGGCGTCGAGGTGTCCTCGCGCTCGGCCGACGCCAACGACGTGGACCTGCGCGACGTGCTCCGGCTCACCTTGCGCATGGTGCAAGGCCAGATCCGCTACGCCGGCCGGCTCGAGCTGGCGCCGCGCGCGTCGCCGTGGGTCCGGGGCACCACCCGCGACAAGGTCGGCCAGGTGCTGCTCAACCTCGCGGTGAACGCGCTGCAGGCGGTCGAGGCGAACCCCTACGGCGAGGGCATCGTCCGCATCGAGGTCGACCACGACGAGGACTGGGCGATCGTCGAGGTCAGCGACAACGGCCCGGGCGTCGCCGCGGGCGACCGCGCGAAGATCTTCGACCCCTTCTTCACGCGCAAGCAGGGCGAGGGGACCGGGCTCGGCCTGGCGATCTCGAAGCGCATCGCCGAAGAGGCGGGCGGCACGCTCACGGTGGAGCCGAGCCCGCTGGGCGGCGCGATGTTTCGGCTCCGCTTGCCGCTTGCCAAGCGCTGAGCGCGCTGGTACGCCCGCGCCGGATGCGGGCGCCTGACGCTCGCGCGGGGGGAGACGCGATGCACGGCGACGCGAACACGGCGTGGATGATGGTCTGCTGCGGCCTGGTGCTGCTGATGACCCCGGGGCTGGCGCTCTTCTACGGCGGGATGGTGCACTCACGGAACGTGCTCTCGACGTTCATGCACTGCTTCATCGCGCTCGGCGTGATGACGCTCCAGTGGGTCATCGTCGGGTACTCGCTCGCGTTCGCGCCGTCCTCGTCCGGCTTCATCGGGGGGCTGCAGTACGTGTTCTTGTCGGGGGTGGGCCTCGAGCCCCACGGCGCCATCCCGCACCTGCTCTTCATGGCGTTTCAGATGATGTTCGCCATCATCACCCCGGCGCTCATCGCAGGCGCGGTCGCCGAGCGCGTGAAGTTCAAGACCTACCTCGCGTTCATCGTCTTGTGGGGCACGCTCGTCTACGACCCGGTCTGCCACTGGGTCTGGGCCGACGGCGGCTGGCTCCGGCTGCGCGGCGCGCTCGACTTCGCGGGCGGCGCCGTCGTCCACCTGTCGTCCGGCGCGGCCGCGCTCGTGTTCGCGCTGCTCGTCGGCCGCCGCACGCGCCCCGCGCCCCCGCACAACCTCACCCTCACGCTCGTCGGGGCCGGCCTGCTGTGGTTCGGGTGGTTCGGGTTCAACGCCGGGAGCGAGCTGGCCGCGGACGGCGTCGCCGCGCTCGCGCTCGTCAACACACACATCGCGGCAGCGGCCGGCGCGCTCGCGTGGGTCGTCGTCGAGTGGCGCCGCGTCGGCAAGCCGACCGCGCTCGGCGCCGCCTCGGGCCTGGTAGCCGGACTCGTCGGCATCACGCCGGCCGCGGGGTTCGTCGGGCCGATGGCCGCGATCCTCATCGGCCTCGTGACCGGCGTCGTCTGCTTCTTCGCCGTCATGATGAAGGCGCGCCTCGGCTACGACGACGCGCTCGACGCGTTCGGCATCCACGGCGTGGGCGGCGCGCTCGGCGCGCTGCTGACCGGCGTCTTCGCGTCGGTCGCGTGGAACGCCGCCGGCGCCGACGGGCTGGTGTACGGCCACGCGTCGGCGTTCGGCGCGAGCGCGCTCGCGGTGGTCGCGGTCGCGTCGTACTCGGTGGTCGTGACGTTCGTCCTGCTCAAGGTGCTCGACGCGACGCTCGGCCTCCGCGTCAGCCAGGATGAAGAGCGCGAGGGGCTCGACACCGTGCTCCACGGCGAGGAGGCGTACCACCTGCTCGGCTCCGCCGGCACGCACGCCTCTTGAGCGCCGGGCGCGCTTGAAGCGCCCTCACCACGCGGCTACGGTCTTCGCTCGTCTTCGACCCCGATCGAGCGCAGGCCCATGACGCCGAACGACCGCCCCTCCGATACCCCGCAAGCCGCCGGCGAAGACGCCGCGCGCCCCGACCGCGGGCCCGGCAACTTCATCGACGAGCGCGTCGCCGACGACCTGCGCGCAGGACGGCACGGCGGCCGCCTGGTGACGCGCTTTCCGCCCGAGCCCAACGGGTTCCTGCACATCGGGCACGCGAAGTCCATCTGCCTGAACTTCGGCCTCGCCGAGCGGCACGGCGGCGTGTGCAACCTGCGCTTCGACGACACCAACCCGGAGGCCGAGGAGGCGCGCTACGTCGACGCCATCCGCCGCGACGTGCGCTGGCTCGGCTTCGACTGGGGTGAGCGCGAGCACTTCGCGTCGGACTACTTCGAGCAGCTCTACGCGTGGGCCGTCGCGCTCGTCCGCGCGGGCCGGGCCTACGTCGACAGCCAGCGGCCCGAGGCCATCCGCGAGGGTCGCGGCGACTTCCACCGGCCCGGCGTCGAGAGCCCCTACCGCGACCGACCCGTCGAGGAGAGCCTCGCGCTGCTCGAGCAGATGCGGCGCGGCGCGCTGGACCCCGGTGAGGCGGTCCTTCGCGCGAAGATCGACATGCGCTCGACCGACCTGAAGCTGCGCGACCCGCTCATGTACCGCATCCGCAAGGCCGCCCACCACCGCACGGGCACCGCGTGGTCGATCTACCCGATGTACGACTTCGCGCATGGCCTGTCCGACGCGATCGAGGGCGTCACGCACTCGCTGTGCACGCTCGAGTTCCAGAACCACCGGCCCCTGTACGAGTGGTTCATCGACGCCGTCGGCCCCGCGCACCGGCCGGAGCAGATCGAGTTCGCGCGGCTGAACCTCAGCTACACCGTGCTCAGCAAGCGCAAGCTCCAGCGCCTCGTCGACGGCGGATACGTCGAGGGATGGGACGATCCCCGCCTCCCGACGCTCGCGGGCCTGCGCCGCCGCGGGTACACGCCCGAGGCCATCCGTGCCTTCTGCGATCGCATCGGCGTCTCGAAGCGCGACGGCGTCGTCGACGTGACCCTGCTCGAGCACGCGATCCGCGAAGACCTGAACGACCGGTCGCCGCGGGCCATGGCCGTCTTGCGGCCGCTCCGGCTCGTCATCGACAACTACCCGGACGGCGAGGTCGAGCACTTCGAGGTGCCGAACCACCCGACCGAACCGGCGTTCGGTGTGCGCGAGGTGCCCTTCTCGCGTGTGCTCTACGTCGAGCGCGACGACTTCATGGAAGACGCGCCGAAGAACTGGTGGCGCCTCGCGCCGGGCCGCGAGGTGCGCCTGCGGGGCGCGTGTCTCGTGCGGTGCACCGAGGTGGTCAAGGACGCCGCGGGCGAGGTCGTCGAGCTGCGCTGCACGTGGGACCCGGCGTCGCGCGGCGGCATGCCCGCGGACGGCCGCAAGGTGCGCGGCACCTTGCACTGGGTCTCGGCCGCGCACGCGATCCCCGCCGAGGTGCGGCTCTACGACCGGCTCTTCGACGTGCCAAACCCGAGCGCCACCGAGGACGACCGCGACGAGCCTCGGGCGGAGGCCGCCGCGCGCGACGACGCCTTCCTCACGCACCTGAACCAAGCGTCGCTCGAGGTGCTCGAGGGGTGCCGGCTCGAGCCGAGCCTCGGCGACGCGCCGGTGGGGCACCGCGTGCAGTTCGAGCGGCTCGGGTACTTCTGTCGTGACGAGGCAAGCTCGAGCGGCGGGCAGGCCGTCTGGAACCGCACGATCGCGCTCAAGGACTCGTGGGGGAAGCAGGCGGAGCGCTGACGCGACCGCGCGGCCTGTGCCCTTGGTGCGGTGCGGGTCGATTCCGGAGGACACCCGATGCAGTACGACGGCTTCGTTCACTCGATCGCGCTCGCCCTTCGCGACCGCCTCCGCGGCGCGAGCGACGCGGTCGACCTCGCCCCGACCGACCGGCTCGACGGGCGCACCTGCCTCGTCACGGGCGCGAGCAGCGGGCTCGGCGCGGCCGTGTGCCGACACTTCGCCGAGCGGGGGGGCCGCGTGCTCATGCTCTGCCGGAGCGGCATCCCGGAGGCGGGTGAGGCGCTGCGCCGGCAGACCGGCAACGACGCCGTCGAGATGCTGCGCGTCGACCTCGCGGACCTCGACGCGATCGACCGCGTCGCCGACGGGCTCCGCGACGCAGGCGAGCGCGTCGACGTCGCGGTGTTCAACGCGGGGGTGATGCCGCGCGCCGCGCGCCGCGCGCCGAGCGGGCTCGAGGAGATGTTCGCCGTGAACTTCTTCGCGAACTACTACCTCTCACAGCGGCTGCTCCGCGACGGGGTGATCCCGAACCGCGCGCTCGCGACCGCCGGGGTCGACGCCGCGCGCCGGGGCGCGCCGCGGCCTCGCCTCGTCTTCGTTGCGTCGGAGACCCACCGCGGCGCCTCGTCGATCGACTTCGAGCACCTCGGCCGCTACGCCGAGTACGGCATGCGCGACGGGCTCAAGCACTACGGCTACTCGAAGCTCTGCCTCATCACCTACGCGCAGGAGCTCGCGCGGCGCCTCTCTGCGCCGGTGGAGGGCGCGCCGCCGCGCGACGACGGCGCGGTCGAGGTGGCGGTGCACTCGCTCTGTCCGGGGCCGGTCGACTCCAAGATGGCGCGCGAGGCCCCCGTGTGGGTGCGCCCGCTGCTCACCCCGGTGATGCGCGCGTTCTTCCGCGCTCCCTACGAGGCCGCGGTCCCGGTGGTCTACCTCGCCTGCGCGCGCGAGATCGAAGGGCAGACCGGGCGCTACCTGCACGTGCGGGCGCCCAAGCTGCCGAGCGACGAGTCGCTCGACCCGGAGCGCGGTCGCCGCCTGTGGGAGGCCGCTCGGCGGCTCGAGCAGCGTCTCCGGCCCGAACGCGTCGCGGCGGGAGCGAGCGCCTGCTAGCCTCGCCGGTCATGACCGATCGCTTCAAACGCCGCGCCTTCTGGGTCGCCGTCACCTTCACGCTGCTCGGGTGCGTCCTCCTCGCGCCCGGCTGCTCCGACGCGTCCGAGCCCACCTACGAGGGCTCCGATGTCGTGCTGAAGGTGCACTTCGACGAGCCCGAGCGCCCCGTCGGCCGGCTGATCGGGTGGAACGTCGGCAGCAGCTCGCGCTACGCGCCCGAGGGCGACCCGAGGCACCCCGAGTGGCGCACGCCGAACCTCGTCGAGGCCGTGCGGCGGCTGCACGACGTGCGCGCGGCGAACGGAGACCGGCCCTATGTGCGCTTCAGCGGCCTGCAGATCGACGGCTCGCTCGGGAAGGACGGCTACCACTTCTGGGACTTCGCCGACCCGAGCGCGCCGGTCTCAGAGGACGACAACGTCTCCCCGGTCGAGTACATGGCCATCGTCAGCGAGGTCGGCGCCGATCCCGCGGTCACGCTCAACTTCGGCTCTGGGACCGCGGACGAGGCGGCGCGCTACGTCACCTATCTGACCGGCACCGACGATCAGGACCCGCTGGTCGCCGCACGCGCGGCCGACGGTCAAACAGCGCCCTGGCCCGCCGACTTCTTCGAGGTCGGCAACGAGATCTACTCGAGCACGAACACCGGCTTCAGCGACACGGGCGCGTACAGCTACGCGAACCCGGACGCGATGAACGGGGGCGATCCGCCCTGGTTCGGGCGCCCCGCGAAGAAGGTCGAGGACTTCGCCGCCCGCGCCGAGGAGTACGTCGCGGCGGTCCACGCGGTCGACCCGCAGGCGCGGCTCTACATCCCGCTTACCCAGAGTAGCTGGGACGGGTGGGGTGGCCCCGACGTCGCCCTCCCGAAGCTGAAGGCGCTGCTCGAGATGCCGGCCGTGGCCGGCGTAGTGGTCCACCAGTACACCTCGACGGACGGCACGCTCGGTTACGGTGTCGCGTACGAGCAGAACGCGTGGCCGCTCGCGAGCGCGGACTTCTACCGCCCGCGATACGAGGCGTTACAGCGCGCGCTGGCGGCGATGGGTCGCACGGTGCCGCTCGAGCTGGCGATCACCGAGTACCACACCGTCGCCAACGTCGACCCGCTGAACCTCGTCGGGCCGACGCCCGCCGCCGCGCTCGGGCTCGCCGACGAGCTGATGCTCTTCGCCGAGGTGGGGGTCTCCGTCGCGATGCAGCACATGACGCTCGCGCTCGGGCTCGACCAGGACGCGCTGTCGAGCTCGTGGCACGTCCCCTTCGCGCTCGGAGGCGGCGCCCTCGTGAACCGCCCGACCTACACCGTCACCAAGCTCGTCGCCGACCACCTCTACCGCGAGCTCGTGCGGACCGAGGCCGTGCGGATGCCGACCCTGCGCTTCGAGGACATCGACCAGCCCTTCGACTACGACCTCGTCCACGCCGCGTCGTTCGTGTCGGCGGACGCGCAGGCCGCGTCGACCCTGCTGCTCAACCGCGACCTCGACGCCGCGCGCGTGGTCTCTGTCGTCGCGCCGGCCGGCTGGTCCGCGGCGTCGGCGACCCGCGTCGCGCCGGCGGACCTCTGGGAGAACGTCGACGACGTCCGGGTGACCGCTGAAGACGCGCCCTTCGAGCAGCACGGCCGTGAGCTGCGCCTGACGCTCCCGCCGCACTCCTTCACCGCCGTAACGTGGGCCCGCGCGAATTAGCCCCTCGCGCGTGCGCCGCCCGATGGGCGCGCTAGGTCGGGCCTACGGGTTGCGCTGCGCCCCGGCGCCTTTGGCGCGCGTCCGGCGGTGGATCTCGTAGACGAGCACCACCGCGAGGCTGATGACCGTCGCGGCGATCATGTTCGCGCTGAGCCACGTCATCACGGGCGCGAGCCGGTCGCGGAAGGCGTCGCCGACGTAGTAGAACGCCGTCATCCAGACGGTGAGGCCGGCGGTCAGGGTGGGCACGAAGTACCTGAGCCGCATGCCCTCGATGCCTGCGAGCGCGGAGAAGGTGACGCCGGGGAAGACGAAGAGCAGGGCGGGGCCCGCGCGCTGGAAGCCGCGCTCGAGCTTGTCGACGAGACCGCTGTAGCGTGGGGCTTTCTCCTTCATCCAGTGCAGCATCCGCTCACCGTAGATGAACCCCATCCCGTACGAGGTCAGCGCGCCGAGGGCTCGCCGGACGACGGCGACCGCGACGAAGGGCACGACCGACGTCACCGTCGCGACCAGCACCAGGTGCCGCCCGAGCGGGCTCAGCGCGATGAGACCGAGCGGGGAGTGAACGAGCAGGGTCGGCGCGAGCGCCATCCCGATCGCCGAGGCGACCGACAAGCCCGCGGCGCCGGCGAGGACCACGGGAAGGTACTTGCGACCAGGTCTCATGCGTGCCGCGATACGGTAGCAGCCCACCGAAGCACCGTCCCGACCGCGTGCCGATTGGTAGTGCCCTCGCTCTGCTCAGGGAGGGGGCACGCGCCCCCCCCAAACTTCACTTCGCCGCGCCTGAGTCGCGGCGAAGCAAACTTTGGCTCCCACTCCGCGGGGTTCGGCACCGAAGCGGAGCCTCACGCGTTGGCGTTGGCGTCGTGGTCGGACGCCGTTGGTTGCACTCTTGCGGGGGCAAGACTGAACCCAACGGCGCCGTGCCGTGGGTAGGTTGGTTAATGCCCTCGCTGTCGCTCGGGGAGGGGGCACGCGCCCCCTCCCAAACTTCACTTCGCCGCGCC
>JAGQJE010000226.1 GCA_020430775.1 Myxococcales bacterium
CCGGGCGGCGGCGGCGTGGCAGGCGGCGCGGTGGCCGGCGGGGCCGTGACCTGCCCCTCCTGCGCCGCGACCGTGCCGGCCGGGAAGTTCTGCGCCGAGTGCGGCGCGAGCCTCGCGCCGAAGCCCCAGCAGTGCGCCTCCTGCGGGGCGACGGGCGCGCCCGGCGCCAAGTTCTGCGCCGAGTGCGGGACGGCGTTCCCCGTCTGAGCCGGAGGCCCGCGTTGCGTCGTAGCACGAGGCGAAGCGAGGCCGGGGCCGGTAGGCTCGCGGCGACGCGAGCGGGGAGCCGGCTGTCCCGTCGTAGGTGGGGCCGCGCGTGGGGGCCCATCGTCGCGGTCCTCGCGTTCGGCGCGCTCGGCTGCGGCACCGACCTGTCGCCGCGAGCCGTCGGAGCGGCCTGCACCCGCTCGGACCAGTGCGAGACCTGCCTGTGCGTCATCGGTCAGTGCGTCGACCCGAGCGACCCGCGCCTCGAGCCCGCGCCGCCGCCGAGCTGTCTCCCGCCGAAGCCCGACGCCGGACCCTGACCCGGCCCGGCGTCAGCGAACCTGGACGCACCGAGCGTGGGTTCAGGTCGGCGTCCGAGCAGAAAGAACCCGCTGCCCCTGCCCGCGCGCTGGAAGTCCCACCCGCGCGAGCCCGTGAGCGCCCGGCCGACGATCCACCGCTCACCGGGTTCGCTCAGCCTTGACGCCCCCGGGGCCCAAGGCTAAGCATCGCAGCGAGCGCGGGCGTAACTCAGTTGGTAGAGTGTCAGCTTCCCAAGCTGAATGTCGCCGGTTCGAGCCCGGTCGCCCGCTCCGAAACCGCCGGCCTTCCGCTGACCACGAGGGCAGAGCAGGCCAAGGATTGCCCGTTTCGAGTGTTCCTCCATTGTTCGGCGTGCGAACGCGACGCGGACGACGGGCCCGTCGCGAACCGCGTCAGTCGAGCGGAAAAGACGCCGCCGGTGGCGGGCCGGCCGGGACGCCGGCGCAGGACGTGACGGGCGCTCCGCCTGCGTTCGCCGGGTCGACCGGCATGCACTCGAGGTGAAGCGTCGGCCAGGACGCGAAGGGCTCACCCAGCTCGATCTCGAGCGAGACGTCATGGACGGCCAGCGCGACGCTCGTCGCGGCGGCATCTACCGTCAAGCTCTGCGTCTTGGAGCCCGGCGCGATGAGGGTCGGACCGCCTCCGCCTACGGGTACCTCGCGCGTCTCCCCCGCGGGAGGCGTCGATACTGAGACCGAGTCGGGTGCCGCCCCGGCGACGCTGAGCGTCGTGGTGCCGCTCAGGACCGTCACGATGAGCGGCGTGATGGGCGCGAGCGCGACGGACACGTCGGCCCGGACGTCGGCGGGCTCCCCCCGGGTGAGCGGCGCACGAGGCGACACGCGAACCTCGACAGGCAGGACGATCGTGCCGAGCCCCGGGGCGTCCGGGCACGATACGCACGTGGTGATCGTCTGCGACGCGGGCGTCGAAGGGTCGACGCAGACGCCCTCGCGACAGCGTCCGCCGGAGCACGCCGTGTCGTCGGCCACGTCGACGTGGACGCAGCCGAACGTGGTCGAGCAGGCCGCCACCTGGCACTCGCTCCCGCTCGGTTCACACGCGCTGTCATCCGGCGTGTGGGCGCAGCGTTGCGTAGCGACGTCACAGCGCTCCCGCGTGCAAGCGAGCCCGTCATCACAGTCCGCGTCTCGGAAGCACGCGGGGAAGATGTCGCAGACGCCGCTATCGCACGGGTAGATGACGCCGTCGCATGAGCAGAGGGTGTCCGTCACGCACACGATCCAGGGGTCGCACGGGTGGCCGTGGCAGGTGCACTCGGGCGCTTCGCCGGGTTCGCACGCACCGCCGTCCGCGCCGCAGAGGTCGCCTGCGTCGGGCGGTCCGTTCATCTCGCACAGGACCCCCGGCGGACACGCCTGTCCGTCCCCCGCGTCGGGCAGGTCGTTGGCTTCGCGAGCGCCGCCGTCTGTATCGCCGACGACTCCGTCCGGCGTCCCTGCACAGCGCCCGCCGTCGCACTCGCCGCTCATGCTGGCGGTCATGTCGTCGTCGGCCCCGTCGCTCGAGCTCGCGCAGCCGAGCGTCGTCATGGCCAGCGCCGCGAACAAACCCACACACTGAAGCACACGCATCCTAAGCCCCGCTCTCTGTCGATAAGCATCCGGTCCCCGCGCGGCGGGCGGCACGTCGATCGGGTCGGTCGCGCTGCGTGCTACGCGTCCGTGAACGATACCCCCGCGACGGAGCACGATCTACCCGCCACCCCCGCCCGACACCGATCCCATTCCCGATCCCGCGCCCGACTCCGCGCCCGCCCCCGCTCCCGCTCCCGACCCCGAGCCTGGACCCGCCCCCGAACTCGTTCCCGATCCTGGACCCACACCCGACCCGGCGCGCTAACCTCGCGCGCCGCGGCTAGCGGAGCTGGCTGTCCTTGTTGCCGCGGCGGTTGTAGAGGCTCGGCACCACCGCGTCGCGGTCGCGATCGGCCTGGCAGGTCACGCAGAGGCGTACGCCGGGCACGGCCTCGCGGCGCGCCGGCGGGATCGGCGCGTCACACTCCTCGCAATGCGTGAGCCCACGCCCGCGCCGGAGCTGGCGGCGCGCGTGCTCGACCGCATCCGAGACCGTCGCGTCGATCTGGTCGTGTACCGCGTCGTCGTTGACGAAGCCCTTGGCCATGAGGGCAACCTAGAGCCGCGCCTCTCGTGGCACAAGCGAGGCTCGGCTCGACGAGCGCGGACGCGCGCAGACGCGGCGGACGTCAGGGGCACGCCGTCTGCGCCGGGGGCCGGTGGCGGTGGTTACGCGGGGGTGGGGCGGCGGTAGTGGTGGGTGTCGTCGCGGAGGAGGAGGCGGCGGGCGGCCAGGGTCTCGAGGATGGAGGCGACGCGCTTTTTGGTGGCGCGGCTGAAGCCGCTCGCGAGGGTGGCGGCGTCGAAGGGGCCGGGCTCGGCGAGCGCGTGGGCGAGGACGGCGGCGACCTGGTCGAAGGGGTCGGTGGGCCAGGGGGTGCGGGCGGCCTTCGCCGGCTTTGTGCCCGTGGGGCCGGCGGCGGCGGTGCCGGTCTGGACCGGCTCGGCGCGGTCGGGGCGGAGCCAGCGCACCTGACCGCGGGCTTCTTCGGCGGCGCGCTCGGCGTTCAGCTCGAGGAGCGCCGCGAGCAGGGCGTCGTCGTCGATGTCGGCCGGCAGGCCGTAGGCGCCGAGGACGGCGGCGTCGAGGGCGTCGTGCAGCCCGATGAGGACGTCGGTCGCGAGCGTGGCGTGGAGGTCGCGTTCTTTGGCGGAGAGCGGGGCGTCGTCGCGGCGCTTGTCGACGAGGTTGTAGATGCCGGTGAGCGTGGCTTCCGGCGCTCGCGATCGCGCGTCCGCGAGGTGGCGCTCGATGGCCTCCGCGGCGGCGCCGATGGCGGCGAGCTGGGACCCGGTGGCGGCGGGGAAGGGGAAGGTGAGGAAGCAGCGGTCGTGGTCATAGGTCGGCGTGTTGCCGACGCCCTTTGCGCCCGCCGCGCGAAGTGACCAGAGGCGGTGTGCTCGCGAGAGAAGCACCCCGTACGGCGTTGCGCCGGGCAGCGCGAGAGCGACGAGTTGGCAGTCGGGGACAGTGTCTGTCGAGAAGCGCTGGAACGCTCGATGCTTCGAGACTCGAGGCGTCGCGATGAAGGTGTCGAGATCGTCGAGCGCGGCGCGGAGCTTTCCGCGCGCCTCACCGAAGATCCACCAGCGATCCGCGTAGCTCTTGCGCCGGTTCTGATCGCGCTCCGGCTTCACGTGGTCGTAGAGCCACTGGTAGAGCGTCGGGTGCGCCTCTTGGAGTTCATCCGCGGTGTAGCCGAACGCGTCGATGACGTAGCGGTGCTCGCGGGTCTGCATCATCTCGCGGGCGTTGAGGTACGGGCGCACCACCGGCGGGAGGTGCTCAGGGTCGTAGCCGAGCTGGACGACCTGCTCCCGGGTCAAGCGAAAGCCCTGGCCCACCAGGTTCATGCCCTGAAACGACACGCCCTCGTTGGCGCGCAGCGGCACGGCGGACGCCGCGTCGACGCCGGCCCGCAGGTCCGAGTGGATGGTCGCGACGATCCGCTCGTGCACCTGCGCGGCGCCCGCTTGCTCGGAGCCTGGAGCCACCTCGGCGAGTCGCGCCAGCTCGGCCGCGCCGCCCGCGGCGCCCTCGCCGACGGTCATCGCGATGCGCACGTCCGCCCCGTCGTCGACCCAGGGGTGGTCCGGCACCGCCATCACGAGGCGAAGCTGCGGCTCGGCGCCGAGGTGGTGCTGCACCACGACGCGGTTTTGGCTCTGGCGCAGCGTGTTCGTCGTGATGAAGCCGAAGCGACGCACCGCGCCCCTGCGCGCGAGCTCGGCCGCTCGATGCCACCAATAGGTCACGAAGTCGACCGTGTTCGGCACGTCCGCGCCGTACGCGCCGCGCACCGCGTCGACGTACGCGTCGCCGAGCACCTCGCGCATGTGCTTGTTCCCGATGAAGGGCGGGTTGCCGACGATGTACTCGGCGTCGGGCCAGGTCGCGCGGCGGACGCCCTCGTAGTCGAAGACGGGCACCTGGGCGCGCTCGTCGGGGACCTCCTTGCCGGTGGTGGGGCTCGTCCGGGTGGTGCGGCCGTCCCAGCGGGTGACCGGCTCGCCGCCTGCGTCCACGCGCGGCACCGAGCGCTCCCACTCGATGAGCGCGTCGCGGCACTCGATGGTGCGCTCTTCGGAGAGGATGGGCTCGTGGAGCTGGTCGGGGCCGCGGTGGCGAAGCTCCCACTGCAAGTGGCCTATCCAGAGGACGAGCTGGGCGATCTCGGCCGCCCAGGGCTTGACCTCGAGGCCGTGGAGCTGCGCGGGCAGCACCGAGGCGCCCTCGATGGCGAGGCCGGCTTGCGCCCCGCCGAGCACGCGCATCGCTTCGAGCACCTCGTGCTCCAGCGCTTTGAGCACGACGTAGCTGACGTAGAGGAAGTTCCCCGTGCCGCAGGCGGGGTCGAGGATGCGGGTGTGGCAGAGCCGGCGGTGAAACTCGCCGAAGAGCTTCAGCGCGTCGCCGCGAGCCTTGGCGTCGGCGGCGTCGAGGTCTTCGCCGAGCAGCTCGTGGGCGCGCGCCTGCACCGCCTCCCACTCTCGGCCGAGCGGCTCCTGGATCGTCGCGCGCACGAGGCGCTCGACGTAGTGGCGCGGGGTGAAGTGCGCGCCGAGGCGGTGGCGCTCCACGGGGTCGAGCGCCCGCTCGAGCAGCGTGCCGAAGATGGCCGGGTCGACGAGGCTCCAGTCTTTCGCGGCGGCCTCGGCGAGCCGGGTGAGCTGCGCGGCGCTCAGCGGCAGGGCCTCCGCGTCGCGAAAGAGCGCGCCGTTGAAGCGCCTGACCGCCGCGAAGTCGTAGTGGCCGCCCGCGTCCATCGCGCGAAAGAGGCGCCCGGCCTCGGGCGCGAAGGCCGCCGGCATCGAGAGCGACTTGTGCAGGAGCTTGGTGAAGCCGCCGCTCGGCAGGAGATCGACGTCCTCGGCGAACATGCAAAAGAGGCAGCGCATCAAAAAGCGGGCGACCCGCTCGCCCGTCTCGGTGCCGTCGTCGGTGCCGTCGTGGGTGCCGTCGTGGGTGCCTCGTGGCATCGCGGCTTCCAGCTCTTGGGCGAGCGGGGCGAGGGTCTCTACGGCCTCGCGCGTGATGCGCTCCTGGTAGCGGGCGGGGTCGAGGTCCTGCGGCGACTCGAAGCACGCGCGCAGGATGCGGGCGTTGTCTTCGTCGCCGAGGTCGCGCACGTCGATCTCGACGCGATGCGGGCTGTGGAACCCGTCGAAGCGCCCGTCGAAGCCGCGCCAGATCCAAAAGCGCTCGCCGATGTCGACGACGATGAGCAGCGGCGGCGGCCCGCCCGTGACGAAGCCGGCGTAGAGCTGGGCCTGCTCGCGGTAGGCGCGCTCGATGTAGGCCGCGTACGCGCGTGTGCCGCGGACCGGCGCGCTGCCCGGCTCGTCGCGCGCGGCGCGCCCGCACTTCGCCTCGAGCAGGAAGCAGCCCTGCTTGTAGAGGTCGACGCGGCCGCGCTCGCTCGTGCCCTCGAACGCCACCGGATGCTCGAACTCGTACACCCGGCCGTCGCTGATCGGCCCCGGGCGCGCGACGCCGAGCGCCTCGCAGAGCTCGACCAGAAACCCCTGTGAGAGCTGTTGCTCGCTGCCGACACGCCCGGCCCAACGCTCGCCGAACGCGGCGAGCCGCTCCAGCACCTCCATCGGCACCTCGCGCCGGTGCGGGTCGAGCAGAGGAGGCGGGGGCGAAGAGAGCGGAGAGGTCATGCGCTGCGGCGCCTGACGCTAGCACGCGGAGGACGTGCGCCGACGTTGCGCGCCGACGTCGCGAGGCTGGACGCGCCGGGCGCGCACGGTTCGGAGGCACTCGACGAGCTCGGTGAGGTCGTCGACGCCGGCGCCGGGCGTAACGTCGGAGCGGGCTCGCGCGTCCGCAGGGCATGATCGACCTCTACACAGCTTCGACCCCGAACGGGTGGAAGGCTTCGGTGGCGCTCGAGGAGCTCGAGCTTCCGTACACGGTGCACCCCATCCGCTTCAGCGAGCGGGAGCAGAAGACCCCGGAATTCCTCGCGATGAACCCGAACGGGCGCATCCCGGTCATCGTCGACCGCGACGCGGATGACTTCGTGGTCTTCGATTCCGGCGCCATCCTGCTCTATCTCGCCGAGAAGGCGGGGCGGCTGATGCCGGCGGACGTCAAGGGCCGCTCGCGCGTGATCCAGTGGCTGATGTTCCAGATGGGCGGCGTCGGTCCGATGATGGGCCAGGCGAACGTGTTCTGTCGCTACGCGCCGGAGAAGATCCCCTACGCGATCGAGCGCTACCAGCGCGAGTCGCGCCGACTGCTCAAGGTGCTCGACACGCGCCTCGGCCAGAGCGCGTACCTCGCCGGTGAGGACTACTCGATCGCCGACATCGCGAGCTGGTGCTGGGCGCACACCTACGAGTGGTCCGGCGTGTCCATCGAGGGGCTCTCGCACCTGTCGCGGTGGATGGACGAGATCGCCGAGCGGCCCGCGGTGAAGCGCGGCGTGGCGGTCCCGGCGGACGTGCATCGCGCCGCCGCCGGCAACGACGCAAACGACGCAAACGACGCGGACGTAACGACCCGCGTCGAGGGCGCCCGGAGCATCCTCGCCTGACGGCGGCGGGCGGGGGCCTCAGGCGGCGCCCGAGCGCGCGACCGCTTTGAAGCCGACCGCGAGGCCGCTCACCCAGGTGCACCCGAGCAGCCACCCGCCGAGGACGTCGGTCGGGTAGTGGACGCCGAGGTACACGCGCGTCAGGCCGATGGCGACGACGAAGACGCTCATGCCGGCGACGTAGGCCCCGCGCGCCGTCCGCGACCGCAGGTCGAGCACCAGCCAGAGCGCCAGCGCGAGCGCCATCGTCCCGAGGGCGTGACCGCTCGGAAACGACGGCGTCGTCGGCTGGTAGACCTCGGTCATGAAGGCGACCGGACGCACGCGCCCGAAGAGGAGCTTCAGCGCGTAGTTCAGGACGGCGCCGCCGAGCATGGCGGTCGCGAAGAAGACGGCCGCGCGGCGCCGCGTCCGGTAAAGGGCGATGACGACGACGGCGCTGATCAGCGCCAGCGCGACCGACCCGCCTGTGTACGTGAAGCCGATGACGAGGGGGGTGAGCGACGCGACCCGCGCGGCGGCGAGCGCGCGCACCGCCGCCGCGTCGAAGGCCGGCGGGTGGGTCACGACCAGGGCGCCGAGGGCGACGAAGGCGACGAGCCCGGCCGCGACCGACGCCGCGGCCGGTCGGAGCGACCGCGCGCGCGCCTGCTCGACGAGCGATAGACCGTTCGCGGCCCCGGTGCGCTCCCCTGAAACGGGCGCATCGCGCGAGGTCTCGCCGAGCGGGGGGCGAAGCGGAGCTGGGGCTGACATCCGGCGCAGGATACGAGGTTCGCGGCCGCGGGCCACCGCGAATCGGGCCGGTGCGCGCATCGGGGACGTTGACACACAATGTGCGTCAAATCGCACACGAACGCACTACGCAAGCCCCGGAATCATGACGTTTTTCGGGTCGGCACGCCCCATGCTCCCCAGCCGGGGCATGGAGGTTCCCATGACTTTGCTCAAACGCTTCTGTAGGCCCGCCCCCGGCGGCGCCCCGCTCGTCCTCGTCGCGGCCGCCGCGTCCGCGCTGGCGCTCGGCTGCAGCGCCGGCGCCGACCAGGCCAAG
>JAGQJE010000035.1 GCA_020430775.1 Myxococcales bacterium
CCGGACGCCGGCCAACCGGACGCGGGCCTCGACGGCGGCACGCCCGACGCCGGCGTGCTCGACGCGGGGCAGCCGGATGCAGGTCTCGACGGCGGCACCCCCGACGCCGGTCAGCCAGATGCGGGCCTCGACGGCGGTATGCCCGACGGCGGGGTGCCGACTTTCGACTGTGTCGGCGTTCGAGACGACATCTTCGTCCCGTGCGAACCGGGCGGCACACCGTGCACGGGCGGAAACTTCGTCTCGGAGTGCCTGCCGTCGAACTGCGGCGGATCGTTCAACTGCCTGCCCACCGGCGGGACCTGCGCGGACGAGGCGGACTGCTCGCCCGGCGTCGAGTGCAACGGCGCCTTCTGCAACGCGGACGCCGCCGCGCCCTGCCTGACCTCGAAGGACTGCACCCCGGGGTTCGCGTGCGTCACGGGCTCGTGCGTCGATCGGCGGATCCCGTGCAGCCCCGCGGACCCCGACATCTTCCCCTGCCCTCGCGGGTACTACTGCCGCGCCGCCGCGGAGCAGGCCGCCTACTGCGCTGCCCTGGTCGCCCCGTGCGGGACCCAGACCGAGTGCGACCGCATCACCGCCGCCGCGAGCCTCCCGGCCGGAGCGCTCCTGTGCACCGATGGCGACGGCGATGGGACGACCGAGTGCGTCCTGCAGCCCATCGAAGCCGGTGCAGCGTGTAACGCCGGAGGCCAGGGCACGTGCGACCTGCGTGGCGCGACGTCCGGGGTGCCCCTCGTGTGCCGCGCGGGGGCCTGCGTGCCGACCTCGCCGCTGCTGTGCAGCGACGCGACGGGCTGCAACGCGGGCGACCGATGCGTCGACGTGTGGGGCGATGGTCGGAAGACCTGCGTCGGCCCCGACAGCGACTGCGACGGGCCCGCGGCCTGCCCGGAGGGGACGCTGTGCGGCGTCCCACGCTCGGCGACGGACGCCGTCTGCAATTAGCGGCGGCGCGATACGGACTTTTTTGCGGAAGTGTGCAAAAACTGACCAACACAAACGGCGCACGACACTGTTTCACCGGCGCAAAGGGCCATCTCACCATGGTGTGATTTTTGCAGAAAATTCTGCGATGCGACTGCGCGGTCCTGTGCATTTTTGAGGCAGTCGTAGCCCGCGTGCGGTAAGATACTTTGAGCTTGGGTGGTTGATGTGGCTCGTGGAGGGGTAAAGATGCTTCGATTTGGTACCAGCGGGATCCTCGCCATCGCTTTGGGCGTGGCGTCGGTGGTCGTACTGGGCTGTGGCCCCGCAGACGGGTCGGGCGTGCGCGACTCGGCCCCGGCGGCCAGCAACAAGACGATCCAGGATCCCCCTGTCGTCTGCAGCTCGTCGGACCCGGCTTGCCGGAGCGCTGACATCAACTTCGACCAGAACGACCAGAACAGCGGCGCGATCGACCACTACGGCGACGGCGTCATCTACAACGCCACCAACGACGGCATCCAGGTCGACACCACCGCCGGTCAGCTCAACGCCGACGCCGACAACGACGGCGTCCCGGACATCGCCGACGCGTGCCCCACGAACCCGCTCGGCTGGGTGCTCAACAGCAAGGGGGAGTGCACCGATGAGGGCGTCTACGTCGAGCTCTCCGGCACGCCCGGCGCGCCCGACGCCAGCAAAGACGTCGACAAGACCATCCTCTTCGACTTCTTCAAGGCCGACATCTACATCCTGGCCGAGGCGAGCTCGGACTCCTTCCTCGCCACCGGCGGCAAGCTCGCCGACGTCCTGACCCGCGGGACGGTCAACGCCGCGGGCGACGCCGACCTCGCGATGCGCCTCGGGATGTGCAACACGGCCGACATCAACGGCAAGGGCGCGGTCGGCGCGGCCAAATGCATCCTCCCGGGCTCCTGGTTCGGCGTGGGGCAGTTCACCGACTACAACATCAACCGCGACAACCAGCTCTACTTCCACATGCTGGACATGACGGACAACGTCGATGACATCCGTCGCGCCGCGCAGAAGCTCACGGAGGAGAGCTATTCAGAGGACGCGAACGGCGCCCTGCAGGCCCTGTGGTCCATGACGAGCGGCCTCGGGCTCGGCAACTACCTCCCGAGCCGCGGCGTGTGCGCGTCGTACACGAACGGCAACCTCACGGGCTGGCCCTGCTTTCGGCCGGACTCGGTCAAGGTCGCGGTCCTCCTGCACTACGCCCCGTTCCACAACGGCCCGTCCGGCGCGCAGTGGACGGACTCGACGGGGACCGTCCACAACATCGGGACGTACCCCTACGGCAACGGCTCCATCGACAACAGCCGCGCGCAGCCCGCGAACATGGTGCCCGTGCAGGTCTGGCCGCAGCTCCTCTACAACGACGGCCCCCGCACCGTCTCGAGCCCGCAGCCGACGAGCGAGCGCGGCATCTACAGCCTCGGCAACCTGACGCATTCGGTGGCGTTCAACACGAACACCATCGGCAACCGCTCGACCATCAACCCGGCGGGCCGGTTCCGTGACCCCTGGCTCGTCGACCACGGCGGCGACACGGGTGACTGCGCCATCAACGGCACCATCCACCAGTCCTGCAACAACTGGTGGGCGCAGACCTTCACGTTCTGCACGCAGATCAACGGGAGCTGGATCGACTACAACACCATCGCACAGTCCGCCCGGGGCAACGCGTGGTTCTACTTCCGCATGCCGTCGAGCCGCAACGTGCTCATCCACACCCACGGGTCCGATCGCGACATGGCGCTCGGCACCTTCCTCGAGGGCTCGCCCGGGTCGTGGAACGAAGGCCCGCAGCAGCTCCAGTGCAACGACTACGGCGGCTACCACGACGCCATCTCGATCGGGAACGGCTCCGGCTACAACGAGACCGGCACGCTCAGCGACGACGCCGCCGCCGTGCGCCGCACCTTCTCGACGGGCGGCTACTACGCGGTCGTCTCGTCGATCGGCATCGGCGGCAAGTGGCCGGAGGGCGGCCCCGCGAGCCGCGGCTACCAGACGGGCGACGGCAACATCCGCCTCACCTTCGATCTCGGCGTCAGCGGCGACTACCGGACGACACACGTCGCGCCCATCTCCTACAACGACGTCGTCGCGATGCTCGTGAACAACGGCGTCAAGGTGGTGGACGTCCCGCTCACGCTGAACGGCGCCTGTCCCTCGACGCCGGGGTGGATCTCTTCGTGGATCCCGACGAGCTGGACGCAGAGCCTCGACCAGCTCCTGCGGCTCATCTTCTTCCCAGGTACTGCCGTGGGCGGCGTCCTCGCGGCCGCGACAGGAGCCGTAGACGCAGGCGGCAACCCCGCGTCGTACTCGACCTGCGCGGGCTCGACCGAGACCCAGCTCAACGTGCTGCGCGCGCTGCGCGACATCACGCAGAACACGGAGTTCAACCTCTACGTCCAGCCGAGCCGCGACCAGACCGAGACGATCTTCCCGAACTTCGACGACCGAAACCTCATCGGGCGCATCCCCGCGTCCGCCACCGTGGCGCAGGCAGCCGCCGGCAGCGCGCTCTGGGACATCAAACCGAAGGACTGCGACACCTGCCGCGGCGTTAGCGCCGCGACCAACACGTGCACGCAGTGCCTCACGGGCGCGAACCCGAACTGGACCATCCACTTCCAGAACTCGGGCTCCGACTACGATCCCGTCTCGAACCCTTCTGGGACCGCGTTGCGCGTGGACGGCGCGCCGATGGTCCGCAAGCTCTGGCTCGACATGTACGCCGACCCGGACCCGAGCACCGCCGGTGACGAGGTGCTCGTGAAGCACATCCCCGTGCGGGTCTTCGTCGGACAGCACGTCCAGACGCCGACCGGTACGTTCACGCTGCTCTACGACACGGCGCGCGACCCGGACCCGATGAACCCCAACGTCGGGCCGCTCTGCAAGATCCCGCCCGAGCGGCCGCGCTGGCAGATGCTCGAGTACAACGCGAAGATCCCGCTCGGGACGCAGATGCAGTTCGAGTTCAAGACCGCGAACTCGACGCCCGATCTGATGGACCCGACCAAGGTCACGACGGTGACCGTCCCGGTGCCGACCAACGGCGACTTCGACGGCACCGGCTCGATCGACGTCAACGACATCCTGCCCTCGGATGCGAAGCAGCTCCCCGTGCTGCAGATCCAGGCGAAGCTCATCAGCGCGCCGGCCCAGGTGGTCGCGGCCGTGTCGCCGCCCGTGGCCAGCGGCGGAACCCCCGAGCGGAAGATCGGGATCGCGCCGAGCGGCTTCACCTTCCAGGTGACCCGCATGAACATGTACCACGTGCCGCACCAGCACTTTCACTGGAGCCACTCGGTCTCCGAGCACGATGAGTACTGCGCGCTCGACACGCTCGGCAAGATGGACCTCCTCTTCGCGAACTCCTCCCAGTCCTGCGGCTATGAGAACCGCGGCAACTACCAGCAGAACTTCTTCGCGACGACCTACGCCGTACCGACCATCCAGTTCGGTGACGGGCAGCCCTACGGTTACCCAGGGTGGCCGGGCGGCGACGCGAGCCACTTCGCGACCCGCGCGACGGCTGACCTCATCGTCCGTGAGAGCGGGACCTACCAGTTCGCGATCCTCTCGGACGACGGCGTGCGCCTGCGCATCGACGGTAGCCAGGTCTACGGTTCGGACAGCTACATCGCCGGTGAGCGCATCGTCAGCGTCTCGCTGTCCGCGGGGCGTCACACGCTCGAGCTGATGCAGTTCCAGAACACCGGCGGCCACAACATCCGGCTGCGGGTGAACGACCCGACGACGGGGTGGCGCGTGCTCGACGCGATCGACCCGACGATGCCCGGCGTGGCCGAGGCCGGGTTCACGGTGAAGACCCGCAACCAGAACGTGTCGAGCATCGCCGCCGCCGAAACCGCCATCAACGGCGCCGGCGTCACGCGCACCGGCGACAGCGTCATCAACATGAAGGACGGCGGCGGCGGCATCTTCGGGGGCGACGCCATCTTCCCGGGCGATCCGGACGGCACCGTCAACGAGAACGCGGCCTTCTACCCGATCACCCGCGCCACGGCGAAGCTGCGCGTGCCGGTCGCCGGTACCTACAAGTTCGGCGTGTGGTCGGACGACGGCGTGCGCCTGCGCATCGACGGCAGCGACGTCATCTGGAACCAGGGCTGCTGCACGACGCTGACGGGCGACAAGTACCTGGACGAGGGGACGCACGACCTCGAGGTGCTCAACTACGACAGCGGCGGAGGCGCCGCACTCGAGCTCTTCATGCTCAACGCCACCAACTACGGCGGCGGGACATGGCAGCTCATCGGTCGCGCACCGGCCGACACCGAGACGACGATGCTCTTCCTGGACGCCGGCTCGTTCGTGCGGGTCGGACGCTCCTCACACGCCGTCGTGATGGGCAGCCTGACCGACGTCGGGACCTACTTCCCGGGCATGGGGCCGTACAAGGCGCTCATCCGAGGGGCGTGGCTCGCCGCGGGCAAGCTGTACTTCCTCCTGCAGGCGACCAACACGGACCCGGTGCGGGTCGCGCGCGTCGACTGGAACGCCCGCACTCTCGACGGCGGCTACCCGAAGGCCTTCGCGAGCGAGTTCCCGCAGCTCGCGCCCTACCAGAGCCTGCTGCGGAGCTTCACGCCTGCGCCGAACGGGTTCATCTACGCGCACATGGCCGACGGGCGGTACCTCCGCTTCGATCCGGTCACGAAGGCGCTGAGCGGCGGGTACCCCCAGGCCATCAACGACGCGAGCTGGCCGGTGCTCAATACGGTCGTACCGAGGATCGCGGGCGCGTCGTCGTGGAAGTACGGCGTGGACGTGTGGCTGAGCGACGGCGGGCTGCTTCGCTACGACTGGCCGCCCAACAAGACTGATCCGTGGCCGATCGTCCTCGGCACCCAGGACATCGACAAGGTCGGCACGTTCGTCCCGACCCTCCGGCAGCTCCACTTCAAGTTCTTCTGCCAGGAAGTGGAGTAGCCGACGGCCGCGCCCGCGCGCTCACGTCAGTGGGCGCGTGGGGCGCTTGGGCGCCCACTGAGCCGCGAGCCCACCGCGGCTCAGCGCGGCGTTGAGTGCGCGCACCCTGCGCGGGTATGACGCGCGCGCGCCGCGGTAACCGCCTGGCGTAAGCGTTGCTGATGCGGCGTGGGCGTGACAAAACACATTGCCGGTCTGCTCACGGTGTATGGTGTCGTCACGACTATGCATGGGACGACGCGCTCTTGAGCCCGCCCCGAGAGTCATCTCTCACGACGGCGAGGATGTATGCTTCGACTTGAATCCTGGGCCACCATCGGCGCCCTTCTCTTTTGCATGGGGCTCAGCGGCTGCGCCGCTCCCGACGGAGCGGATGCGCCGGACACGCCGCGCACGCCGAGCTCCGCGGCACAGGACAAGGTCATCCAGGACCCGCCGGTGGTCTGTGACCCGCAAGACCCCGCGTGCCGCGAAGCGACGATCGACTTCGATCAGAACGACGTAACCAACGGCGACCTCGGTCGCTACGGCGACGGCGTCGTCTACAACATGACGGACGACGGCATCCAGGTGGACACGACCGCCGGCCAGCTCGAGACCGACGCGGACAGCGACGGTGTCCCGGACATCGCCGACGACTGCCCGACGGACTCGAACGGCTGGATCCGCGGAGCGGACGGCAAGTGCACCAAGGACGGCGTCTACGTCGAGCTCGGCGGTACGCCGGGCGCGCCCGATGCATCGAAGGACGTCGACGCGACGACGCTCTTCGACTTCTTCAAGGCGGACATCTACGTCCTCGCCGAGGCCAGCAGCGACAGCTTCCTCGCGACGGGGGGCAACCTCGCCAACGTGCTGACACGCGGGAGCGTCGACGCGAGCAGCGACGCCGACCTGATGGCCCGCCTGCAGAAGTGCAACTCGGGCGACGTCAACGGAAAGGGCGTCTTTGGCGCGGCGCAGTGCATCCTGCCCGGCTCGTGGTTCGGGTTCGGCCAGTTCACCGACTACAACATCGCGAACGACAACCGGCTGTACTTTCACCTGCTCGACATGACGGACAACCTCGGCGACCTGCGGCAGGCGACGCAGAAGATGACTGAGGAGAAGTACGCAAAGGACGCGAACGGCGCGACGCAGGTGCTCTGGGCGATGGCGACCGGCATGGGGCTCGGCAACTACCTCCCAG
Organism: Myxococcales bacterium; assembly: GCA_020430775.1. Lineage (GTDB taxonomy): Bacteria > Myxococcota_A > Polyangia > Polyangiales > Houyiibacteriaceae > JAGQJE01. Next base: position 7,115 of record JAGQJE010000035.1, read on the forward strand.
GCCGCGGTGTGTGTCCGTCGTACGCGGAGGGGCCGCGCACCGGCTGGCCGTGCTTCCGGCCCGACGCGATCAAGCTCGCCGTCTTGCTGCACTACGCGCCCTTTCACAACGGTCCGCCCGGCGCTCAGTGGACCGACTCGACGGGGGGCGTCCACAACGTCTCGACCTATCCGTACGGCGGCGGCTCGATCAATAACAGCCGCGCGCAGCCGGCGAACATGGTCCCCGTCGAGGTCTGGCCGCAGCTTCTGTACAACGACGGCCCGCGCACCATCAGCAGCCCGCAGGGAGCGAGCGAGCGCGGCATCTACAACGTCGGCAACCTGACGCGGTCGTTCGCCTACAACACCAACACCGTCGGTAACCGTAAGGTCATCAACCCGGCGGGGCGGTTCCGCAGCCCGGCGCTCGTCGACCACAGCGGCGACATCGGCGACTGCGCCGTCACGGGCTCCATCTACCAGGACTGCAGCGGCTGGTGGGCGCAGACCTTCGCGTTCTGCCAGCAGATCAACGGGAGCTGGATCAACTACAACACCCTCGCTCAGGACGCGCGGGGCAACGCGTGGTTCTATTTCGGCGTCCCGTCGAGCCAGAACGTCCTCATCCACACGGACGGGTCGGACCGCGACATGGCGCTCGGTACGTTCCTGAACGGCAGCGCGGGCTCGTGGAACTCCGGCCCGCTCCAGCTCGAGTGCAACGACTACGGCGGCTCTCACAACGCCATCTCGCTCGGCAACGGCTCCGGCTACAACGGCGGCAGCCCCGACACGGCCGCTGTCCGCCGTGGCTTCGCGGCCGGCAACTACTACGCGGTCGTCTCGTCGATCGGCATCGGCGGCAAGTGGCCGCAAGGCGGCCCGGGCAGCGTCGGCTACAACACCGGGGACGGCAACGTCCGCCTGACCTTCGACATCGGCAGCGGTTACCAGACCACGCACCTCGCGCCCATCTCGTACAACGACGTCATCAGCGCACTGACGAGCCGAGGCATCAAGGTCATCGACGTGCCGCTCACGTTGAACGGGGCGTGCCCGAGCTCCCCCGGGTGGATCTCCTCGTGGGTGCCGACGAGCTGGACGCAGAGCCTCGATGACCTCCTGCGGACGATCTTCTTCCCGGGCACCGCGGTCGGCGGCCTCATCTCGAGCGCGACCGGGGCGGTCGACGCCGGCGGCAACCCTGCCTCGTACGCGACCTGCAACGGCGCGACGCAGACCCAGCTCAACGTGCTCAGGGCGCTCCGCGACATCACGTCGAACACCCCCTTCGACCTCTACATCGTGCCGATGGACACCGACAACTCCATCGACAACTTCGACGAGCGCAACCTCATCGGCCGTATCCCGGCGAGCGCGACCGTCGGCCAGGCGGCGGCGGGCAGCGCGCTCTGGGACATCCGGCCAAAGGACTGCGCGACGTGTGGCGGCACCGACACCGCGAACAACATGTGCACGCAGTGCCTGCCCGGCACCGCGCCGACCTGGACGATTCACTTCCAGAACAGCGGTCCCGTCTACAACCAGGCGAGCAATCCGACGGGCACCTCGCTGCTCGTCCAAGGCGCCCCGCAGGTGCGCAACCTCACGCTCTTCCTCTACGCCGACCCGGACGCCGGCGTCGCCGGCGACGAGGTGCTCGCCAAGAAGATCCCCGTCCGCGTGTTCATCGGCAAGAACGTCAAGACGCCCACCGGGACCTTTACGCTGCTGTACGACACGGCGCGCCACGACCCGATGACCGGAAAGGCGATCTGCAAGGTCCCGCCCGAGCGGCCGCTCTGGCAGAACCTCACGTACGACGCGAAGGTGCCGCTCGGCACGCAGCTCGTGTTCGAGTTCAAGACCGCCAACTCGACGCCGGACTTGATGGACCCGTCGAAGTCGACGACCATCACCATCCCGGTCGTGCACGGCGACGACTTCGACGGCACCGGGATGATCGACGTGGGCAACGTCCTGCCGAGCGCCGCGAAGCAACTCCCGGTGCTGCAGATCCAGGCGAAGCTCATCAGCGCCCCGGCGCAGGTGGTCGCGGCGCTCTCGCCGCCGACCACCGGCGGGTCAGGGGGCCGCACGATCGGCACCGCGCCGAGCGGCTTCACCTTCGAGTTCACGCGGATGAACACGTATCATGTGGGACATCAGTTCTCACCCCCAGTGCCCGCGCATGACGAGTACTGCCCGCTCGACACGGTGGCGAAGGCGGACCTGCTGCTCGCCAACTCGACTACTCCGAAGTGCGGCAAGGGCAACGCGGGCAACTACACGCAGAGCGTGTACGCGAAGACCTATGCCGTGCCCACGATCGACTTCAACGCGCCGCCGACCAACCGCGGCTACCCCGGGTACGACGGCGGCGACACCACGAACTTCGCGACGCGCGCGACCGCCGATCTCATCGTGCGCAACGCGGGCACCTACCAGTTCGGCATCCTTTCGGATGACGGCGTTCGCTTGAAAATCGACGGCACCACCGCCTACACGTCGGACGCGTACATGGCGGCCGAGCGTATCGTCTCCGTCGCGCTCACGGCGGGGCGTCACACCCTCGAACTCGTGAACTTCAACAACACGGGCGGGTACAACATCCGCCTGCGCGTGAACGACCCTGGGACCGGGTGGCGGGTGCTGGACGCGATCGACACGACGATGCCGGGTGTGAGCGACGCCGGGTTCAGCGCGCGGGTGGTCAACCAGACGGTGACGAGCCTGAGCGCCGCGGACGCTGCGCTCGCGAACAACACCGGCTTCACGACGAACGACCTCGGCTCGATCAACTTCGCGGACGGCAACTCGAACGGGCTCTTCGGGGCGGACCAGGTCTATCCGGGCGACCCGGACAACACCGTGAACGAGACCATCGCCTACTCGCCTGTGACGAAGGTGACCGCCAAGCTCCGGGTGCCCGTCGCCGGCACGTACCGCTTCGGCGTGTGGGCGGACGACGGCGTACGCCTGAAGATCGACGGCAGCGTGGTCATCAGCCAGACGGCGTGCTGTCAGACCTACGCGGGTGACTACTTCCTCGCCGAGGGAACGCACGACCTCGAGCTCGTCAGCTACGACAGCGGCGGGGGCGCCGCGCTCGAGCTCTTCATGTTGAACCAGAACGGCGCCTACGGCGGCGGGGCGTGGCAGCTCATCACGCGCGCGCCGCAAGCCGCGGGCACCACGGAGCTCTTCCTCGACGCCGGGGTGCGCGTCCTCGTCAACCTCGCGGGCCACTCCGTCGTCATGGGGAGCCTGAAGGACGTAGGCGTCGCGTACCCGGGCATGGGGCCGTACCGCGGCCTCATCCGAGGCGCGTGGTTCGCGAACGGGAAGATCTGGTTCTACCTGACCGGCACCAGCGTCGATCCGCCTCGCGTCGCACGGGTCGACGCCACCACCAAGACGCTCGACCCCGGGTTCCCGAAGCCGTTCGCGGCGGTTTACCCGAGCCTCGCGCCCTACCAGAACCTCCTCGTGAGCTTCACGCCGGCGCCGAACGGGCGTATCTACTCGCACCTCGCCGACGGCCGCTATCTCGCGACGGACCTCAGCGGCAACTTGCTGCCCGGCTACCCGGCTACGATCGATGACTCCAACTGGCCGGTGCTCAACACGGTCAGCGACCAGATCGGCGGCGCGTCTCCCTGGGAGTACGGCGTCGACGTCTGGCTGAAGAGCGGCGGCGTGCTCCGGTACGACTGGCCGCCGACGAACACGAACCCGAGGCCGACGATCATCGGCACGACGGATCTCGATCAGGTGGGCACCTTCGTCCCGACCCTGCGCAAGCTCCACTTCCAGTTCTTCTGCGAGGAGGTCGAGTAGGGCGCGGTCCGTCGTTCCTGGCGGCTTCGAGCTATGCTCGCGCGCGTGCGGGCGACGGGCGATCGGCGAGGCGCGGGCGTGAGGGGCCGGCGGTGGACGCTCGCGAGTCTCGGCCGGCGCTCGCGCCGGGCCTGGCCGCTCGTGCTCGTGGTCGCCGTGGTCGAGGTGGGCGCCGCGGCGTGGCAAGCGGCCCGCGTGCCGGCGGCGGCCGACTGGGAGCGCGCGGCGTCGTGGGTCCGGTCGGAGCACCGCGCGGGCGACGCGATCGTCGCCGCCCCCGCGTGGACTGACCCGCTCGTGCGGGAGCGACTGGGTGACCTCATCCCGATCTCCGTCGCGGGGATGAGCGACGCGGATGGGGTCGCGCGCTGGTGGGAGGTGAGCATCCGGGGCGCCGCCGACTATCGCTCCCCACGGACCCCGCCCGAGGCAGAGCGGCGCTTCGGCCGCGTGCGCGTGCGGCGCTGGACGCTCGCGCCGAACGTCGTCTACGACCTGACAGCCAACATCGCGGATGCGCGGGCCCTGCTGCGGACCCGAGGCACCGAGCAGCCGTGCCGCTGGGTGACGGGCGTGCGGCCGATGGGCGGTGGGCTCGGGCGGGGCCCGATGGCGCCACCGTCGCGCTTTGCATGCCCGGCGCTCGGCTCAGGCGCCTGGATCGGCAGGACCGTCATCGAGGACCTCGCGCTCGAGCCGCGGACCTGCGTGCTGCAGCGGCCGAGCGCGCGCGGCGCCGTCCGTGTGGTCTACGACGACGTCCCGCTCGGCGAGCGCCTGGTCGTGTACGCGGGGCTCTACTCCGAGGACGAGCGGATGCGGGACGGCGCGCCGGTGCACGTCGTGGTGCGCGTCGACGGACGAGTCCGCGCCGACCTCGTGCACAGGGACGGCGACGGCTGGGCGCGGTGGGTCGTGCCGACGGACGACGGACCGAGCGGCGCGACCACCGAGGCGCACGGCCGGCGAGGGCAGATCGCGATCGACGTGCTCTCGCCGAACCCCGAGCGCCGGTCGCTCTGCTGGGCCGCGACCGTCCGGTCCGGGCCGCCGCGCGAGCCGCCGCCCCCCGAGCCGCAAGGGAGCGAGGTGCGCCGGTGAGCGCGCGCGCGTCGACACCCAAGGCCGCTCGCGCGCGCGCGCGCCGGGGCGACCACCTCGCCGGGGCGTCGCTCGGCCTCGCGTACGTCATCGCGCTCGTCGCGACGGCGGGCCAGCTCGGGCTGAGCCGCGACGAGAGCTTCTACGTCACCGCGTCGGAGGCCTACGCGCGATGGATCGCGCAGCTCTTCGCGCACCCCGCGGCCGCGCTCACCCGGCAGTCGATCGACGCCGCGTTCGTACAGAACCACGAGCACCCGGTCCTCATGAAGCTCGCGTTCGCGTTGAGCTGGCTCGCGCACCAGAAGCTCCAGCTCGGCTCCGACTCGCTCGCGTTTCGCCTGCCGGGGATCCTCGCGGCGGGCGCGCTCGTCTGGCTCGTCTGCGTCTTTGGCGCGCGCGCCTTCGGCCGCGCCGTCGGCGTGTTCGCCGCGCTCGCCCTCGCGCTGATGCCGCGCGTGTTCTATCACGCGCACCTCGACGCGTTCGATGTGCCCATCGTGTGCATGGTCACGCTGACGACCTACGCGTACTGGCGCGCGCTCGTGTCGCGGCGCTGGGCTGTCATGACGGGTGTCTGCTTTGGGCTCGCGCTCGCGACGAAGCACAACGCGTGGATGCTGCCGGGCGTCTTCGCCGTCCACTTCGCGTTCGTCGCGGCGGGCGAGCTGCGCCGGCGTCGCCGCCGCCGCGCGCGCCGCCTCTCACTCGCGCCGTGGTGGCTCCTCACGATGCTGACCCTTGGGCCGCTCATCTTCGTCGCCCACTGGCCGTGGCTCTGGCACGACACCTGGCCGCGGATCGTGGCCTACGCCGAGTTTCATCTGCACCACGCCTACTACAACATCGAGTACTTCGGCGTGAACTACTTCTGGCCGCCCTTTCCGGTGTCGTTCCCCTTCGTGATGACCGCGATCACCGTGCCGGGGACCGTGCTCTTGCTCGCGCTGCTCGCGCTCTGTGGGCGGGCGCGCGCGCTGTGGCCCGCCGGGCTCGCCGAGCGCCTGTGGCCGCACGGACGGCTGCACGCGGACGCGCGCTGCACCGACGTGTTGCTCCTGGGCAGCCTGCTGGCGCCCATGGTCGCCATCGCGCTCCCCAGCACGCCGATCTTCGGGGCGACCAAGCACTGGATGCCGGCGTACCCCTTCCTCGCGCTCTACGCGGGGCTCGGCTTTCGGCAGGTGTGGCGTGCGTCCGAGCGGTGGCTTGCGCGGCGGCACGGAGCCGGCGCGGAGCCGGCGCGGCCGGCCGGTACGCGCCGCGCGCTCGCGGGGTGGCTCGCCGGGGCGCTGCTGCTCGCGCCCTCGCTCGTCGAGACCGCGCAGAGCCACCCCTTCGGGTTGTCGGCGTACACGCCGCTCGCAGGCGGCGCGCCCGGCGCAGCGGACCTCGGCATGAACCGGCAGTTCTGGGGCTTCACGACCGGGAGCGTCGTCCCCTGGCTCCGGGAGCACCTGCCGCAGGGCGGGGCGGTGTGGCTCAACGACACCACGTGGCAGGCGTTCGAAATGCTCCACCGTGACGGCGCGCTCCCGCGGTCGATCGGCGCGACCGCCGACATGGCGAGCGCCAACTACGTCCTCGTACACCATGAGCTGCACTTTCGAGAGGTCGACTACCAGGCCTGGGTCGCGTTCGGCACGACCCGGCCTGCGTACGTCCTGACCTTCGAGGGGGTCCCGATCGTGTCGGTCTACCGGGGCCCCTGGGACCGCGCGTCGCGCAGCGAGGGCGCCGGCGCGGGCGATCGCCCCGGCGCGCGCTGAGGGCTCCCGGCGTCGCGAGAAGCGACGCTTCCGGCCGGCTCAGGCGGTGTGCTTGGACTCCGAGCGCTCGCCGTCGCGCTTGTCCGGCGGCTCCTCCGTCGCGGGGTCGCGGGGGCGATGGCCGCTGCGGAGCAGCGACACGAGGTTCTCGACGACGCCGATCGCGATGTAGCTGACCAGGAGGCACACGAGCGCGTAGCTCGGCTGATAGCGGAGCGCGATGAACGCCGTCGAGCCGATCGCGATCGCGATGAGCAGGACGGTCCGGGTGTTGAGTCGGATGTCCTTGAACGACCGGAACCGAATCGCGCTCACCATGAAGAACGCCAGCGCGATGACGACGCCGAGCACGATGAGCGGGGAGCCAGGCAGCCCGGGGCCGGACACGAACTTGTCGGCGGCGACGAGCGAGACGAGGATGCCCGCAGCGGCCGGGATGGGCAGGCCGAGGATGTACTTGCCGGGCTTCTTCGGGGCGCCGGAGCGCGTCGTCGCGAGCACGTTGAAGCGCGCGAGCCGCACCGCGCCCGCGGCCACGTACGCGAAGCCGGCGAGCATCCCGAGCGTGCCGAGATCCTGGAGCGACCATCGGAACACGAGCACCGCCGGTGCGACGCCGAACGAGATGACGTCGGCGAGGGAGTCTAGCTGCACGCCGATCGCGCTCTGCGTGCGGGTGAGGCGGGCGACGCGTCCGTCGATCGTGTCGAAGAACATCGCGTAGAGGATGAGGAGCGCCGCCCGGTAGTAGTCGTCCCCCGTCGGTGCGTCTGCGCAGAGCAGGATCGCGTAGTAGCCGCACAGGACGCTCGCGAGCGTAAACAGGTTCGGCAGTATGAACAGGGTCTTGCGGAGTCGAACTCTCACGCGCTGTGTCCTCGGTTCGCTCGGGCGAGGCCCAGTCTCGGTCGAACGAGCCCCCTCGGGGCCGGCGCAGCGCGCGAGCGATCCCAGGGTAGAGGCGGTCTTCGAGCGTGTCCAGCATCGTGCGCCGCCCACGCCCCCCGACCCCGAGTCCGAACCCGCGCCCGAGCCCGCCCCCGACCCCGTGACCGATCCCGTGACCGAGCCCGAGTCCGTGATCGAGTCCGAACCCGATCCCGAGCCCGATCCCGAGTCCGTGATCGAGTCCGAACCCGAGCCCGATTCATGGGAAGGAAGGCGGTTTTTTTGGTGGGTCGGCGGACGGCGGAGGCGGCCGGGCGCATGGGCGGCGCGTGCGAGAGGTCTCGCGCCGTTTCGTCGATGGGATCGGCTCTGGGCCGTTC
>JAGQJE010000227.1 GCA_020430775.1 Myxococcales bacterium
CAGCACGAACGACGTCGTGCGCTGATGGATGCCGCCGGCCTCGGCCGAGCTCATCGTGAGCGGGAGTGTGCCGTTGCTCGACGCCGTGCTGAACGCGGTGAGCAGGGCAGGCATCATGACGCGGGCGAAGGCCAGCGGCGAGCGACGCGTGAGCAAGAAGAGCACCAGCGGCAGGGTGAGCAGCGCGTGCATCGCGAGCGCGCACGCGACCGTCAGAGCGTACATGCCGAGCGCCTCGAACGCGGCGAGGCCGTGGCCGGCGGCGGCGAGGAGCATCAGCCCGAACACCCCGATGGGTGCGAGCGAGATGACCCAGAGCGTCACGCGCATCATCACGTCGAAGAGCCCGACGAAGAAGCGCCGCACGACGACCACGGGTCGCTCCCCGCTCTCATCGACCTCCCCGTCTTCGGCGTGCTCCGCAGCGTTGAGGAACACGCCGAGCACGAGCGAGAAGAAGATGACCGGCAGCATGTCGCCAGCCGCGGCGGCGGCGAGCGGGTTCCGCGGGATGAGGCTCTCCATCTGCTGCCAGAGGACGGCCCAAACGCTCGTCGCGTGCTGCCCGACGCTGGTCGAGACATCGGTGGCGCCGGCCTCGAGCAGGTGAAGATCCGAGCCCACGCCGGGCCGCAGCACGTTCACCCACGCGATGCCCGTCGCGATCGCCAGCGCGCTCGTACCGACATAGTACGCGAGCGTACGCCAGCCGAGCCGGCCGAGCGCACGCAGGTCGCCCATCCGCGCGACCCCCGTCACCAGCGACGCCACGATCAGCGGCACCACCAGCATCTGCAGCAAGCGCAAAAAGAGCCCGCCGACCTTGCCGCCCAGGTCCGCCACACCTGTGACCAACCCCGGGTCGACCAACCCGCGCTCGGCCGCGAAGTTGAGGGGCAGACCGACCGCCGCCGCCAACACCATGGCGAGCAGGATGGCGTGGTGGAGCTTGATGCGTCTCACGTCACGCCATTATGCAGGCACGGAGGGTGCCAGCGAGGCGGGATCGGAGGCGAACCGGCGTAGCATCGACCGTCAGGCCACAAGCTCCGTGGCGAGGGAACCACGAGCCCTGCGGACGCACACGCCTGCGCGGTCGAAGCCGAAAAGCCAAAAGCCGTCAACCGCCTTCACACGAGGGTCGCGACTGCCGGCCACCGGCCTGACACCCGACCCGATGCTGCCGCGTAGCTTCACCGGCCGGTCCCGCACGGTCCGTGCTCGCATCTTCGCTGGGACGGGACGACGAGCCCGCTTGGATACCGGAAGAGCCGTTAGGTGCAGGGACGGATTCAGTGCGAGAAGTCGATGCACGCCGCGGCCGTCGTCAAAGCTTGGCAACCGGGAGCCGTTGAACGGAGTCACGGCCCAAACGCGGGTTCCAGTATCGCCTGAAGCCGAGCGAAGCAGTCCGTCGGGCTGAGCTCCGTCAGAGCCGTGGTGCGGAAGCTTCAACATGGAGTGCGTCGCCAACCCGACCTCGCGTCCGAGCATGTCGCACCACCCCCCTGGGGTCGCTGCGCCGCTCCGTGAGCTGCGTTCCGGCAGGTCGGCGCCGAAGATGTATCGGCCCGCATCAAACCGGAGCTCGATCACCGCGCTAAGGTCGTTGGCGTGCTCGAAGGTTCGAGCCGCGCGGACTTGCGCCTTGAAGAAGTCATCAACCTCCGCCTTGGTAGGGGCAAGAACGCGGCCGGTGACGGAAGGGGTGGAGAGGGTCAACGCCTGGCCGGCGCGCGGATCGAGACGCTTCGCCGGTGCTTCTGCCCATAACGAGCGGATACGCTCCAGAGTGCCGCGGGTCCCACCCGCGAGGTTGGGCGATATGGCATGAGCCGTCTCTAGCTCGGCAGCTTCGATGGCGAACGTATGCTGTCCGCGCTCCTCAAGATGCTTGGCAACGCAGCCGACGGCGGCGATTCGCTCGATGAGATCGTCGCGTTCGAGCATGGCACGCACGCCAGCATGGTGGTCCGCGTGGGGATGCGTCAGGAGCACCAAGTCGATAGGCTCATCACTGGAGTAGGCATCGAGGATCGCGTGGGCCGGGAAATCCCCGCGCTCGCCCGCCCCGTCGAGCACCAACCAACCGCGCCTCGGAAGCGCGACAACGAGGGTCTCTCCCTGGCCCGGGCCGCACACAAAGATATTGAGCAGCGCTCGGTCAAGTGCAAGATCGGTGAGGGTGCCACTACTGGTCGTCATCAGGGGGCCAGTTGGCGAGCAGATCTAGCCCTTCCGTATGCGCCTTGGGCCGCGCCATATCCGTGAATGCGATCGCGCGCTGGTCGTCCGCGCTGACATGGACCTCAAGGAGCGTTCCCTCCACGATCTTTCGTGCAGCCGGGAGCGAGGCTTCGCGCCGAAAGACTTCTTCACCGAGCGTAATGCGGAACACCTGCGGCTTGTCGTCTTCATTCTGCGGTGGTTCCGCAAGCTCGAGCGTCACGTCCCGCTCGTCCGCATGCAGAACGCGTCCCGGATACCAATACCGTGGATCCATGCCCGTGTCCTGCGTCGGTCCGTCCCACCGGCGCAGGAAGGGCAAAGACTCAGGAAAGATGGGTCCCCCGAGTTCACGGGCTTCTCTCCGGTGGAGAACACGATTGTAATGAGCGAGCAGCTCACGGCAACGAGCTTCCGCGGGCACGCTCTCGATCACCTGCGCTGCCAGCTCTTCCTCGCCTCGTCGGAGAAACGCCTCGGCGACGCCTGCGAAGAGATTCCGCTGAAGCCATTCGTCGGGTTCAGCAGCGCCAGGCACGTTCCGGAGCGCCGCGAGCCACGCCTTGTGGGCGGCGTTGATCTTGCCACGTCGCGCGAGCGCCTGGACGTAGCGACGATTCCACCACGGGTTCGTGGGTTCGACCTCGACCGCCTTCGCAAAGGCTGCCTCGCCCTCAGGGAGTTTCTTGCCGACGCGATCGAGGTTGTAGGCGAGATACTCCTGTGCGTAGGCGTGTGTCGGACGGTACTCAAGAGCCGTTCGATAGGCCTCGATAGCGCCGGAATAGTCACCAGCACGGCTCAGGCTGCGTCCCAGCGACGTGAAATAGGTCACATCCGGAGCACCGCCCACTTTCGCCGCCTTTCCAGCAGCCGCGTAGTGATGGAATTGCTCGAGCCAGGCGATCGTGTCGTCCCGTTTTTCGCGCGGTTGGAGCGCGCGAGCCTTCCATCCACGCGCCAACAACTCGTGATCCTTTACGGCTGGGTCGGATGCGCGGCGGTCCCGCGCGAGCCCGCGCAGGCTCGGGTGCATTGTCCAGCCTGACCCATCGTGGAGCAGACAAACGCGCAAGAGGAGCTCGCGATCGCGGTCGCGGAGCCCGCTTGTCAGCGTATCCACGAGGTCCTGATCGATCGCAAAGCGAGCCAACGCAAGGGCCGCCCAGGCTTGCCGGAGCTCGGAGCGGCGTCGAACCTCCTCGCCGAGCAGACGCGCGAGCTCCGCGCGCCCGCCTTCACAAGCCATCCGTACAGCGTCGATGCCGAGTTGGAGCACCAGCAACGCGACGGCCATGCGTAGAGCCAAGGGCGTGAGCTGCGGCGCCAAGTCTGGAATCGCCTCCCGGAGCCGGTTGGCGTCACGAGTAAACTCACGCCAACGATCGGGGTCGCGCAGGAACTCGCCTCCGCTGGATCTTGCGTAGAGTGGCTGACTCGGTAGGTCGACGCCGCGCACGGACCCCGTGGCCGCCAAAAAAACGAAGCAATGGGGAGCGTTGGCGGCAGCCACGAGCCGACGCAGCATGTCGATCCCCCGAGACGCGGCGAGCCAGGACGCCGGGTCTTCGTGCCGCGCATCGAGCCAGCGATCTGGGACATCGACCAGCACAACCACCGGTGTGTCCGCCTGTCTCTGTTCGTTCAACCCTTTCAACGTAGCGTCGAGCTTGTACGGAAAAGCGCATGACGGATCAAAGACGGGATCCAAGACGCCGTTCACCGAGTGTTCGCGGAGGGCTCCGGCGATTTGCGCCAGGCCATGGAGCGGAACGTCGAGCCCACGCTCGGGTGGCGTCACGCGGATCGGTATTGCGACATCGCCCCCACGGAGCCGCTCGGTCAAGAAGTCGAGCACCGCCGTCTTGCCCGCGCCTGGCTCACCTTCGATGACCGCTCCGCGAAAGGCGTGCGGACGGTCTGACGCTGTAGCCCTCGCTACGCTATCAGCCAGATCCTCGGCCCGTTTTTCGGCGGCGGGGAGGCGGGGAGCGGCGTTCATGCGTCGCACGTATCCTACTCCTTCGATCCGACGACGCAAAAACGCCGCCCCTCCCGGCGCACGACCGCTCCGCGTCAGTAGAAGGTCTTGCCCTCTGCCGCCATCGTCCGCAGGAGCTTCGGGGGCTCGAAGTAGCCCTTGCCGTACTTGTCGGCGAGGCGGTCGGCTTCGGCGACGAACGCGGCGATGCCGAAGGTGTCCATGTAGCTGCACGGGCCGCCGGTGAAGGGCGCGAAGCCCCAGCCGAGGATGGCGCCGACGTCGCAGTCCTCGACCGACTCGATGACGCCGTCCTCGATGGCGCGCGCGGTCTCGACGCACTGCGCGAAGACGTAGCGGCGCTCGACCTCGGCGGGGTCCGGCTGAGTGTCGCGGACGGGGAAGAGCTCCCCGAGGCCGCTCCACAGCCGCTTGCCGCCGTCGTCGTACGCGTAGAAGCCCTTGCCGTTCTTGCGGCCGTGTCTGCCCCGCTCGCGGACGAGCGCGTCGAGGATGGGCGCGTTGACGCCGGGGTCGTACTCGTCGCCGAGATCCTTTCGGAGCTGGTCGCCGGCGTGCACCATGAGGTCGAGCCCGACCTCGTCCGCGAGCGAGAGCGGCGGCATCGGCATCCCGCTCGTCTTGCCCGCGTTCTCGATGAGGGCGGGCTTCACGCCCTCGAGCAGCATCGAGAAGCCCTGCGTGATGTACGTCCCGAACACGCGGCTCGTGTAGAAGTTGCGCGCGTCGTTCACGACGATCGGGACCTTCTTGATCTTCCGGAGGAAGTCGTAGGTCTTCGCGAGCGTCTCGTCGCTCGTCTGCTTGCCGCGGATGACCTCGACGAGCTGCATGCGCTCGACCGGCGAGAAGAAGTGCATCCCGATGAAGCTCTCGGGGCGCGGGCTCGCCTCCGCGAGCTCCGAGATCGGCAGGCCGGAGGTGTTGGTCCCGAAGATCGCGTCCGGGCCGAGCTGCGCGTAGGCCTGCTTGGTGACGGTCGCCTTGACCCCCCGGTCCTCGAACACCGCCTCGACGACGACGTCGCAGCCCGCGAGGTCCTCATAGCGCGTGGTCGGGTGGATGCGGCCGAGCACCTCGGCGACCTTCTCCTCGGTCATCCGCCCGCGCGCGAGCTGCTTCTGAAGGCGCGTCTCGCTGTACTGCTTGCCCTTGTCGGCGGCCGCCTGGTCGCGGTCGAGCAGGACGACGTCGAGCTTCGCGTTCGCGGCGGCGTACGCGACGCCCGCGCCCATGAGCCCCGCGCCGAGCACGCCGAGCTTGCGCACCTCGAAGCGGTCGAAGCCCTTCGGCCTGCGCGCGCCCTTCTGCGCGCTCTGCATGCTGAAGAAGAGCGTCCGCAGCATGTTGCGCGCGACGGGCCCCTGCATGAGCGTGATGAAGTAGCGCGTCTCGACCTTGCCGGCGCGGTCGATCGGGAGCGCGAGGCCCTCGTAGACCGCCGAGAGGATCGCCTTCGCGTGCGGGAAATTCCCGTACGTGCTCGCGTGGATCATGGCGTTGCTGCCCATGAACGTCTGCGCGAACGTCGGGCTCTCGGGGCCGCCTCCGGGCACCTTGAACCCCTTGCGGTCCCACGGCTGCACCGCGGCGTCCTCCCCTGCCTCGGCGATCCACTTCTTCGCCGCCGGGATGAGCTCGGCCGCCGGGACGACCTCGTCGACGAGGCCCTTCTCGAGCGCCTGGTCCGGCCGGAGCTGCTTGCCCTCGAGGATGAGCCCGAGCGCGCCCTGCACGCCGATGAGCCGCGGGAGCCGCTGCGTGCCCCCCGCGCCGGGCATCAGGCCCATGCCCGCCTCGGGCAGCCCGACCTTGGCGTAGGGCGCGTCGACGAGGATGCGGTGGTGGCACGCGAGCGCGAGCTCGAAGCCGCCGCCGAGCGTCACGCCGTTCAGCGCCGCGACGATGGGCTTACCGCAGGTCTCCATGCGGCGGAGCTGCGCGAGCACCGCGCCCGTGCGCCGGAGCATCTCCTCGGCGTCGATCGGTCCCGAGCCCATCTTCTCGATCTGCTCGAGGTCCCCGCCGGCGACGAACACCCCGTCGCGTCCGGAGGTGAGGATGATCCCCTTGACCGCGTCGTCTGCCACGGCGCGCTCGACGCCGGCGGACAGCTCGGCCAGCGCGTCGCCCGTCAAGACGTTCATGGGGCGGCCGGCGTCGTTCCACGTGAGGATCGCGCAGGCGTCTTCGACCTTGTACTCGATGATGCTCATGAAGCCGCTCACACTCGCTCGATGATGGTGGTGGTGCCCATGCCGGCGCCGACGCACAGGGTGATGAGCGCGGTCCCGAGGCCGCGGCGCTCGAGCTCGTCGACCATCGTGCCGACGAGCATCCCGCCGGTCGCGCCCAGGGGGTGCCCAAAGGCGATCGCGCCGCCGTTGACGTTCGTCTTGTCGTGACCGATGCCCATCTGCTCCATGAAGAGCAGGCACACCGACGCGAAGGCCTCGTTGATCTCGAACAGGTCGATGTCCGAGACGCTCATCTTGGCACGGGCGAGCGCCTTCTTGGCGCTCGGCGCCGGGCCGGTGAGCATGATGCACGGCTCGGAGCCGATCGACACCGAGGTGACGACGCGCGCCCGCGGCTTCAGCCCGAGCCGCTCGCCCGCCTCCGCGCTGCCGACGAGCACGGCCGACGCGCCGTCGACGATGCCCGACGAGTTGCCCGCGTGGTGGACGTGCTCGATCTTCTCGACCTCGGGGTAGCGCTGGATCGCGACGGCGTCGAAGCCGAAGCTCTCGCCCATCTTCTTGAAGCTCGGCGCGAGCTCGCCGAGGCTCTCGACCGTCGTGTCGGGGCGCATGTGCTCGTCGTGGTCGAGCATCGTGACGCCGACGACGTCCTTCACAGGGACGATGCTCTTCGCGAAGTAGCCGCCGTCCCAGGCGGCCTTCGCGCGGCGCTGGCTCTCGACGGCGAAGGCGTCGACGTCGCGCCGGCTGTACCCGTACATCGTCGCGATGAGGTCCGCGCCGATGCCCTGCGGGACGAAGTGCGTGTCGATGGCGATCTGCGGATCGGTCGACCACGCGCCGCCCGCGGCGCCCATCGCGATGCGGCTCATGCTCTCGACGCCGCCGCCCACGATGAGGTCGGCGTCGCCGGCCTTGACCTTCGCGGCGCCGAGGTTCACGGCCTCGAGCCCGGACGAGCAGAAGCGGTTGATCTGAAAGCCCGGGACGCTCTCGTCGTACCCGGCGTTGAGCGCGGCGAGGCGGCCGATGTTCGCGCCTTGCTCGCCGACCGGCTCGACGCAGCCGAGGATGACGTCGTCGATCTCGGCGGTGTCGATGCCGGTGCGCTCACGAATCGCGCCGAGGACGGCGTCGGTCAGGCGCAGCGGTGTGGCGTCGGCGAGGCTGCCGTCCCGCTTGCGGCCCTTGCCTCGGGGCGTGCGGACGGCGTCATAGATGAAACACTCGGCCATGGTTCTCCCTGGTGCGGCGTCCGCGCGGGGACGCGTAGAGCGCTGAGCAGCTAGGGCCGCACGCAGCGCACGACCGGAGGCTCACTCGGGGGTGCGCCGTGGCGGCGCGGAATGAAACGTGTTCTAGAGTCGGCGCCGTGTCCAGCCGAGCGCGAAAAAGCTGAGCGCGAGGGCCAACGCCGGCCACCCGCGGCCGCGCTCAGCGCCGGGTGCGGCGATGGCGCACCCGCCCGACGCGCCGACCGGCGGCGACGTGACGCCCGCGTCTTGCACACCCGCGTCTTGCACACCCGCGTCGGCGAGGCCCGCGTCCGGCAGGCCCGCGTCCGGCGCGCCCGCGTCCGGCACGCCGGCATCCGGGGGGGTTGCCGGCCGGGCGATCCACACGTGGCTCGTCACCGCCGCCGGCTGGCCGCCGACCGACAGCTCGGCGCGGTAGCGGTCCTCCCCGGACGGTGGCGCGTCGACCACGATGTCGTGGGTGAAGTCGCCCGAGTCGACGGCGACGACGTCCGCGAGCGCCGCCCCGTTCTTGTAGAGGCGCACCTCGCCGCCCATCGCGCCCTCGACGTGTACGCTGAGCGTCATCGACGCCGCCTCGATGGTGCCACCGTCCGGCAGCTCACCATCGGCACGCAGCTCGATCATCGGATCGTCGACGTCGTCGAGCTTGACCACCGTGCGGTGGTGCTTGATGCCGTCGACGATCGCCGCGACGCTCAGCTCGCTCGCATACACCATCGTCGTCGGCCGGCCGATGACGCTCTCCGTGAAGCCGCTCGCGTGGGCGCCCTTGTGGTCGTCGCTGCCGCCGACCGCTGCGATGTGCGCGCCGCTGTCGAGCAGCCCGTCCCAGAACGCGAGGTTCTTCTCGTAGAAGAGCTGCCCGTACTTCGAGTACGCGCCGTTTTCGATCTCGACGGCGTCGACCTTGAATGGGTCGATCGGCTGCGTCCACGCGCAGCCGATGCACGCGTCGCCGAGGTCGAGCGTCGGGTGGTTGATCGAGAAGAGCCCGCCCTGCGCGTGCGTGTCGTCGGCCGCGACGTTCGCCGTGACCCCGTCGACCCCGAGCGTGAAGGGCACCACCCGGGTTACGCCGATCGCGTTCGCGTGCCCTTCGTAGGTCGTCCACTCCTCGCCCGGGATGAGGAGCACGGTCGGGTGCCGCGCCTGCACCTCTTTGTAGTAGTCGAGTTGGGTGACGTTGTTGTGGTCCGAGACCTCGATGAAATCGAGCCCTCGCTGCTCGGCGAGCACCGCGAGCTCCTCGACCGTCGGGGTGCCATCGCTGTGGATCGTATGCATGTGCAGGTCGCCCGCGTACCAACGCGCGTCGCTGCTCAGCGGCGCGGGCGGCTCGTAAGGCGCGCGCTCGGTCTGCGGCGCGAGCGTCGGCTCGGTGCGCAGGGTGATCGTCACGTCGTACTGCCCGGGCGGGTCGAGGATCTGCGCCTTGCCGATCACCACCTGCCACGTGCCCGCAGGCAGCGGCCCCGGCGCGTAGCTCGGTGACGCGGCGTCGACGCCGACGATGGCGTCGGCGCTCTTGCCGCCGCCCCACCCGCGGTATCCGTTCGGGTCGTTCAGCCCCCAGTCGAGGATGTTCTTGCTCGACAGATCGCTGTGCTTCACCTCGATCTCGGCCGTCCCCGCCGGCACCTCGAAGGGCAAGAAGAGAAAGCTCGAGTCGTCCATGGGCACGTCGCCCGTGAGGTGGATGACCTGGTCGTCGGCGCGGGCGGCGCGGGTCGCGAACACGGCGACCAGACCGAGCGACGCCAGCGCGAGCGCGAACGAGCAGCGGCGAGCCGAGGCGAGCATCATCCCAGCACTGTACACCGGGCCTCGTGCGAAGGGACTAGGCGCGTCCGGCGTCGGTCGCAGCGGGCACGACGATGCGCGCGAGCCGGTGAAGGAGCCCCGCGAAGGTGGCGAGCCACGCCGCGACCGCGAGCCACAAGAAGCCCCGCGGCAGCGCCTCGAGCCAGGGCAGGTCGAGCGCGTGGGCGAGTCGGTACGTCGACGCCGTGTACATCCCGAGCGGGAAGACCATGCCCCAAAACTGCGGGTCGTAGCGGAGCGGGAAGCGCCGGATGACGTGGCGCCACACGCCGAGGAACAAGAGCAGCGGTATCCACCAGGTCGCGGCCGACCAGAAGAAGAGGGTGAACCCCTTCACGAAGGGCGTGATCTCGGCGATGAGCGGCGAGTGCTGTGCGTCGAGCACCAAGAGCGCGCCGGCGAGCGTCGTGATCGCGACCGCGCCCATGTTGATCCAGTACGGCGGCGTGAGGTTCACGATGTCGACGCGCAGGAACGTGAACCGATAGAAGATGAGGGTGATGATCGCGAGATAGAGGTTGCACCCGATGAGGTAGAAGACGAGCGCGCAGAAGGCGACCCCCTGCGCCGGCAGTCCGAGCGGGGTCCGCAACAGGACCGCGAGGATCGCGACCGACTCGGTGGCGACCGTCGCGATGAGCCAGGCGCCGTTGATGCCCTCGACGAGGGTTGGCTTCTTCCGCCGGACGATGATCGACGTGAAGAACGTGTACATCACGACAAACCAGAGCAGGACGCCGAGCACGAAGAGCCCCTCGGCCGTCGAGCGCCAGCCGAGCACGATGAAGAGCTGCGCGCCGAGCACGTTGGTGCCGGCGATGGTCGTGAAGAAGCCCGAGCCGCGCGCGTGGTCGACGACGTCGGCCAAGAAGCGCTGTCGATACGCGACGGCGCGCGTGAGCGTCAGCGCCCACAGCGCCGGGTAGGCGAGCAGGTTCACCGCGACGAGCGCGTACGCGATGGGTCGCCACCCGAGCAGGTACGCAGCGACGGAGACGATGCCGGTCGCCATCACGAGCGCGAAGTACGAGGGCGACAGCGCGCCCACTGCCACGCCGACCCGCCCAGTGAGCCCCGCTGCCCCGCTCGCCCCCCCACCGACGCTCACGTGAGCGGCCTCCGCGGAGCCAAGCGTCCGGCGCTACCGGTCGAGCTTGTAGACATAGCGGAGCAGCCCAAGGTTCAGCGCGAAACACAGGGCGCTCACGATGAGCGCCGCCAGCAGGAGGTCGCGCTCGCCACCGAGGTAGGCGTTCATCGTCGCGGTGAGCAGCCAGAGCTGCACAACGACGATGAGCACCACCACGCACAGGATGCCGAGCAGGATCGTCGTGCGCTGGAAGCGCGGGATGTAGCGGCGGTCGCGGTGGGCTCTCATGACATGCGATCCTCGACGCCGACGGCGAAGATCTCGTCCCCCTGCACGCGGAGCTTCACCTTGGGGAGCGGGCGCGGTGGCGGACCGGAGATCACCCGGCCGGTCTTCAGGTCGAAGGTGCCGTGGTGGCAGGGGCAGTAGAAGATGCTCTTGTCGACCTCCGCGATGACCGGGCACGACAGGTGCGTGCACTTCTGGTCGTACGCGAGGAGCTCATGCTCGCTCGCGCGCACGAGCAGGCGCGGGTGGAGCTTGTCCGGATAATGAAAGAGCAGCGTCTCGCCGACGGAGATCTCGGAGACGCGGCCAATCTTGGTGACCGGCCACTTCGGCGCGCGACCGAACCAGCCCTTGATCCAGATCCACGCTTGCCCGACGACGAACGCGAAGCTGGTCAGGACGAGGAACTTACCGAGCTCTCGCCGAGAGATGTACGTGTCCTGCGGCCAGTCGATCGGGAAGTCCTTGCGCCACTGCGGCTGTTCGCTGGCGGGGCGCCCGTCCGGCGGGACCGACAGCTCGTCTGGATCGCGGACGCTCACGGCGAGCCCTCGTCGTACATGGCGTCGAGCATCGGATCGGCGTCTCGGCTCCTACGCAGCGAGGCGGTCACGTCGAGGTGCGTCTCGGCGCGGTCCTTTGGGACCATGACCCGCACGCGCGTGGTGATGGTCTGTCCTCCGAACCGAAACTCCCGGTTCGTCTTCGACGCCGGCCGAAGCTCGCGGATCTCTTCTTCGGTGCCGAACCAGAGCGCGCCCGACGGACAGACCGACGCGCACATGGGTTTGAGCCCCTGCGAGGTGCGGTCGTAGCAGAGGTCGCACTTCATCATGAGGTTCGCGGCGTTGTTCATCTTCGGGACACCGAAGGGGCAGGCGAGCACGCAGTTGTTGCACGCGATGCACCGCGGCTTGCGCGCCGTGTGTACGACGCCGTCCTCGGTGCGCTTGATCGCGTCGGCGGGGCAGACCTCGGCGCAGGTCGGCGTGTCGCAGTGCATGCAGATGACCGGCACGGTCTGCGGCGAGCGCGCGTGGTCGATGAAGTCGAGCTGCATCATCGACTGGCCCCTGTGTGTGTCGCACTCGGCGCACGCCTGCACGCACGCGTTGCAGCCGATACAGCGCCCGGGGTCGAGGAAGTAGTGCAAGGTCGGGGGGACGGGCATTGGGTCACCTACGTTCGCTCGGGTGCGGGTTCGGGGCGCGGGTGGGCGCGCGGGACGGGCGGCTCGTCGGCCGCCTCCGGGATCTCGTCGGGGCGCGCCTGGCGGAGCTTCGCGGCGCAGGCCTTGAACTCGGGGATCTTCGAGATCGGGTCCTGCGCCGAGAGGGTGAGCTGGTTCGCGCTGCGGCGGGACGCCCAGTGGTAGGGGATGAAGATGGTGTCGGGGCGGATCGTGCGGACGACCTGCGCCCGCAGGGTCATCGCCCCGCGGCGCGTCTCGACGGTCACCCACGCGCCGTCCTCGACGCCGAGCTGCGCGGCGAGCCTCGGGTGCAGCTCGACGCGCGGCGTCGGGTACATGTCGAGCAGCGGCCCGATCCGTCGCGTCTGCGTGCCCGACAGGAACTGGCTGATGACGCGCCCCGTGGTGAGCATGAGCGGGTAGGCGTCGTCGGTGTCCTCGGTCGGCGGGAAGTAGTTCGGCCGGCAAAAGCGCGCCTTCCCGTCCGGGAAGTAGAAGGGGCCGGCGCCCTTGGCGATGGGGTTCCAGGAGCCGGGCTCGAACATCCGCGGGGTGCCGCGGTGGTCGATCGGCTCACCCTCGGGTGACTCGGCGTAGCAGGGCCAGAACACGCCGTACTGCGCCTCGATCTTCTCGTACGTGATGCCCGAGTAGTCGGCTTTGCCGCCCTTCGACGCGATGCGCAGCTCGTCGAAGATCTCGCGCGGGCTCTCGAAGGTGAAGCCCTCCTCGCGGCCGAGCGCGCGGCAGATGTCCTGGATGATGCGCCAGTCCTGCTTGGCCTCGCCGGGCGGATCGATGCACTTGTTGATCTTCACGACGCGCGACTCGTTCGTCGCGACGACGCCCTCGTCCTCTTCGTGCAGCGAGCCCGGGAGCACGACGTGCGAGTGGCGCGCGCTCTCGCTCATGAAGAAGTCGATCGTCACGAAGAACTCGAGCCGCTCCATCTGCGCGCGGATGAACTGGTTGTCCGGCAGCGAGACCAGCGGGTTGAAGCAGATGAGCAGCAGCCCGCGGATCTCGTCCTTCGCGACCTTGCGGAAGATCTCGTAGGCGTCGGCGCCGGGCTGCGGCAGGTCGTCAGGGTCCATGCCCCACACGCCCGCGACGTAGCGTCGCGCTTCGGGGTCGGCGAGCTCGCGCATGCCGGGGAGCTGGTCCTTCTTGCTGCCGTGCTCGCGCGCGCCCTGGCCGTTGCCCTGCCCCGTGATGGTGCTGTAGCCGCAGTAGGGCCGGCCGATGCGGCCCGAGGCGAGCACGAGGTTGATCGCGCCGAGGACGTTCTGCACGCCGTGCGCGGAGTGCTCGATGCCGCGGGAGTGCATCATGAAGCTGGTCTTGGCGGTCCCCCACAGCTCGCTCGCCGCCTCGATGCGCTTGCGGGCGACGCCCGTGACCTCCGCGGTGCGGTCGAGCGTCCAGGGCTCGACGTGCCGCGCCAGCGCGTCGAAGCCGATCGTGTAGCGCTCGATGAAGGCGTGATCGATCCAGTCGTGCGCGATCATCTCGCGCAGGACGCCGTTGAAGAGCGCGACGTCGCGCCCGGGCTTGACCGGGAGGTAGAGGTCCGCGGTGCGCGCGATCGGCGTCATGCGCGGGTCGACGATGATGAGCTTTCCGCCGTTCTCGCGCGCCTGCCAGACGTAGTCGGTGGTGATCGGCGCGCACTCGGCGATGTTCGCGCCGGACGCCCAGACGACCTCCGCTCTGAGGATGTCGGTCCACGGGTTCGCGCCGCGGTCGACGCCGAACGCGAGGTTGTTCCCGCCGCCCGCGGAGACCATGCACAGGCGGCCGTTGTAGTCGATGTTCGCCGTGCGCAGCGCCATGTGGGCGAACTTGCCCATCAGATACGACTTCTCGGACGTGAGGCTCGCCCCGGTGAGCACGGCGAACGCGTCATTGCCGTAGGTGCTCTGGATGCGGTCGATCTCGCTCGCGACGCGCTCGATGGCGCGCGCGTAGGGCATCTCACGGAAGCCCCCCGGCGCGTCTGCGTCGCGCTCGTAGGCGTGCAGCAGCCGGTCCGGGTGGCCGCTCTGCAGGTACCGCTTGATGCCCTTCGGGCAGAGCTTGCCTTTGTTGAAGGGGAAGTCGTACCAGGGCTCGAACCCGAGCACCTCGTCGTCCTTGACCTTCAGCCGGATGCCGCACTGCTGTCCGCAGTAGCAGCAGTGTGTGTTGACGAGGCGATCGGGGACGACGCCGGTGTCGAGGCGCCTACCGGTCGGGTACGCCGCGTGGGGCCCGAAGGGGTCCGAGGGCGGGGGATCCGGCGGCGCCTCCATGCGCGCGACGTCCCGCGGCGGGTAGGGGACCGGCTCGGTCTGGGGCTCGAGGTTCGGGGCGGTCGCCTCGTCGACGGGCCCGCCCGGGCGCGGGTTCGCGTTCGGATCAGCCATGGAAATTGTCCCGGTCTTCGTACCCGAGCGGCCCCTCGCCGAGCCCGGGGTTGACGTGCTCTGGCGCGGCGCCCGGCGCGACGACGAGCCCGCCGCGCAGGTGCCGCCAGGCCTCGCCCTGGGCCTGCGCGAGGAGCGAGCGGCGGCACGGCGGGCAGACGAGCTGGTAGTGTCCGCCGCCCTCGAGCTCGTAGCGGAAACCGAGCGCGCGCTCGACCTCGATGAGGTCGTCGGCGTGCATCTGCGAGGTAAAGGCGTGCCCGCACCGCGCGCAGTGGGCCGGCTCATCACCGTGCCGCCCGAGGTCTTTGTAGAAGCGCACCGCGAGCTGGGCCGGCCGCTGGAAGATGTGAAAGAACTTCCCGAAGGGCAGCCACAGGAAGGTGAAGATCACCGTGACGGCGTGCAGGATGGCGACGAACTCGAAGGCGGAGCCGCCCATCCAGGTGTAGCTCGCCGTGAGCATCAGCCCGGTCAGGCTGACCGCGAAGAGCAGGATGAGCGGGAGGAAGTCCTCGCTGAAGAGCTGGAGGGCCGCGGCGTCGCCGTCGCGCATCCGCCGGCGCATCGCGAGCATCACGCCGGCGATGACGAGGAAGGCCGCGATGACGAGCCCGTGGAACGCGAGCACCGCGAAGAGCGAGTCCGACGGGAACGTGAAGGTCGGGAACCCAAAGACGTACGCCTGGTACTCGGTCGGGTGGCCCGGCACGGTCTGGAACATCAGCCAGCCGAAGACGAGGGGGAAGGTGATCGCGATGGCGAGCGCGCACCCCCACATGATGAGGTTGTGGGTGAGCCCGCGGATCTTGTCGCGCGACCAGATGAAGTGGTTCAGGAGCACGTCGTTCGCGAAGCGACCGAACCACCGCCCGACGTTGTGCGCGCGGTGGCGCGAGGCGAGCGCAGCCTCCCAGCCGCGCCGCCAGTACATGGCCGTCGGCGGGCGGTGCAGCCACATCACGTAGCGGTAGACGAGGCCGAAGGTCGCGAAGAGCACCCCGAACGTGTAGGCGACCAGCGCCGCGTCGAACTGCTGGAGGTTGCGCGAGCCGAGGACGATCAGCGCGGCGAGGATCGCCGTCGCCACGACGCCGCCCACGATGGCGCGGCGCGACTCGCGGGTCGGGCGGACCAGGTCTTCGATGGGCGGCATCGGCAAGCCTCCTCCGTGCGAGCAAGGTGACCCTACGCTCCTGAGCATCGGCGTCAACGGGGGTCGCGCCGATCCGCAGCGTCGCGAGGTGTGGTACTTGCCAGGCATGCCCCGCAGCGCGCGCAAACTGGTCGCCGTGTCGAACCGCGGGCCCTACCGGCAAGAGGTGGTCCGCGGCAAGCAGCGCTGGGTGCGCGCCGCCGGCGGGCTCGTCGCGGCGCTCGATCCCGTGCTCGCCGCGCGTGGCGGCGTGTGGGTGAGCGCGAAGCCGGCGAAGGGCTTCGACACGGTGAACGTCGAGGGCCCGTCGGTCGGCTACGAGCTCGCGCCGGTCACCATCCGCAAGGCCGACCAGGCCGGCTTCTACGTCAGCGTGTCGAACGCCGTGCTGTGGCCGCTGCTGCACAGCTTCCCGACGACGATGCGCGTGAGCGAGGCGCCGTGGAAGAGCTACGTCCGCGCGAACGAGGCCTTCGCCAAGGTCACGGTCGAGGTCTCACGCGGGTCGGACCCGATCTGGATCCACGACTACCACCTGATGCTCGCTCCGGCCCTCGTCCGCGCCGAGCGGCCGAAGGCCCGCATCGGGTGGTTCTGCCACATCCCCTGGTGCCCGGCGCACCTCTTCGGCATCCTGCCCTGGCGCGAGGCCGTGCTCGAGGGGCTGCTCGGGGCGACCCTGCTCGGGTTCCACACGGACGAGTACGTCCACTACTTCCTCGAGTGCGTCGATCGTTTCCTCGACGCGAAGGTCGACCACGGCGCCCGCACCGTGCGCTACCGCGGGCGCACGACCCGCGTCATCGCCGCGCCGATCGGCATCCCGGTGGCCGCGCTGACGGCGCTGGCGACCGAGCCGGACGTCGTCGCGGAGATGGAGCGCATCCGGCACAGCGTCGGCAACCGCCGCATCGTCCTCGGGGTCGATCGGCTCGACTACACGAAGGGCATCCCCGAGCGGATCCTCGCGTTCGAAGAGCTGCTCCGGACGCGTCGCTCCGCCGCGAGCAAGTACGTGCTCTTGCAGGTGATGGTGCCCTCGCGCACCGACGTCCGCGCGTACGCCGAGCTGAAGGAGGAGATCGATCGGATGGTGGGGAGCCTGAACGGCCGCTACTCGGTCGCGGGGCGGATCCCGGTGCACTACTTCTTCCGCAACCTCAACCAGCGCTCGCTCTTCGCGCACTACCGCGCCGCCGACGTCGCGCTCGTCACGCCGCTCCGCGACGGGATGAACCTCGTCGCGCACGAGTACGTCGCGTCGCGGGCCGAGGGCGACGGCGTGCTCGTGCTGAGCGAATTCGCCGGCGCGGCCAAGCACCTGAAGGAGGCGCTGCTCGTGAACCCCTACGACATCCCCGCCGTCGCCGAGACGCTCGAGCGCGC
Source organism: Myxococcales bacterium (assembly GCA_020430775.1). Taxonomy (GTDB): domain Bacteria; phylum Myxococcota_A; class Polyangia; order Polyangiales; family Houyiibacteriaceae; genus JAGQJE01. The sequence continues at coordinate 17,027 of JAGQJE010000227.1, forward strand.
GCTGCACCTGCCGGAAGCCGAGGCCCACAAGCGCATGCGCGCGCTGCGCAACGAGGTGCGCAAGCTCGACGTGCATCGATGGGCGGAAAAGTTCATCAAAGAGCTGGAGTCGTGAGCGCGCGGAGGCCGGCTTGAGCGAAGAAGGCGCTGAACGCGCGGAACGGACCGCCGCGCGCATCGCGAGCCTCGCCCGGCCGCTGCTGATCGCGCTCGACGTCGACGGGACGCTCGCGCCGATCGTGGATGACCCGGCCGCGGCGCAGGTCCCGGCGGCGACCGCGCGCACGCTCGAGCGGCTCGACGCGCTGCCCGACGTGCAGGTGGCGCTCGTCACGGGGCGCGACGCCACGCAGCTCGCCGCGATGATCGACGGCGCGCGCTACTGGCGCGTGGTCGAGCACGGACGGCGGCTGCTCGCGCCGCACGAGGCGCCCGCCGAGGTCACGCTGACGGCGGCCAAGCGCGCCGGGCTCGACGCGTTCCGGGCCCGCGCCGAGCGCGAGTGGGCCCCGGCGGGCGCCCGCATCGAGGAGAAGGCGCGCGCCGTCGGCGTCCACGTCCGAGAGCTCGCGACCAGCTCGCCGGTGGAAGCGAAGCGCGTGCTCTCGGAGGCCGCCGCGGTCGCGCGCGAGCTCGGGCTGGCGCCGCGCGCGGGCCGCGCCGTCTGCGAGGTCGAGCTGCCGGCGGTCGGTGCAACGGGGGACGCGGTGGGGGCGACGGGCGGAGCGGACGGGCCAGGCGACAAGGGCGAGGCGCTCGCGCGGCTCATCGCGCGCCTCGGCGTACGCGGCGTGGTCTACGCCGGTGACGACGTGACAGATCTTCCCGCGCTCGAGGTCGCCGCGGGCCGCGGTGTCGCCCTCTTCGTCCGGTCGCCCGAGCGCGAAGCCCCCACCGGGCTCGCTGGCTCCGCCGTCGACGGCCCCGGGGCGCTCGCCGCGGTGCTCGGCGCGCTCGCGACCCGGCTCGACGCGTGCCGCGCGGCGCCCGGGTCCCCGGCCGCGGACGGCGGGCCCCCTGGCGCCACCCGTGGTAGCGAGTGAGCATGTTCGAGCGCGAGGTGCAGGTCGCCGGCGAGATCGCGCGAGCGGCGGGGGCGGGCGTGCTCGAGGCCTACGGGACCGACCTCCACATCGCGTACAAGAGCCCGGGCGACCCGGTCACGGCGGCCGACCTCCGCGCGAGCGAGCAGATCGTCGATGGCCTGCGGCGCGCCTTCCCGGACGACGGCGTCGTCACCGAAGAAGACCCCGACACCCGCGCGAGCCAGCGTGCGGGGCGCTGTTGGTACGTCGACCCGATCGACGGCACCAAGGAATTCATCCAGCGCACCGGCCAGTTCGCCGTGATGATCGGGCTCGCGGTCAACGGGGAGGCGACGGTCGGGGCCATCTACGAGCCGACGCGAGCGGTCCTCTACAGCGGCGTCGTCGGCCAAGGGGCGTTCGCGCACAGCGACGACGGCGCTCCGCCTCGCCCACTGCACGTGAGCGAACGCAGCGACCCCAGCACGCTGCGGCTCACCTCCTCGCGCGCCAACCGCACCGAGGCCATCGACTATCTGGTCGCGGAGCTCGGCATCACCGACGAGATCCGCTCGGGTTCCGCCGGCGTGAAGGTCGGCCACATCGTCGAGCGACGCGCGGACCTCTACGTCCACGCCTGGCGGCACTCGAGCGCCTGGGACACGTGCGGCCCGGAGGCCGTCCTGCGCGCCGCGGGCGGCGTCATGACCGACCTGCGCGGCGAGCCCTTCGTCTACGGCGCGGGGGACGACGGCGATCTGCACAACCCCTACGGCATCCTCGCGTGCACGCGGGCCGCGTTTCCGGGAGTGCGCAGCGCCGCGCTCGAGCTCGGCGTCCGCGCGGGCCTCTTCGAGCGCTGACGGGGCCCGCGAGGGCGGCCGCCCGGGGACGTCCCGCGCTCGACCGCCACCGGCCGGCGGCCTCAGTGGTCGCCGAGGCGGACGACGATCGCGCCCTGGCCGCCGCAGCGGGCCGGGGCGGTGGTGGCGGCGAGCACCTGGTGCCCGACGCGGCGCCGCAGGGCGTCGAGCACCTCGTCGGCGAGCACGCCGCGACCGTCCTCGCTGTGCAGCCCCTTGCCGTGGATGATCAGCACGGTCCGCGTCCCTCGGCGGCGCTCGGTCCGGATGAACGAGACCACCGCGTCGGCGGCCTCGCGGGCCGTCATGCCGTGCAGATCGAGCCTCGGCAGCGCGTGGGTCGCGCCGTCTCGGAGCGCGCGCAGGTGGCTCCGGTGGGCGCCGCGACGGAGCAGCGACACGCCGTCTTCTCCGCGCTCGAGGTCGAAGTGTGCCGCCTCGGCGACGAGGTGCTGGAGCTGCACGCGGGCGGACTGGTCCGCGGCGGCGCTCGCCGCGGGATCCCGGGCCGGGCGCGCGTCGAGTGAAACCGGGCGCCGGGCCGTCCGCTTCGCGGCGAGCGGCCGCACGCCGCCGAACGCCTGCTGGAACGCGACCCGGTCCTCGTACGAGTAGCTCGCGAGGGGCGCCTCCGGCTGCTCCGGCCGGGGCGTCGTTGCGGGTGGGCGCCCACGCACGACGCCCCGCGGGTCGGGGAGGCGCCGCGCGGGCTTCGGCGCGGGCGCGGCGGGCTGAGCCTTGGGCCTCGCGGGCTTGGCGTCCTTCAGCGAGTCCGCGAAGGGCCGGTTGCCGAAGCCGGCCGGCGCCTTCTCCGGCGGCCGGACCGACCCGGGCGGCGGCCGCCACCCTCCCTTGCCCTTGCGCGACATCCCCGCAGCCTACCACCCCGCACGAGCGCCGCGCCCGCTCAGCCGGCCCCCGCCGGCACCAGCCGGCCCCAATCGCCCCGCGACGGGGTATGATTCCGACATGGACGACACGGTCACCGTCTACTGCCCCTACTGCGGCGCAGCGACCGAGCTCTACGTCGACCCGGAGACCACGGGCGCCTTCGTCGAGGACTGCGCCCTCTGCTGCAACCCCTGGCGCGTCGAAGCCTCCCGCGACGAAGAAGGCAACCTCACCGCTCACGTCGAACGCGCCCAGTAAGACGCCCCGGGTGACCGAGAGTGACGGGCACCGACGACGGATGAACAAGGGGCGCTCGATCAGCACGGGCCACAGACTCTCGCGCACCGCGCAGGACCGAAGGCGTCGTGCGTTTCGAGTGGCGCGGGCCTGGGCGCGACGCTGGGGGCTCTCCGCCCACGCTGACTACGCGGAGATGCTCGAGTGGCTCCGCGCCGGAGACCTCGAACCAAAGCGATGCTTCGTAACCCATGGGGAGCCCGCCGCGGCGGACGCTCTCCGTCGCCGTCTGCGAGACACGTTTGGTTGGGACGCCGTGGTACCTGACTACAACACCACATGGACGCTCTAGGCTCGCTCCGGGAGCCGGCGTTTTTTGTGACACGCTGAAGGACCACCACCCCGACGAGGTGAACGCTGTGCCCTCTGATCCGATGCGCTCTGACCCGCCCCTCGCGTACTACGACCGCGCGTTCCTCGAGAGCGACGATGGCCGGCCGCTTCGCATCCTCGCGGAGTACCTGGATCCGCTGCAGCGCTTTCGGCGCGAGCGCGTCCACGACACGGTCGTCTTCTTCGGCTCGGCGCGGCTGCGGCAGGACGGGCCGCTCGGGCGGTATTACGACGAGGCGCGCGAGCTCGCCCGCCAGCTCACGGAGTGGGCGCGCGCGCTCCCCTGCGACGCGGACCGCTTCCTCGTGTGCACCGGCGGCGGCGGCGCCATCATGGAGGCGGCGAACCGCGGCGCGGCCGACGCGGGGGGGCGCACGATCGGCCTGAACATCGGCCTGCCGCACGAGCAGCGCCCTAACCCGTACATCACCCCCGCGCTCCAGCTCGAGTTCCACTACTTCTTCATGCGCAAGCTGTGGTTCGCGTACCTCGCGCGGGCGATGGTGGCGTTCCCAGGCGGCTTCGGGACGCTCGACGAGGTCTTCGAGCTGCTGACGCTCGCCCAGACGAAGAAGCTCGACCGGCCGCTGCCCGTCCTGCTCTACGGGCGCAGCTACTGGGAGGAGATCGTCGACTTCGAGGCGCTCGCCCGCCACGGGATGATCAGCCCGCGCGATCTCGCGCTCTTCCGCTACGTCGACACGCCGGCAGAAGCGATGGCGGTCTTGAAGGAAGCGCTGAGCGCGGAGATGCGGGGCACGACGCCCGACATCGCCCGCACGAACCGCCCCGGGTGCGGGGGCGAGCCCTAGGTACAGCGAGCCGGTGGGCTGTGCTAGGACCCGTGCGGCCCCGGTGGTGGCCTGACACGGAGCGCTTGTGGCCAACTCGAATCCTTCGATCTTCGCACGGTTCTTCCTCGCGATCGCCGCGTACTTTCGGGTGCTCTTCGACGGAGACTTCGCCGCGTCGGTCGTGAAGCTGCGGGCCGGCGCCCTGCCCGCCGACGCGTCGCCCGGCGCCGCCTCCGAGCGCGGCGTGCCCCCCGAGCCGCCTTCTGCGCCGGAGCCCCGCGTCGAGCGCGCGCCCGCCGACGCCGCGATGCAGCTCCTCGGGCTGCTCCAACGCGAAGGGCGCTTCATCGACTTTCTGCGCGAGGACGTGAGCGCCTACCCGGACGCCGACATCGGCGCCGCCGCTCGCGTCGTGCACGAGGGCTGCAAGCGCGCCATCGACGAGCACTTCACGCTCGAGCCGGTACGCGCCGAGGCAGAGGGCAGCCGCGTCACGCTCGATCGCGGCTTCGACGCGCGCGCGATCCAGCTCACGGGCCAGGTCGCCGGTGAGCCGCCGTTCACGGGCACGCTCCAACACCGCGGCTGGCGGGTGCGCGAGGCCAAGCTGCCGAAGCTCACCGAGACGCACGACGTGACCGTGCTCGCCCCGGCCGAGGTCGAGCTGTGAGCCGGGACCCCGCGAGCCCGGCGCGCTTTGCGGTCGGCATCGACCTCGGCACGACCCACTGCGCGCTCTCGGTCGTCGACGTCGAGGCGAGCGACGGCGAGGACGTCGCGATCACCGCCGAGCCGATCCCGCAGACCGTCTCCCCCGGCGAGGTGCAGACCCTGCCGCTGCTCCCGTCGTTCGTCTACCTCCCGCACGCGAACGAGCTGGAGCCGGGCGCGACCGCCCTGCCCTGGAGCGCGACGCCGGCGCAGCTCGTCGGCGAGCTGGCGCGCGCCCGCGGAGCCCAGACCCCGACGCGCCTCGTGTCGAGCGCGAAGAGCTGGCTCTGCCACCCGGGCGCCGACCGCCGGGCGCCGATCCTCCCCCCGGGCGCGCCGGAGGACGTCGCGTGCATCTCGCCGCTCGACGCCTCGGTGTTCTACCTGCGCCACCTGCGCGCCGCGTTCGACGACGCTCGGCCCGACACACCGCTCCACACCCAGGACGTGACGATCACGGTGCCGGCGTCCTTCGACCCGGCGGCCCGCGAGCTCACCGCCGAGGCCGCCCGCCTCGCCGGCATCGAGCAGTTCACGCTCCTCGAGGAGCCGCAGGCTGCCGTCTATAGCTGGATCGCGAGCCAGGCGAAGTGGCGCGACGCGCTGCACGTCAACGACGTCCTGCTCGTCGTCGACGTGGGCGGCGGCACGACCGACCTGTCGCTCATCGCCGTGCGAGACCGCGAGGGCGACCTCGAGCTGCACCGGGTCGCCGTCGGCGAGCACATCCTGCTCGGCGGCGACAACATGGACCTCGCGCTCGCGCACGTCGTGAAGGCGAAGCTCGCGGCGGAGGGCAAGCGCCTCGACCTGTGGCAGCTACGCGCGCTGACCTACGCATGCCGCGTCGCGAAGGAGACGCTCCTCGCGGCGGACGACGACGGGCGTGACGCGGTCGACGCCGTCCCGATCGTCGTCCCGAGCCGGGGGAGCAAGCTGATCGGCGGCTCGCTGCGGACGGAGCTCACGCTCGACGAGGTGCGGCAGGTCATCCTCGAGGGCTTCGTCCCCGTCGTCGACGCGGGCGCGCGGCCCGCCACCCGCGCCCGCGGCGCGCTGACCGAGCTCGGCCTGCCCTACGCCCAGGACGCCGCGGTCACGCGCCACCTCGCCGCGTTCCTCGGCCGCCAGGTCGACGCGACCGCCGGCCTCGAGGATTTCGACAGCGCGCAGCCCGAGGGCGCGACCTACCTTCACCCGACGGCCGTGCTCTTCAACGGGGGCGTGCTCAAGGCCCCCGCCCTCGCGTCGCGGCTGCTCGAGGTGCTCGGCGGCTGGGCCGAGGCCGAGGGCGGTGAGCCGCCACGCCTGCTCGAAGGCGCCGACCTCGACCGCGCGGTGGCGCGCGGCGCGGCCTATTACGGCTACGTCCGCGCGGGCGGCGGAGTGCGCATCCGCGGCGGGCTGGCCCAGTCGTACTACGTCGGCGTCGAGTCGGCGATGCCGGCCGTCCCGGGGCTCGAGCCGCCCGTGACCGCGCTCTGCGTCGCCCCCTTCGGCATGGAGGAGGGCACGGAGGCCGCACCCGCGCCGCACCCGCTCGGCCTCGTCGTCGGGGAGCCGGTCCGCTTTCGCTTCTTCGGCTCGCCGACGCGCCGCGACGACGAGGTCGGCGTGACGCTCGAAGACTGGAGCGACGACGAGCTGATCGAGCTCGGCGCGATCGAGGCGACGCTGCCCGAGGACGGCCACGCCCGAGGCGAGGTCGTGCCGGTCCTGCTGCGCTCGGCCGTCACCGAGGTCGGGACGCTCGAGCTGACCGCGCTCCCGGTCAGCGGCGACGGCAAACGCGAGTGGAAGGTCTCCCTCGACGTCCGCGACAAGGGCTGAGCGCGGTCGCGATCGGCAGGACGAGCCGCGGACACGGCGCGGTTTCGAACGCTTACCCGTCACGCCCCGTGTCGGCGGCCTCTGAAGCGGTGCTGACGTAGACGTAGTAGAAACCGGGACCACGGCGGCTTCTCCGTGAGGGCCGGAGGTGGCCTTGTGCTTCGAGCCGTTTGAGCACGCCGCCGACGTTCGTGCTGCTGGCGTGCACCATGCTCCCGAGCTCCGTCGTGCTCACTCTTCCTCGAGCGCGAGCGTAGGACAGGGCCAGCTCTTCGCGATTGGGGAGCCGTGCGCGCCGGCCCTGGCGGCTATCGCTCGTGTGGAGCCGCGCGACGGCGTGCGCGGTAAGCACCCAGGCCGGCTCTGCTTCGGCCGGAACGCCCCGCACGCGCTCGAGAACGGGCGCGCCGGCGAGCTGGGCTCGACCGAGCTTGACGATCGCTCCCCTCGCTTCCCCGACGGACAGTTGCAGCAGCGGAGACGCGCAGATGACGTCCAACCAGCCGTGGCGGACCAGATGACGCAAAAGTAGTAGCGAGTTCAGGTCCCGGCTCTCCTCTCGGGGCTCCAGCTCCGCGAGCCACGCCATCCAGGCTTCGTCGAGGTCGTCACCCACGAGCGACACGCGAACGCTGGGTCCATCGATCTCCTGAATCTCCGGCGGGCCGTGACCTACTCGGATCATCTCGGCCACCATCCGGTCGACGCCGATGCCCTCTCGCTCCGCGATCCTGAGGTCGGCGAGGAGTTGCGTCAGCGCGCGGTTTCGGGACTTCGACGGGTGCGTGATGATGTTCGCTGGCGTGACGCCTCCGCAGAAACCGCCAGGACTGGTCACCCTCAACGTCTGGCCGACATGTTCGACGAGGGTCGGTTCGGGCGAGTTCCAGTCGCGGTGCGCCACGCCGTTCACGATCGCCTCGCGAGCGGCAAGCGCGGGGATCTGCCGAACCCGCCCCGCCACCAAGCCCTGCGGCAAGTGGCGTATCGCGTTGTTCGCGTCCACGTGGGTGAAGACCTCTGCGAGCTCCTCCAAGAGCGACCGCCCGATCCGGCGCACGCGCTGCGTGCTGTCGCCTCCGGCATGGTCACGGCGCACGTAGTCGAGGCACGGTTGCTCGCGTCCGACGAACGCGAGGGCCCCCGCGTGAGTCAGCTTGTCGCCGCCGGTCATCGCGCCAAGTCGCCGGAGGAGCTGAGCGTCCGGCGCGGTCGCCAGCTCCGCGGCGAGCGGCTCGTCGGAGGCGAGGAGGAAGTCGCGCGCCTGAGCGACGGCGGCGGGCCGGAGCGACTCGAGCCCCACCGCAGACTCCTGCAACGACCAATCGTACTGCGCATGGCTGAGCTGACGGGCGTGCCAGGTGCTCGCGTCGATCTCTTCGCAACTCGCACCGACCCGCCATCGGATCTTGCCCCGCCACCGGATAGGCTCGAGTGCCGTCGGTGCGACGATGACGAGGAGCCGCGTCGCGGCCACGGTGGTCGGCTGGACGTCGACCGTAAGCTTCCCTTCGGTCAGCTCGTAGATCCTGCGGCGCAACCACTCCGCGTCGAGCGCGGTCCCGATCAGCTCACCGGTCTTCGTCACTCCCACGAGGAGAGCGCCTCCGCCGGGCGTGTTGGCCATACACGCCGCCGCCTCGGCCAGGCCCCGTGCAGCAACCTCGTTCTGGGGCAAGCCAGGGCCGACCGCGCCCGTCTTGTCACGGCGACCATGCTCCTCCTTGAGGTCGAGGATCTGCGTCTCGACGTCCTCGGCGACCGGTTCGCCGGCCTGCAGCATCTCGAGGACGCGGGCGACTTCTCCGCGAACGCGATCCGAGCTGAAAATTATGGCCATTGGCCACTTAGGATATCCTGCATAGCTTTATTGCCTATAAAAATATGGAAAACCGTCTGCGCGAGAGCAAAGCATACTTTTATCGGTACAGCACCGGTGGATGCTGCGGCTCGCAGACGTTCAGACGTTTCGGAGCGCGTGCAACGGCCTCGCTCTGAGCTTCGATCGCGTCGTGGTCGAGCACGTTGCCCGATGGGTCGGGTCGCCCGCGTGATGATACGCTCTTGCTGTCATGGCGCGATCGCGGGCAGCGAGGCGGAGCAGTGTACCTGCTCTCGGAGCGCGCGTTCGGATGCGTTTCGGCGCAGAGGACGTGATCGCCGAAGTAATCGAGCAGCGGGGACCACTCGGCGTAGACGGTCGTGAACTCATTCGCGTGCGCTTTCGGTTTACTGACGCCAGCGAGGCCATCGAGACCGAGGTTCCCGTAGACGAGGTCACTCTCGTCAATTCCGCTGCCTGAGGCGCGGCACACGCCTCGCACCGGGCTCGAACGCGCTCGGTAGTCACCGGCTGTCGGGACGCTAGAGCTGACCGCGCTCCCCGTGAGCGGCGGCCGACCTGCGCCGCGGGGCGGCTACGCCTGGATCGCTTTGACGACCGCTTCCCAGTACTCGGACTCGCCGACGGTCTCGACGACGAAGACCGCCTCGGCGGCGGCGCGGTCCGGCCGGAACCCCTGCGCTTCGAGGCGGCCTGCGATGTGCTCGCCCACCGCGACGCGGGTCGACAGCTCCGCGCGCGCGAGGACGAGGCTGCCCTGCTCCGCCCACTTGAGCGCCCAGAGCTGATCGGCGAGCCAGTCGTTCCACACCTCGCGCGAAGTGCTCGACGTCGGCGCGCGGCCCTCGGCGCGGTCGAAGGCGTCCGCCCAGGGGCGCGCAGGCTCGCGGGGGCGGTCGCCGCGCACGAGCTGCAGCACCGTGTCACCAAACCACGCGGCCGCGTGCCCGAAGCGCGTCCCGTCGCGCGCGCTGATCAGCTCGTCGGCCTGCGCCTCCCACGACGTCCGCCGCAGCGCCGGGAACGCGCCCTCGCCGATGACGCGCGCGGGCGGCTCGCCGGCCGCGAGCCGTCCCAGCAGCTCACGCTCGACGGGCTCCCACGCGGAGAACGCGACACGCTTGCGCGGGCGCAGCCGGATCTCGTCGATGTGCCGGTCGGCGCGGACCCTGCCCGGCGCGGAGCAAAGCGAGCCCTCCGCCGCGCTCGCATCGAGCGGCGGCCGGTCCCCGAGGGTGCGGCACGGGCAGCGGTGCTCGGTGGTGATACGTCCCCCGCTCGGCGTCGCGACGAGCCCGAGCGGAAAACGACGGCAGCCGTCGGGCTTCGCCTCGGGCCCATGCTCGGCGTGCAGCGCGCAACGCCGGTCCGCCATCAGAAAGACGCAGCCTCCGTCCGCGGCCGTCCGGAGCATGTGGTCCTCGAAGAGCTCGCTGTACGGGGCCGCGCCGGAATCGATGCGGCGGATGGCCGTGACCTCACGTCGCGTGAGCGGCCCGAGCCCGTGGATGTCCGTGCAGCACAGGCCGTCGCCGAAGCAGGCATAACGAGCGCCGGGGCGAACGAGGAGCGGCCTTGTCTTGGGAGCCATCGGCCGTCGTTCTACCAGATCGCCGGCAGCACGGAGCGTGATCGATCGGCGTGCGTCATATATCCTTGGCTCGATGCCGCCCGGCCCGTCACCGCTGCTCGGATACAACACCAACGTCCGCCACGCCGGTGCGCTCTATCACATCCAGACGGAAGACTCCGGCATCCAGCGCCCGCACATCATCACCCACCTCTTCGCGGACGGTGGGCGCATCGTCGCGTCGATGAAGCAGTCGTACGCCGCGTTGCTCGGCGAGGCGGACCTCCACGACCGCGTCAAGGCGCTGATGCAGGAGCAGCACAAGGCGATGTTCGTCGCGCTCCGCGACGGGGCCTACGACGACGAGGAGGGGCAGGTCCTCACGCAGCCGGGCGAATCGACCGAGGGCGCGGCGGTGGTCGGCGGACAAGCGAACGGGCGCCCCGGCGGCATCGACGCGATCGCGCTCGAGCTCGCGGCGGCGCGGCTCGCGAGCCAAAGCGCCGCGCGGCGCTTCTTGACGGCGCAGAGCGCGACGCACGCGCGCGCGCCGGTGCCTTCGAGCCTGCGCCCGAAGTCGGTGCGCTCGGTGTTCGCGGGCGACGTCCTGACCCAGCGCTCGCTCGACGAGGTGATCCTGCGATACCTCGCCGAAGACCTGGACGCCGCCGAGTGAGCTGCCTCGCGTGCGAGCCCGATTCACCGCGCGACGACGGCGCGTGGCGCGCTTGCCTGCACCCCGATTCCCGACCACGCTCCCGAACGCCCATGCCGGACGCACGCACCTCGTTCACGACGGTCATCCCGGAGAAGATCCGCGCCTCGCCTGAGCGAGCCCGCGCGGTCGGCGGGGTGGTCCTCTTCAAGATATCGGGGGAGCGCGGCGGCGTCTGGACCGTCAACCTCAAGGACGACCTGGGCGTCGCCGAGGGCGACCAGGGCCGCGCCGACTGCACGATCGAGCTGCCGAACGAGGTGTGGGAGTCGATGACGGCCGACCCACGCGGCGCGATGAACTTCTACTTCAGCGGCCGCGTCCGCGTGCTCGGAAACGCGGTGTTGGCAAGCAAGCTCCAGGGCATCCTCGGCTGATTACCGCGCGCGATCCGCGGTCGACGGGCTCGGACCGACCGGCTCGACGTTGCGCGGCGCCCGGCGGATGAGCGACGCTCCGCGCCTACCACGGACCCTAGGAGACACATGACTGAAGCCAGCTCACTCGATGGGATCCGCGTCCTCGACCTGACGCGGCTGCTGCCCGGCCCCTTCGCCTCGATGGTGCTGTCGGACCTCGGCGCTCAGGTCGACAAGGTCGAAGACCCGCGCGGCGGAGACTACCTCCGCGTCACGCCGCCGCTGGCGGGCGACGGGATGAGCCACCTCCACCACTGGCTGAACCGCGGCAAGCGGAGCGTCGAGCTCGACCTCAAGACGCCGGCGGGCGTCGAGACGCTCAAGCGGATGGTGCCGCACTACGACGTGCTCCTCGAGGGCAACCGCCCTGGGGTGATGGACCGCCTCGGGCTCGGCTACGAGACCCTGCGCGCGCTGCACCCGGGGCTCATCTACTGCGCGCTCACGGGCTACGGCCAGGACGGGCCGCTCGCGAACCGCGCCGGGCACGACCTCAACTACCTAGCGCGCTGCGGTGCGCTCGGGCTGTTCGGCCCCGAGGACCAGGCCCCCGCGCTGCCCGGGGTGCAGATCGCCGACGTCGGCGGCGGGCTCTACGCGGTCATCGGCGTCCTCGCCGCGCTCGCTGCGAGGGCGCGGTCGGGCGAGGGCCGCCTCGTCGACGTCTCGCTCTCGGAGAGCGCGCTGACCTTCGGCACGTTCGGGTTTGCGTCGCGGATCGGGGGCTTCTCGCCGCCGCGCGGGGCGGACATGCTCATGGGCGGCATCGCGCCGTACGGGACCTACCTCACCAGCGACGGTGGCGCCGTGTCGCTCGGCTCCCTCGAGCCGAAGTTCTGGAAGGCGTTCTGCGAGGGCGTCGGCATCGAGCCCGACAACCTGGCGCTCTTCCCCGGCAAGCACCAGTCGGAGTGGAAAGAGCGGCTGCGCGGGATCTTCGCGAGCCGCACGCGCGCCGAGTGGGCCGAGCTCGCGGAGCGACTCGACTGCTGCCTCGAGGTGGTCGTCGAGCCGGCCGACGCGCTCGAAGACCCCCACCTCCGCGCGCGCGGCGTCTGGAGCACCGTGCAGACGGACGACGGCGGGACCGTGACGATGGGCAAGACGCCGGTCGCCCCCGCCGCGACCGGGCGCGCGCCGAGGCAAGGCGAGCACACCAGCGACATCCTGCGCGAGGCGGGGCTGAGCGACGACGAGATCACCGCGCTGCGGGGGCGCTGACAGGCGGCGTGCCCGCGCGCCGCCATCCCGGCGGGGCCGGGCGGGGCGGCTAGCCCATGAGGCGCTCGGCGATCCAGCCGATGGCGATCAGCGGCAGGACGACCCCGGCGGCGACTAGGAGGACCGCCGCGCCGAGGATTAGGTAGTCGACCACGCGCGCGCGCGGCCGCACGCCGGCCCGCTGCTGCGCGCGGTGGCGCTCGAGGAGGTCGAGGTTCATCCGGTTCGAGTGCCAGACGAAATCGAACGCGTCACCGAGCACGGGCACCAGGCCGACGACCACGTCGATGGCCACGTTCAAGAGCATGCGGCCGAGGACCGCGACCGGCGCCCTCGCGCGGACGGCGGCGAAAAGCACCGCGAGCGACGCGACCCCGCTCACCGCGTCCCCGGCGCCGGGGAGGAGCATCCCGAGGATCGGGTCGAGCCCGAAGCGAAGGCGCGTCCCGGGCACCCCGACGCCGTCGTCGAGCCATCGGACGAGACGCTCGAGCGCCGTCACGCGACCGTCGGCCGCGGCCGCGTCCTGGCGAGCCGGCTGCGCGACGGGCGCGCGCGCCGCGATGTCGTCACCGCGCACTGCCTCAGAACATAGCAGCCTACGCGGACCCCCGCCGTCGATGACCGCCGCTTCCGAGGGTAGACGCGCTCGCGGTGAGGGGCGCAGCCAGCTCTTCCGAGAGTAGATGCGCTCGCGGCGAAGGCCGGACGTTCGCGAAGGGGGCGCGGGCAGGGATCAGGTGCCGCGCCCCCTGACCAATTGCGGCGGAGGCCTCGTCCGAGCGGTCTGTCGGCGCCGAACGGCCGGCGTCAGAAGTCGGTCGAACCGGTCTGGCAGGGGCCGAACGAGAACGTGACGGAGTCTTCGTTGCCGTCGGGATCGCGGACCGTCGCGCGGCCCGTGTACTGCGCTCGCTGTGGGCACCGCACGGTGGTCACCGCGCCCGTCAGGCTGGCGCAGCTCGACACGTTCCCCGAGTAGCTCAGCATCGCGGCGGCGGTGTCGGCGTCGGTCGCGGTCACCGTGACCATCATGTCCGAGGGAACGGACATCTCGCACGCTCCCACCGGCTGCCACGAGACACGGGTTATGACCGGGGCTTCCGTGCCAGACGTGGCTCCCGACCCGTCGTCGCCGCAGCCGGCCATGACGGCCACACAGAGCCCGAGCGCAATCGCGTGCTTCATCGCCTCCCCCACAAGTTCGGCGCAGCCAGGCCAACGATCGAGCGCCCGCTGCGCATCACGTCGCCAGGACAACACGCGCGCGACGACTTGTCGAGCCTAAGGCGCCGCGAGCGCTGCGTCGGCCGTCGTGTCGACCGGACAGGCGTCCGCCAGCGCGGGTCCTTCGATGACGACGCTCCGCTCGGCCTGCACCGTGCGCCCGGCGGCGTCGCTCAGCGTCACCTCGACCTGCGTCCGCTGCCCGACGAAACACTGCGGCGCACTGAGCACGGTCAGGATGCCGAGCGCCTCGTACGAACCGGGGTCCCCGAGCGGCATCAGGTCGATGATCAGCGCGAGGCTCTGACGTGGCCGTCCACCGGCGACCGGGTGGACGACGACGGTCACGTGCGCGCGCGCCGGCACGACGTGCCGCGCCCTCAGCGCCAGCAGGATGTGGTAACCACCCTGCGGGCCCTCGGTGAGCGACACCCGATCGCCGTCCGAGAGCGGCGAGAAGGCCGCCCCGCCCGTGCCGAGCTCCAGCTCGGCGTCGGGCGCGCCGTCCCCGCACCCACACGCGATGATGGTCAGCGCGAGGCCGAGCGAGAGACACGCCCGCCGCGCGCCTCCGCGCAGGCGGCGCCGCCATCGGGGGGGCGTCGGTGACGTGTCGGGGGTGTACATGGACTGGTCGCGCGCGGGAAGCGCCGCCGAGGCGACGCGCCGCCACGCTACCGCCGGGGCGGTCGGCTCGCCAGCGTGCGGCGTGACGGGTCGCCGGCGCGCTCAGATGCGCTACCCTCGTGGCGACATGCTCCGTAGGTCCCGCAAATCCCGCCCGCTCCTCCCACGCACGCGCGCCGTGCATCGCTGGCTGGCGGCGGCGATCGCGGCGGCCGCGCTCTGCGTGACGCCGCGCGTCGTGCGCGCCGACGACGCGACCGCCCCGCCGCCGAGCGTCGAGACGCTGCGGGTGCTGCTCTCGAGCTACGACAGCCCGCCGAAGCGCGCGGTCTGGGAGCGCTACGGGCCGGCCGCGCTCGCGCCGCTCATCGCGCTGTACGACACGCCCGGCGAGCCGCTCTTCATCCAGCTTCGCGTCGTCGGCGCGGTCGCGAACTACCCGACGCCGGCGACGCGCACCTTCCTGCTGGCCGTGGCGCGCCAGAAGTCGCAGCCGAGCCTCTTGGTCGAGCGCGCCGTGCGTTCGCTCGGCAGAGCGTTCGGCGAGAAGGCGGTCGACGACGTCGCCGCGTTCCTGTCGCACCCCGCGGTGCACGTCCGCGCGAGCGCGATCACGGCGCTCGCCGACATCGGCGGCCCGAAGGCGCGGACCGCGCTGCAGACGCGGATGCCGAAGGACCGCGACCTCTACATCGAGCGCCTGCTCGCGCGCTCGCTCGCGACCATGGCGAAGCAAGCGCGCGAGTAACCCTCGCCCGCGCGGCGCGGACACCACCCCGCCGCTATCCGCCCTGGATCAGGTAGGGGCACGCCTCGCGGAGCAAGCCGACGAGGCGCTCCTTCAGGTGGCTGCCCTTGTGCACGAAGTGGTGGATGCCGAGGTGGTGCAGCAGCTCGCGGTCGGGCCGCTGCGCGCCGGCGCTGACCGCGATGAGCGTCGCGTCGGGGCAGAGGCGCTCGCCGCGCATGTGCATCCCGAGCTCGATGCCGTTCATGCGTGGCAGGTGCAGGTCGAGCAGGACGACATCGGCCGGCCGCTCCCGCAGCGCCGCCAGCGCCTCTTCGCCGGTGGCCGCCACCTCGACGTCGACGTCCCCGAACGCCTGGCGCACGTAGAACGCCAGCACCCGCGCGATGTCCTCGTGGTCTTCGACGACGAGCACATAGGGCCGCTGGTCGCCGTCGCGCCGCGTCCGGCGCGGGCGGAGCCTCGCCTCCTGCATGGCGCGTAGCTGCCAGGCGACGGCCTCGGTGTCCTGCGGGCGGTCGCTCGGGTCGATGGCGAGCATCTGATGGACGAGGTCCGCGAGCTGCGCCGGCGTCTCCGGCCGGACGCTCACCGCGGGGATCGGACCGGCGCCCGCCTGGCCGACGATCGCCTCGGTCATCGTGCGTCCCGGGTAGGGTCGCTGCCCGGTGAGCATCTCGTACGCGATGACGCCGAGCCCGTAGATGTCGACGAGGTGCCCCTTGCCGGGCGCGGTCGTGTTCGACAGCGCCTCGGGCGCCATGTAGGGCGGGGAGCCGGCCGCGGTCTCCTGCGAGGCGACATAGAACTCCGGCAACACGAGCCCGAAGTCCATCAGCACGACGCGGCCGTCCGCCGTCAGCATGATGTTGTCCGGCTTGACGTCGCGGTGGGCGAGCCCGGCGCGGTGCACGACGGCGAGCCCCTCGGCGATGGCGCGCACTACGGTCAGCACCTCGTCGAGGCTGAACGAGCCGCCGCCGCGCAGTCGCTGGTCGAGGTGGTCGACGAGATCGACCCCGAAGATGCGCTCCATGACGATGAACTCGACGCCGCTGTGCTGGCCCATCGTGTGGACCGACACGAGGCTCGGGTGTCGGAACG
The DNA here is from genome assembly GCA_020430775.1 of Myxococcales bacterium. GTDB lineage: Bacteria > Myxococcota_A > Polyangia > Polyangiales > Houyiibacteriaceae > JAGQJE01. The sequence continues at coordinate 33,245 of JAGQJE010000227.1, forward strand.
CGGCCAGCGCGCGCGCCTCGTGTCGGAGCGAGGGCAGGCTCGGGTTCGGCCACATGGTCTTGAGCGCCACGCGCCGCTCGAGGTCGTGGTCGAACGCCTCGAAGACCTGCCCCATGCCGCCCTTACCGAGCAGGCTCCGCACCTCGTATACGCCCGCGACCCGCTCACCGATGGGGAAGATGAGCGCCTCGCGCGCGTCCGCGATGAGGTCGTCCGCGCGCGCGGCCGGTCGAGTGGGCGGGGGTGAGGAGGGCATCGGGGTTGGAGCATACGTCGGTTGCGGGCGCATCGACAGGGGCGAGCGGTGGCGAGACATAGGCTGGCGCTGGGTGACGACGGAGCGGCCTCCGACGCGGCAGGGCACGGACAGGGCGCGCGACGCCACACCTTCCGCGGGTTACGCGGGCGGCCGTCTGCTAAGAGGCGCGTCATGGACGCGAAGGAAAGCGCACGGTCACGCCTGCTGACGGCGCTCGTCACGCACGCCTACCAGTACAGCGACGAGCCCGTCTTCAAGCTGGTGTCCGGCGCGCTGAGCCACGAGTACCTCGACTGCAAGATGGCGCTCAGCCAACCGGCGGCGATGGTGGCGCTCGGGGAGGTCGTGCACGCGGCGCTCTTGCCCGGCGTCGTCGCCGTCGGCGGCCTCACGATGGGCTCGGACCCCATCGCGAACGCGACCTGCCAGCACAGCGCTGGGACGGACCAACCGGTGCGGTGGTTCAGCGTCCGCAAGGACGCGAAGGCGCACGGCCGCAAGAAGCGCATCGAGGGGGACGTGAGCCCCGGCCAGCGCGTCGCAGTGGTGGACGACGTCGTGACCGCCGGCGGATCGGTCCTGCAGGCGGTGCAGGCCTGCACGGAGTTCGGGCTCGAGGTAGCGCAGGTGATCGTGCTCGTGGACCGCGAGCAGGACGAGGGCATGCGGCGCGTGCGCGAGGGCGCGGGGGGCGCGCCCGTCACGGCCGTCTTCACGAAGTCCGAGATCCGCGCCGCGTGGGCTCGGCGCCGCGACGCCGGCGACCCGAAGCGAAGGGCGTAAGCGGCCCGGACCCCGCCGGGGCAGGGGCGGCGCAGGGGCGACCGGGCGGCGGCTACTTCGCGCAGTCGGCCGCGATCCGCTCTTCGGCAAGACGGCGGCCATGGCCGACCTCGAAATCCTCGACGACCGCGCGCAGGAGCTTGCAGCCGCGCGCGTGCGCTCCTTGATCGAGCCACATCGCCCCGCGCTCGTACGCGACGTCGTCGCGCAGCGTCGAGCGGGGGAACTTTCGCGGGAAGCGCGCGAAGTCGCGGTCGGCGGCCTCGTAGTCGTGGAGCTCGTCGCGCTCGAGCTGAGCGATGCGCCGCTGCGCGGCGGGCATCGTCGGCAGGGTGTAGCTGCCGACGAGGTTGGTCTCCTCGTTGCGGTGCACCAGCGTTCGGAGGTAGCCGATGGCGCGCTTCACGTCGCCGTCTTGCTGCGCCATGTCCGCCAGCTCGACGAGCGCGTTGTCCCAGAGCTGGCCGTACGGATAGGGGTGGTCGTGGACGAGCTTCGTCAACGCGGCCTTCGCGCCGTCCCGGTCGCCGCGCTCGCGCAGGCGCTCGGCCTTCGCGAAGAGCAGGTCGTCTCCGACCGACGTGTCGCCGACCTTCGCGTACATCGCGTCGAGGTAGCGGAGCGCGCCGTCCGGATCCTTCGCCTCGTCGAACGCCTCGAGCCGGAACTTCAGCGCGCGCGACTCGAACCCCGAGTCCGGGTAGTGCTCGATGACCGCGTCATAGCCGGCGAGCGCCGCTTCGTGCTCGCCGAGCGCGTGGTCGCGCAAGAACGCCGCGTCGTAGGTGGCCCGCGCGGTCCGGCGCGAGACGGGCCTGCGCGCGGCGATCTCGTCGAGGATGGTCACCGCCTCCGCGAAGCGCCGCGCCTGCCGGAGCACCTGCGTCTGTCGATAGAGCGCCTCGTCCTTGTCGACGCGGCGCTCGGCCGTGCGCGCCGCCTCCGCGAAGTCACGCGCCGCCTCGTCGAGCCGGCCGGCGCGCTGGTCGCGGGCCCCCGCGGCCATCGACGCGAGGTGGGCTGCGCCGCGCGGCTTCGACAGGGTGGGCGGGCAGCCGGCGAGGAGGAGCGCGGCGAGCGAGGCGGTCAGCAGCCGGAGGGTACGCACGGGTCCGCAAGGTAGCCCGCGCGCGGGTGGGACGTAAAGGCGAGGGCACGAATCGGGCGGGCGGGAACGGGAGCGGAGGCGTCGGCTGCTACGCGGTCGGGGCGGTGGGGGCGGGAGCGGGGTCGGCTGGGTCGTCTCGCGTCTCTGGGCCGAGCAGCTTGGCGAGCGCTTCGCTCCGGCTCTGGACGCCCAGCTTGCGGAAGATGGCGTAGACCTGGTTGGCGATCGTGTGGACCGACACGCCGCGCGCGGACGCGATGGCGGCGTTCGAGGCGCCGCCTGCGAGCGACGTGAGCACCGCGCGCTCGGCGTCCGACAGGGCGGCGAGGAGGGACGCGGAGGGCGCCACCTCCGACCGCAACACCTCGAGGCGTTCGCTCGCGCCGACCAGCGAGATGACGCCTGCGCGGTCGAAGCCGATGAGATCGGCGCGCCCGTGTCCGCCGAGCCTGCTCGCGCAGCGCCTCACCGCGCCCGCGACGGAGCCGATCGGCATCCCGAGCGCGAAGGCGATCTCCTTGTTGCTCGCGCCGAGGGCGACGTAGCGCGCGACGGCGCGCTCACGGGGCGCCAGGGCCCGGGGATCGGCGACCTCCGGGGCGTTCGCGTGGACCGCGATGTACCGGCGCCCGTCCGACTCCCAACGGTCGACCATCGACCAGCGGCCGTCCATCAGCCCGGCCCAGAGCTCGAGCGCTCGGCACGGATCGCGTCGGACGCCAGCGGTGCGGGCCAGCTCTACACGCGCGACCGCCGCGCGGAGGCGCTCGCGTGCGTCCACGTCATCGCGCAGCGGACCCTCGACGTGGGCGACGCGACCGTCCGGCCCGACGAGCGCCTCGCAGCGCAGACCCTCCCGGCGGGTCGCGCGCAGCTTTCGGCGAAGACGCAACGCCGCCGCGAAGTGAAGCCCCGCGCGACGCCACACGTGGAGCGTGCGCTCCGCGGGGAAGAGCTCACGGCGCGACGGCCCGCCCACGCAGAGCCCAAACCCCTCCCCGTCTTGCGCGAAGAGCGTGAACGCGTCGACGAACCCCGCGGGCCCGACGGCCGCGCGAAAGTGCCGCGTGACCGGGTGCGCCGAGCCGAGGCGCTGCTCGAAGCCGCCGCAGCGCACGAGCCCCAGCGCCAGCTCGTCGAGCAGCGCGCTCGGAGGGTTACGCTTCAGCGCGCCGAGCCGGGCGACGAAGTGCGGGTCGAGGGCGCGCCGGGCGCCCGGCCCGTCGACCATGAAGCGCCCGCGGTCGACGCGCGCCGCGAACGCGCACAGGCCCGCCCCGCAGTCGAGGTCCGACGTGACGGTCTCGAGCAACCGTGCCAGCCACTCTGCGTCGGTGCCGTCGAGCGTGTACGCGGCCTCCACGGCGTCGATCGTGTGGCGCGCACGGATGCTGCGATGTGCCATCTCGTGACCTTCGACCCGCAGCACCACCGGGCTCACGGCGGCGCGCGCGACATCAAAGTACCCATGGAGCCGGTGGCGCGCCAATGGGAAACGTAGCTTGTTGCGCAACCGCCCGCCGTGGGGCGTCTTCTGCGCGCAACGCGGGAGACTGTCTGATGCAAAACGTCACCAAGTACGCCGCGTATGCACTGGTCGCGGCGATAGCGTTCGCGGGCGGGTGCTCGTCGTCATCGTCCGAAAGCAACTCACCCGACGGCGGTATGCAGTCGCCCGACGGCGGCATGCAGTCGCCCGACGGCGGTATGCAGTCACCCGACGGCGGCACGCAGACGCCGACGTTCAGCCTGAGCCCCAACCCCGTAAAGCAGACGGTCGCCAACGGTCACAGCGCCAACGTCAGCCTCACCGTCTCGCGCGACGGCGCCCAGGGTGACATCGCGCTCAGCGTGACCGGAAGCGCCCTGCTCGCGACCACACCGGGTGACGGAAGCATCACCTACGCCTTCAACCCGAACCCCGAGTCCGGCTCCGGCACGAGCGTGCTCACGTTCACCGTCGGCGCCACCGTACCCGCAGGCGACTACCCCCTCACGATCGCCGGCGCGCTCGGTGGCGAGACGGAGACCGCCGCGTTCACGCTCACCGTCAGCGCGCCCCATGAGCTGCTGCTGGTCGACGACGACGGCAGCTCCAACAACTCCGGCAGCGACACCAACCTCTCGGTCTCGGACACCCTCTTCCGCGACCTGCTCGACGGCGCGCACATCGGTTACGACGTTCAGGTCGTGCCGACGGACGGCAACGGTCCGACCGCCGCCCAGCTCCACGATTACTTCCGCGTCATCTGGTACACCGGCAACGCCTACGGCGGAGACTTCGGCACGCTCTCCTCGACGGACCAGCTCAGCCTCGAGAGCTTCCTCGACCAACAAGGCGCGAAGCTCATTCTGTTCTCTCCGGAGTTCGCGTACGACGTCAGCGATGACTGGACCGACAACTCGAGCAACGACTTCTTGAGCCACTACGTGGGCGCCCTCGGCGGCGTCGAGAACCCCGATGACGGGAACGGCAACGGCCTCAACGAGACCACGTTCAGCGTCGCAGGCGTGAGCGGCACCTCGACCTCCGGCGACATGTATCGGATCGTGGGGGACAACCCGCTCCACAACTATCTGTCCACGATCAACCCGGCCCCCGGGACCGACACCTTGCTCACCGTGCAGGCGGATCCGGACGACAGCGGCACCGCCCGCGCCGTGGCCTGCATCACCGGCAAGATGGACGCGGGCGCGGCTCACCAGTCGAAGGTCGTATACGTCGGCATCACGCTCGAGAACCTCTTCGAGTCCGACAGCACGAACGCCAACAAGCAGGCGCTGTTCGAGCAGCTCCTCGACTACTAGCCGCGCGCCGCGGCGTCGAAGCCGTCGCGGCGCGGCTCAGGCCCGCGGTCGTGGTGCTCTCCGCGGCCGCGGGCCTCGCCGTCTCGCGGCGACGGCTCGGACGACGCCGAAAGCGCCACGGCTGGGACCGGGCGCATCCGCCGGCGCGCGCTCACGACGGGGCTGGTAAGGTCGGTGGCGGTGCTCCTCGATCCCGCGCATGAGCCTCCGCTCCGCTCAGGGCCTGCGGTCGCACGGGTGTTCCATCGGCTGCTCGCGCTGATCTTCCTCATCGCGTGGGTCTCGCTGGGCTCGCAGGTGGGCCTGCTCATCGGCAGCCACGGTCTGCTCCCGCTCGAGCCTTTCGTACACGCGATCCACGGCTCCGGCCTCGGCTTCGGGCGCTTCCCGACGCTCTTTTTGTACGGCGCGAGCGACGCGGCGATCCACGCAGGCGTCTGGCTCGGCGCGGCGCTGTCGCTGCTCGCGCTCGCCGGTGTGCGACCGCGCCTGTGCGCGCTCGCCTCGGTCGTCCTCTACCTCAGCTACACGGTCGCGTGCCGGAGCTTCCTCGGGTTTCAGTGGGACAACCTGCTGCTCGAGTGCGGCGCGCTCGCGGTGTTCCTGCCGCGGGACCGGCCGGCGCGCGTGATCCACCTCGTCTTTCGGCTGCTCCTCTTCAAGCTCTACTTCGAGAGCGGCCTCGCGAAGCTCCAGTCGCCCATCCACGACTGGCTGAACGGCAGCGCGATGACGTTCTACTACGAGACGGCGCCGCTGCCCGCGCCGCTCGCCTGGTACGCCTATCACCTGCCCACCTGGTGGCATCACCTCGAGAGCCGGGGGACGCTCTGCCTCGAGCTGGGCGGCGCCTTTGCCGTGCTCGGCCCACGCAAGGTCCGCCTCGGCGCCGCCGTCGCGTTCACCGTCTTCCAGGTGGTGAACATCGCGACCGCGAACTACGGGTTCTTCGCCTACCTCGCGATCGCGCTGCACGTCTTCCTGCTGACCGACCGCGACATCGCGCGCGCGTGGGCGTCGGTTCGGGCGATCGCGCGCCACGCGAGGAGGCGCCTCGCGACCGACGCGCTCCGCCGGCTCTGGGCGCGCGGACGTCTCGCTCGACGCCGATGGGTCCGCCTGGCCTCGGCGCCGCGCGTGCTCGAGCGCGCGGGCGGGCCGTGGCTCGAGCGCGGACGCACGGCGACCGCGGCGCTGCTCGCCGGCGTGTTCGTCCTCGTCTCGCTCAACACGGGGCTGCGGCACTTCGACGCCCCCGGTCGCCGGAGCGCGGCGCTGACCTCCCTGAGCGACGCGCTCGCGCCGTTTCGGCTCATCAACACGTATTACCTCTTCACGTCGGTCACGCGCCGCCGCATCGAGCCGACGTTCGAGACCACGGACGGCGCGCGCTGGGTCGAGCACGACCTGCGCTACAAGCCCGGCCCGGTCGACCGCGCCCCCCCGCTGGTCGCACCCCACCAGCCGCGGGTCGACTTCCTGCTGTGGTTCTACGGCCTGCGCTTCGAGCGGATGCCGCCCTACGTGCAGACGCTGCTCGAGCGGATGTGCGCAGACCCTCAGGCCGTCGACCCGCTCTTCACGACCCCGCTGCCACCCGCGCCCAAGGCCGTGCGCGTGGTGTTCTACGCCTATCGCTTCTCGACGCCGCGGGACAAGCGCGAGCGAGGCGCGTGGTGGACCCGGCAGCAGGTCGCCGCGACGCGTGAAGCCTCCTGCGCCGCGCTCCGGTGACGCGGCCCGAGCCGCCGGCTTGCCAGGGTGTCGCGCTAGGCGCACATTTGCGCATAGGAAAACGCAAATGTCATCTACGGCGACTCTCGACGAATCCCCTACGCTCGCGCGGCGCATCTTCGGCCTGCGGACGATCGCGTCCGAGCCGGGTAGGACGCGCCAAGCGGTGCACAAGGGCCTCACCGGCGCGAAGGTGCGCGCCCTGCAGCGCCAGCTCGGGGTGAACCAAAAGACGCTCGCCTCGCTGGTCGGGGTCGCGCCGCGCACGTTGCAGTCGCTCGAGGGGCGCAAGCGCCTCTCCGCCGTCGCGACGGACCGCGCCGCGCGGCTGGTGCGCGTGTTCGACTACGCGGTCGAGGTGCTGGGCGACAAGGACGCCGCGAGCGGCTGGCTCCTCGATGTGAACCAGGCGCTCGGCGGCGAGGCGCCCATCACCTGGCTCGGCACCGACGCCGGCACGCTCGAGGTCGTGGACCTCCTCGGCCGCATCGATCACGGCATGTGGTGATGCCGACCGTCGCGTGGCGCATCGACCGCGCGAAGCGCCGGGCCGATCCGCTCTCCGGGCACGGCGCGGCGTTCTACCCGGGGAGGTGGAACCACCGCGGGGTGCGGGCGGTCTACACGGGCGAGTCGCGCTCGATCGTCGAGCTCGAGGTGCTCGTGCACGTCGACCGCCGGCGTGCGCCGAAGGACCAGCGCTGGTTCCGCGTCGAGATCCCGGACGACCTCGCCGTCACGCGGTGGGCGGCGTCCTCGCTGCCGAGCGGCTGGCGCGCCTACCCCCACTCGCCGGCGACGCGCGACCTCGGCACGGCCTGGCTCCGGCGAGGCGAAGCGGCGGTCCTCGCGGTGCCCTCCGCCGTCATCCCCGACGAACGCTCGTTCATCCTGAACCCGCTGCACCCCGACTTCGCCCGCATCACGTGGTCCGACGCAGGCCCGGTCGTGTGGGACGTACGCCTCTTCGACTCGTAGCGGCGGCCGCCGCGCTCACGCCTTGGCTCCGTAGGTGCCGTTCGACGCGGCGAGCTGCGCGGCCCAGGCCTCGACCAGCGCGTGGTTGTCGACGTCCCAGGGGTGGAAGCCCGGCTTGAAATACTCGAAATACGGCCGGGTGAGCTTCCTGAGCACGCCGGGCTCACCGACGAGGATGTTCGCGAAGCGCAGCCACGAGCGCGGCCGGCCGCCGCGCCCGTCGACCTTCATCATGCGGGCCTGATGCTCGATGACCTTCGCCCAGAAGATGAGGGTCGCGATGATCATCGCGAGCGCGCGCTCCGGGTAGTTGCCGCCGGCGGCGAGGTACACGTCGTACGCGACCGCCTTGTGCTCGTTCTCCTCGGCGGCGTGCCAGCGCCACAGGTCACGCATCGCGGGCGCGGCGTCTTCGAGCAGCGCGGGCTCGCTCAGCAAGAGGTGGCCCATCGTCGCGGTGAAGTGCTCGAGCGCCGCGGTCGCCGCGAGACACATGCGCGGTGAGAGGGTCTTCTCGACGCGCGCGAGCAAGCGCTCGATGCGCGCCTCCATCTCCGCGATGGGGTAACCCTGCGCCGCGAGCAGCGCGTTGTACCGCTGGTGCTCGCGGTTGTGCACGCCCTCTTGCCCGCAGAAGCTGCGGACCTGCGCCTTCAGCTCGGGGTCGGTGACCTGCTTCGCGTGCGCGCGGACGCTGCGGATGAAGAAGCGCTCCCCGGCGGGGAAGAAGATCGACAGGTTGTTGAAGAACATGGTCAGCGCGGGGCCCGCCGGGTGCCAGTCGCGGAGCCGCGCGGGGTCGAGCTCGAAACGCAGGTTGCGCACAGGAAATCCCGCGTCACGTCCGTCGTCGCCATCGGGACGGGGTGCGTTCGTCGAAGCAGGAGTGGAACGCCGGTGGGTGGCAGCCATGGGGGGGTCCTCCTTCGGGAGCTGCGTGGCGCAGCCCGCGGCCTACCAACGACTCTGCGCGCGCCCCGCTCGTCGCGATAGATCCTCGCGTGCCCGCAGCTCGTCACTCTGCGCCAAAGGCGCGCCGACAGCCACGCGAGCGCACCCACCGCGGCCTCGCTCCCGCGCGGTCCACGCTGCACCCGCCGGCGCTGGCGGACCGCCTCGAGGCCGCCCACGACGACCAACGGACGGGCCAGCCCCCGGGCGTGATGCGACCCGACCGCGGCGCGTGCTCAGCGACGCGTCGCAGCCTCGGCTCGGTCGCTCGCGTCGTGCCGGCGCCGCTCGCCGAAGCGCGCGTACGCGGCCGGCAGCACGAGGAGCGTCAGCAGCGTCGAGGTGATGAGCCCGCCGATGACCACGGTGGCGAGCGGGCGCTGCACCTCGGCGCCCGCGCTCGTCGCGAGCGCCATCGGGATGAAGCCGAGCGACGCGACCAGCGCGGTCATCAGCACGGGGCGCAGCCGCGTGGTCGCGCCTTCGAGCGCCGCCTGCTCGAGCGAGGCGCCCGCGCGCCGGCGGTCGAGCACGTGGGAGATCAGCACGACGCCGTTGAGCACGGCCACCCCGAAGAGCGCGATGAAGCCGACGGCGGCCGAGATCGACAGCGGGTAGCCGCGCAGGGCGAGCGCCGCGATGCCGCCCGAGAGCGCGAGCGGGACGTTCAGGTAGACGAGCAGCGCGAGGCGCGTCGAGCCGAACGCCGAGTGCAGCAGCACGAAGATCAGCAGCAGCGCGAGCGGCACGAGCACCGCGAGGCGCGCCGAGGCCGTCTCGAGGTTCTCGAACTGGCCGCCCCACTCCATGGTCCAGCCGGCTGGGAGCTGCACGTCGCGCGCGATGGCGCGCTTCGCCTCGGCGACGAACGACGCGAGGTCTCGCCCGCGGACGTTCGCCTCGACGTGGATGCGGCGGCTCATCCGGTCGCGGCTGATCTGCGCGGGCCCCTCCGCGACGGCGATGGTCGCGAGCTGACCGAGCGGGATCTGGCGTGGCGGCCCTCCGTCGGGGCTCGGCGCCGCGATCCGTAGCTCCCTGACGCGGTCGAGGTCGGCGCGAGCGCGCGGGCCGAAGCGCACCTGCAGCGCGAAGCGCTGCTGCCCCTCGACGACGCTCCCGACCACCTTGCCGCCGAGCGTCTCGATCACGTCGAGCACCTGATCGACGTCGAGCCCGTAGCGAGCGATGGCGGCCCGATCGACCCGGACGCGCAGCATGGGGAGCCCGGCGGTCTGTTCGACCTTCACGCCGGCGGCGCCCGGCACGGTCCCGAGCGCGCGCGCGATCCCCCGCGCCACCGCCTCCAGGCGCTCGAGGTCGTCGCCGTAGACGTGCACCGCGACGTCCGAGCGCACGCCGCTGATGAGCTCCTGCACGCGCAGCTCGATCGGCTGCGAGTAGCTGAAGATCGCGCCCGGCACCTCGCGCTGGAGCGTCTCGTCGATCGCCTCGATCAGCGCCTCTTTGTCGTCGAAGCGCCACTCGGCGCGCGGCGCGAGGATGAGGTAGGTGTCGCTCGTCTCGACGCCCATCGGGTCCGTCGCGATCTCGGCGCGCCCGGTGCGGGACACGACCGTCGCCACCTCGTCCGGGAAGCGCTCGAGGAGCACCCGCTCGACGTGCCGGCTGATCTCATTTGACTGCGCGAGCGAGACGCTCGGCAGGCGCCAGACCTGCATCGCGATCGAGCCCTCGTCGAGGCGCGGCATGAACTCCGCGCCGAGCAGCGGGAGCAGACCGAGGCTCAGCGCGAAGGCGCAGGCGGCGGCGCCGAGGGTCGCGCGCGGGTGCCCCATCGTCGCGCGGACCGCCGGCGCGTAGACGCGCTTCGCGAGCCGAAAGAGCCACGGCTCCTTCTCGGACGGGCGCTTCAAGAGGAGCGAGGCGAGCGCCGGCATCAGCGTGAGCGCGCAGAGCAGCGAGCCGAGGAGCGCGAAGACCACCGTCAGCGCCATCGGCCCGAACATCTTCCCCTCGACGCCGCGCAACCCGAGGATCGGCAGGTACACGACGATGATGACGCAGACCGCGAAGACGACCGGCCGGCCGACCGCGTGTGCGGCGGCGCGCACCTTCTCCAGGTGCGGGACGTCCGTCTCGTCGCGCCGCCGATACACCGCGAGGACGATGCTCTCCACCATCACCACCGAGCCGTCGACGATGAGCCCGAAGTCGATCGCCCCGAGGCTCATGAGGTTGCCGGACAGGCCGGTGAGCTTCATCCCGATGAACGCGAAGAGCATCGAGAGCGGGATCGCCGACGCGACGATCAGCCCGCCGCGCAGGCTGCCGAGAAGCAAGAGCAGCACCGCGATGACCAGCGCGCCGCCCTCGACGAGGTTGGTCGTGACGGTGTGGATCGTGCGCGAGATGAGCTCGGTGCGGTCGTAGTACGTGTCGATGGTGACGCCCGGCGGCAGGGAGCGCTCGATGCGGGCGATCTTCTCCCGGACGTCGTGGACTACCGTTCGCGCGTTCGCGCCGGTGAGCATCATCACGATGCCGACGACCGCCTCGCCTCGGCCGTCGCGCGTCACCGCGCCCTGCCGGAGCATCGGCGCGAGCTCGACGGTGCCGACGTCGCGGACGTAGATGGGCGTCCCGCCGGCGTCGACGGCGAGCACGATCTGGCGGATGTCGTCGAGCGAGGCGATGAGCCCCTCGCCGCGCACGACGTACTGCTCGCCGCCCTGGTCGATGTAGCCACCGCCCGCGCTGCGGTTGTTCTCCCGGAGCGCTTCGAAGAGCCGGCCGAGCGTGACGCCGCGCGCGGCGAGGCGCTCTGGCGACACGGTGACCTGATAGGTCTTCAGCTCCCCGCCGAAGGCGTTCACCTCGACGATGCCCGGCACCGAGCGCAGCGGCTTGTTGACGTACCAGTCGAGGATGGTGCGCAGCTCCATCGGCGTGTAGCACGCGTCCGTGTCGGGCTCGCCGGCGGCACACATCGGCTCGCCGCGGACCTCGAACTGATAGATCTCGCCGAGCCCGGTCGAGATCGGCCCGATCGTGGGTGTCCCGTAGCCCGCCGGGATCTGCTCGCGCGCCTCCGCGAGCCGCTCGTTCACGAGCTGGCGCGCCCAGTACAGGTCGGTCCCCTCCTCGAAGACCACGGTCACGACGGAGACGCCGAAGCGGGAGATCGAGCGGACCTCCTCGACCTTCGGGACGCCGCTCATGGCCGCCTCGACGGCGAAGGTGACCATCGACTCGATCTCCTCCGGGGCGAGGCCGGGCGCGTTGGTCAGGATCTGGACCTGGACGTTGGTGACGTCGGGGACGGCGTCGATGGGCAGCCGGTTCAGCGACCACAGGCCGCCGAGCGCGAGCAGCGCCCACCCGAGCAGCACGAGCGTGCGGTTGTCGAGCGAGAAGTCGAGGATGCGGCGGATCACGGCCAGCCTCAGTGGTGGTGTCCGCCGCCGATGGCGTGCTCGTTGGCTTCGGAGTCGAGGAGGAAGCCGCCCGAGACGACGACCTCGTCGCCGAGGCGCAGCCCGTCTAGGACCTCGACGCGCTCATCGTTGCGGGCGCCGGTCTGCACCTCGCGTCGCTCGTACCGGCGCGGGCCCGTCCGGACGAAGACGGCCGAGCGGGAGCCCCACCGCCGCAGGGCGGCGGCCGGCACGCTGAGCGGCGCGGGGACTCCGCCGTCCGCGCTCTCCCCCTCGCCCGCGCCGGTCGGCCGCGGGTCATGGATGGTGACGTTCGCGAACATCCCGGGCTTGAGGGCGCCGTCCGGGTTCGCGAGGTCGACGCGCGCTCGCAGGGCGCGCGATACGGGGTCGACGTGGTCGCTGAGGTAGCCGACCGCGCCGGTGAAGGCGCGATCGGGCCAGGCGTCGGTGCGCACGATCGCCGCGTCGCCCACGCGCACCCGCGCGATGTCCCTCGAGTAGACGTCGACCCAGACCCACACGTCGCGCAGGTCGGCGATGGTGAAGACCGTGTCGCTCCGATCGACCACCTCGCCGACGACGAGGTGCCGGTCGACGACGCGGCCGTCGATCGGAGCGACGATCGAGAAGCTCGACGCGCTCGGGTCGCCGTATCGGATGCGCTCGAGGGCCGCCTTGTCGAGCCCGAGCAGCCGCAGGCGCTCCTCGGCGGAACGAAGCGCCACGACGGCCTCCTCGCGCCGCGTCTGCGCCTCGATGAGCGACTGCTGCGAGGTGATCTTGTCCGCGAAGAGGCGCCGCTCGCGCGCGAGGGTCTTCTTCGCGAGACCGGCCTTCGCGCGCGCCCCAAGGTACGTCGCCTTGAGCTCGCCGAGCTCGAGGCTGTCGAGCACCGCGAGCCGGTCACCCGCCTTCACGGACTGGCCGAGCTCGGCGTCCACGCGCACCACGCCGCCCTCGATGCGCGGGCTCACGTGGGCGAGGCGGCGCGCGTCATAGGCGACCTGTGCGCTGGTGTGCAGCGCGAGCGGGACCGGCGCGCGCGTGACGGGGGCCACCTCGACCCTCGCCGCGGCAGCCGCCTCCGGGCTCAGCTCGACCACGCCGGACTCCCCCTCGTCGTGGCCGTGCTCGTCGTGCGCTTCGTGCTCGTCGTGCTCGTCGTGGCCGTGCTCGTCGTGCTCGTCGTGCGCTTCGCGCGCTTCGTGTGCTGGAGCGCCGGCCGACGGCGCCTCACCTCTGCACCCGAGGGCGCCGGCTACGAGCAAGGCGCCGAGGCCGACGGCGAGCCCGGCAAGCCGTGCGTTCAGCCGGAGCGCGGGGCGCCGGCGCGGTGGACAGGACACACGTCGTCTCTGTGTCAGGCTCATCTCGACCTCTCGGCGTGAGAGAAAAACGCGCGCTCGCCGATCGCGAGGTCGAGGCGCACGCGGGCGCGGCGCCGGGCGGCGCGGCTCTCGATCAGCGCGCGGCGGGCCTCGAAGAGCGTGCGGCGCATCACGAGCACATCGACCCAGCTCGCCCTCCCCGCCTCGAAGGCCTTGCGCAGCAGCGAGGCGCTCTGCTCGGCGCTCGCGACGACCCGGCGCTCGAGGGCCCGCGCCGCGCGGGTCGCGGCCTCGTACGCGCCGTGCGCGGCGACCACCTCACGCGCGACCGCGAGCGCGGCCGCGTCACGGTTCGCCGCGGCCTCGCGCGCGGCGGCGCGCTGGGCAGCGACGCCCCCCTGGTTGCGCGTGAAGAGCGGCAGCGCGATGGAGACGCGCCCACCGACGAGCGTGTCCGTGCCCTCCTCACGGCCGGCAAACGCGCCGACGACGAGGTCCGGGACCGCGGCGGCGCGCTCGACGGCGACCCGGGCCGCTTCGGCGCGCCGGTGCGCGTCCCACGCGAGCAGGTCGGGCCGGTGCTCGGCCGCGCCGCGGAGGCAGACCTCGAGGGCCGGCACAGCAGCATCTTCGGACTCCGAGGCGAGGTCGTCCGCGAGCGATCCGGCGGGCTCAGGGAGGGCGGCGGGAGGCATCCCGACCCGCTCGGCGAGCGTGGCGCGCGCCGCGATGGACGCGGACTCGGCCTCAGCGAGCGCGCGCTCCACACGGCCCACCTCCGCCGCCGCCACCGCGAGGTCGAGCTCCGTCCCGGCGCCGGCGCTCAGCCGCCGCTCGGTCGCGACGTAGAGCGCCCGGCCGAGCGCGGCGTCGGCATCGGCCACCGCGAGGAGGTCACGCGCGCGCAGGGCGTCGACGAACGCGAGCTCGACCGCGGCGCCGACCTCCTGCGTCACCCGGTCGCGTCGTCCCCGCGCGGCGTCCGCGAAAGCCTCCGCGGCCCGGCGCGTGCGCCGGCGTTGGCCCGCGAGCGAGACCCGCTGCGCGACGCCCACCTCGAAGTCGACCGCGCGCGAGCCATCATCACCGCGCCGCGACGCCACCTCGGTCTCGAGCTCCGGGTTGTGGGGGTAGCGCCGCGCGGCACGCGCGCGCGCCGCGGCCTGCCCGAGCCGCGCGCCCGCGGCGTCGAGCACGGGGCTATGTTGCGCGGCCAGGGCGAGCGCGCGCCTGAGGGTGAGGGGCTCCGCGGACGGCGGCACCCGGTCCTCGCGCGACGCCCGATCGTGGGTCCGCGGCGCGTCGGAGAGGACCCGGCCGGGGGTGACGATCAGCCCCGCGCAGAGCGCCAAGAGCGCCCACGTCGTACGGGAGTTATTATTCACGATAGTAGAACGCTGCGGCATGGGACTTGGCGAAGGGGGCGGCTCTCGAGAGGTCAGGGGATCAGAGCAGCCCGAGCGCGAGCAGGAGGCGGTCGAGCAGGCCGTGGATGGCGCCGAGCGGCCACGCGCCGAGCATGTGAGGGAGCGCGAGCACCGCGCCGGCGGCCGCGGCCGCGGCGGGCCAGCCCGCGTCGCCGCCGCGCGCGGCC
>JAGQJE010000228.1 GCA_020430775.1 Myxococcales bacterium
CGCTGCCGCCCTCCTTCCCCCGCCGTGGCGCCCTGGCGTCGCGAGCCGAAGTACACAAAGGACGCATTCGTCCGCCGTCGACGTCCCACGGACGGGCGGAGCCGCCCTCCTACTCCCGGTCAGAGGCTGCTCCGTACTCCCGGTCGGGGGGATGGTCAGGACTCGCCGGCGGGGCTGAGGGGCTGCTTCCCCCGCGGCAACGGCTGACGGTTCCACGTCGCACGGTTCCACGTCGTGCTCGATGACAGCGCTGGCACGCCGTGGAGGTTATGATGCCGCGCGATGCACCCTTTCTTCTCCGAGCCGAGGCCATATGGGATCGCCCATCGAGGCGCCGCGGGCAGCCACCCAGAGAACACGATCGAAGCCTTCCGTGAGGCGCTCGCGCTCGGCTTCCGACACATCGAGACCGACCTCCGCCTGACGCGCGACGGCGAGCTTGTCTGCTTCCACGACCCTACGATCGAGCGCACGACAGACGGGCGCGGTGAGGTCTCGGGATACACGCTCGCCGAGCTGCGCCGCTTCGACGCCGGCTACCGCAAGACGTTCGACAACGTCCGTTTTCCGTTCCGTGCGCAAGGCGTCCGGATACCGACCTTCGACGAGCTGCTCCGCCTGGACCCGACCGCCCACATCACCGCCGAGATCAAGCCCAACGACGACGCCGTCGCGGACGCGGTCTGCGACGCAATCACGCGACACCGCGCTGAGGAGCGCGTCCTCGTCGCCTCGCAGCACCACGCAATGACGAGGCGCGCAAGGGAGCGTCTCGGAGCGCGCCTCTGTACGTCCGCGGGGGAGCGGGAGATCCGCGCGTTCTGGCTCGCGGCGAGCGTGCGCGCTCACCGCTGGCTGAACCCTGAGTACCAGGCGCTCCAGACGCCGCGCACTTACGGAAAGATCGAGGTCGTCGATCGGCACTTCGTCCGCGCCGCGCACGGCCTCGGGCTCGAGGTGCATGTGTGGACCATCAACGACCCCACCGAGATGCACGACCTGCTCGATCTCGGCGTCGACGCGATCATTACGGACGAGCCCGGTGACCTGCGCCTCGTGCTCAACGAGCGCGCCGCCGTGTCGCGAGACCGCGGAGCGAGCAGCGCATCCGCCCACGCGAGTCGCCCGCGGCGCCCCGCGGGCGGGGACCCACGAAGCCGTCGATGAGCGGCGTCCGCGTCGCCGTCGGTGTCCTGAACCAGACACCCTTCGCCTGGGAAGACAACCTCGCGAACATTCGCGGTGCCATCGACGAGGCGCGGGCCCAACAGGCGAGCGCGCTCTGCCTCCCGGAGCTCTGCCTCACCGGCTACGGGTGCGAAGACATGTTCCAGGCGCGCTTCGTCCGGCGGACCGCCTGGTCGCTCCTCGAAGCGCTCGTCCCAGCCACGGCTGGCCTCGCGGTCAGCGTGGGGCTCCCCGTCGAGCACGAGGGCGCCCTCTACAACGCGGCCGCGCTCCTGGTCGACGGCGCGATCGCCGGCCTCGTTCCGAAGCGCTTTCTCGCCGGCGATGGGCTGCACTACGAGCCGCGATGGTTCAAGCCCTGGCCACCCGGCGCCGTGTCGACCTTCACGCCGCCCGGATCCCACCCGAACCGATCTCCTATCCCGATAGGCGATCTCACGTTCGACGTAGGCGGCACGGTCATCGGGTTCGAAATCTGCGAGGACGCCTGGGTGGCGAGCCGTCGCGGCGCGGATCTGTCCCGTGACAACGTCGACGTCATCTTCAATCCGAGCGCCAGCCACTTCGCGTTCGGCAAGCAGCGCATACGCCGCCGGCTCGTGCTCGAGGGCTCACGCGCGTTCGGGGTCGGGTACCTCTACGCCAACCTGCTCGGTAACGAGGCTGGGCGCGCGATCTACGACGGCGGCGGGCTGATCGCGAACGCCGGCGAGATGCTCGCGGAGATGCCGCGCTTCTCGTTCGCGCCCTTCCGCATCGCGAGCGCCGTGGTCGACCTCGACTTGGCCAGGCTCGGACGGTCGCGCGCCGCCGGGGTCGAGCCGTCTGTTCGCCCTCGTGAAGGGCGCGTGCGCACTCCCTTCACGCTCCCCGAAGCGCCGCCCGAGCGTGCGCGCTCGCACCGCCAGGCCTGGGAGACGGCGTCCAGCGCGCGGCACGAGGCCTTCGCGCGCACGCTGTCGCTCGCCCTCTTCGACTACCTCCGGAAATCGCGGACCGGCGGCTACGTCGTGTCGCTGAGTGGAGGGGCGGACTCCGCCGCGTGCGCCTGTCTCGTGGCGCTGATGGTGCGCTACGGAATCGACGAGCTCGGCCTCGCGGGATTCGCAGCGCGGCTCGGCCACGTCGACGGGCTGCTACCGGCAAGTGGCGTGGCTCCCGCGAACGACCAAGATGCCGCCGCAATCGTCGTCGGCAGGCTCCTCACGACGGTATATCAGTCGACGGCCAACAGCAGCGAGACGACGCGGGCCGCCGCTTCAGGCCTCGCCGGAGCGCTGGGTGCTCGCCACCACGAGCTGGACGTCGACGGCATCGTCCGCAGCTACGTGGCGCTCATCGAGGGCGCCGTCGGCCGAGAGCTCACCTGGGAGCGGGACGACCTCACGCTGCAGAACATCCAGGCGAGGGCGCGCGCGCCGAGCGCTTGGATGCTCGCGAACCTCGCCGGGCAGGTGCTCATCGCGACCAGCAACCGCTCGGAAGCCGCGGTCGGCTACGCGACGATGGACGGCGACACGGCCGGGGGGCTCTCGCCGATCGCAGGCATCGACAAGGCCTACCTGCGCGGGTGGCTGCGCTGGTTGGAGACGGAGGGGCCGGCCGGGATCGGCCCGATCCGCGCCCTCGCAGCGGTCAACGCGCAAGCGCCGACCGCCGAGCTTCGCCCGACGCGCCCAGGCGCCGCCCCGCAAACCGACGAGGCGGACCTGATGCCCTACCCGCTGCTCGACGCGATCGAGCGCGCCGCCATCCGCGACAAGAAGGACCCGGTGGAGGTGTACGCGCGGATGCGTGCGCTCTTTCCGGACCTCGACGCGGCGACGCTGCGCGCCTGGGTGTCGCGCTTCTTTCGGCTGTGGTGCCGCAATCAGTGGAAGCGCGAGCGCTACGCCCCGTCGTTTCACGTCGACGACGAGAACCTCGACCCGAAGACGTGGTGCCGCTTTCCGATCTTGTCGGGCGGGTACGCTCGCGAGCTCGCCGAGCTCGCCGCGGTCGATGAGACCGACGCGCGGGACCCGAACCCCAGCGCCGACGCCGGCCGCTCGACGGACTGACCCGACGCTCAGCCGCTCAGCCGCTCAGCCCGGCTCGCCGTGCTTGGCGACGAGCCGGGCCTGCGCCGCGGCGAGCCGCGCGATCGGCAACCGCGGCACCGAACACGAGACGTAGTCGAGCCCCAGCTTCTCGACGATGGCGATCGAGCGTGGGTCGCCGCCCTGCTCGCCGCACACGCCGATCTTGATCGAGCGCCGCGTCTGCCGGCCCCGCTCGACCGCGAGCGCCATCAACGCCCCGACACCGTCCGCGTCGAGCTCCGCGAACGGATCGGCGGCGATGAGGCCCAGTCGGTCTCGGTACGCCGGCAGGAAGCCCGCCGAGTCGTCCCGGCTGATCCCGAGCGTGGTCTGCGTGAGATCGTTGGTGCCGAACGAGAAGAACTCGGCGTGCTCGGCGATGGACCCGGCGCAGACGCACGCGCGTGGCAGCTCGATCATCGTGCCGACGCGGTACTCGACCCGGCGGCCGACCCGCTCGAACAGGGCGCTCGCCTCGGCGTCGATGAGGGCCCTCGCTGCCTCGATCTCGCTCGCGAAGCCGACGATGGGGATCATCAGCTCGGGCTTGACGGCGACGCCGCGCGATACGCAAGCGAGCGCGGCGGAGAGGATCGCGCGTGCCTGCATGCGGTAGAGCCCGGGCATCGTCAGCCCGAGCCGCACACCGCGGTGACCGAGCATGGGGTTCTGCTCCTTGTGCCGCTCGACGCGCCGCGCAAGCTCCCGGCGATCGACACCCAGCAGATCGGCGACGCGCGCCTGCTCCTCGGCCCCGTGCGGGAGGATCTCATGCAGCGGCCAGTCGAGCAGGCGGATGGTCACCGGCCGGCCCTCCATCGCGTCGAAGATCGCCTCGAAGTCCGCTCGCTGCATCGGCTCGATCTTGTCCAGCCACGGCTCGCGCGCCCGGTCTGCCTCGTGACCCGCCGACCCTCGCGGCGCCGGTCGACGGCGCGACGGTCCGGTCACGTCCGCGTCTGCGTCCGCCTCGGCGAGCAGCATCGCGCGCACGACGTCGATCCGCTCCGGCGAGAAGAACATGTGCTCGGTGCGACAGAGCCCGATGCCCGCGGCGCCCCCCGCGGCCGCCTCCCTCGCCGCCCGCGGCGTGTCGGCGTTCGCGCGCACCTCCATGCGCCGGCGCGCGTCGGCCCACTGCATCAAGACGTCGTACTCGGGGATCGACGCCGCGGCGACCGCGTCGACGGCGCCCGCATAGACCAAGCCGCGCACCCCGTCGAGCGTGATCGTGTCGCCGGCGCTGAACACGCGGGCTTCGTCCGCTTCACCTCTCGCGACCGCGATCGTGCGCGCCTCGTAGTCGACCGCGAGCGCGCTGCACCCGACGACGCAGCAGGTCCCGAGCCCGCGCGCGACCACCGCGGCGTGCGAGGTCATGCCGCCGGTCGCCGTGAGGATACCGGCCGCGGCCTTCATCCCGTGGATGTCCTCGGGGCTCGTCTCACGCCGCACCAGGATCGTCGTCTCTCCCACCGCGGCGAGCCGCACCGCCTCGTCGGCGTCGAGCACGATGCGCCCCGTCGCCGCGCCAGGGCTCGCGGGGAGTCCTCGCGCGACCGCGCGGGTTCCGCGCGCTTCGAGCAGCTCCGGGTCGGGCAAGCGCGCGTGCAGGAGCTGGTCGAGCGACGAGGCGTCGACCATCTGCACGGCGCGGTCTTCGTCGATGGCGCCCTCGCCGACCATGTCAACGGCGATCCGGACGGCGGCGGTCGCCGTCCGCTTGCCCGAGCGCGTCTGCAGGATGAACGGCTCACCCTCTTGCACGGTGAACTCGATGTCCTGCATGTCACCGAAGTGGGCCTCGAGCTGCGCGCAGTGCGCCTCGATCTGCGCGAAGACGTCGGGCTGCCGTCGCTCGAGGCTCGTCTGCTCGCGCCCGGGGACGGACGCCGTCGCCGTGAGCGCGACCGGCGTGCGGATGCCCGCGACGACGTCCTCGCCCTGCGCGTTCGGCAGGTACTCGCCGTAGAGCATGCGCTCGCCCGTCGATGGGTTGCGCGTGAACGCCACGCCAGATCCGCTCGTCTCGCCGAGGTTGCCGAAGACCATGGCCTGGACGGTGCACGCCGTCCCGAGGGGATCGACGACGCCCTGCATCTTGCGGTACCGCACCGCGCGGACGTTGTCCCACGAGCGAAAGACGGCGCCGATGGCGGCCCAGAGCTGCTCCCGCGGCGCCTCGGGGAGCGAGGTACCGGTCCGATCGATGAGGATCCGTCGATAGCGCGCGACGAGCTCTTCGAGCGCCGCGGCGTCGAGCTCCGAGTCGAGCATGCGCGGCGAGCCGAGCTCGAGCTTGACCGCGCCGAGCGCGTCCTCGAACAGGTGGTGGTCGACGCCCATCACGACGTCGCCATACATCTGCGTGAAGCGCCGATAGGCGTCGAACGCGAACCGGCGGTCGCCGCTCTCGCGCGCGAGCGCCTCGACCGTCTCGTCGTTGAGGCCGAGGTTCAAGATGGTGTCCATCATGCCCGGCATCGAGGTCGCCGCGCCCGAGCGCACCGAGACGAGCAGCGGGCGCTTCGACGCGCCGAGGCGCCGGTCGAGCCGCGCCTCGAGCCGCGCGAGCGCCGCCTCCACCTCAGCCTCGAGACCCGCCGGCGGCCCGCCGAGCCGCCGGTATTCCGGCCCGACCTCGGTCGCGATCGTGAAGCCGGGCGGCACCGGAATCCCGAGCCGGGTCATCTCCTGCAGGCCCGCGCCTTTGCCCCCGAGCAGCGCGCGCCGTCGGCCGGCCGCGACCTCGTCCTCGAACGCGTACACCCTGGTGGTCGTGGACATCGGCACCCATCCTACCAGCCGACCCCACCCGTCGGCTGGTCCATGTGCGGTGTATAGAGACCGCGCCCGACAGGGGCAACGGCGACCCAGAGCCCGTCCGAGAGCGGGCCGCTAGCAGAGGTAGCGCTCGCCGCCGTCGCAGAGGATCGTCACCACCCGCTGCTCGGGCGTCATCTTGGCGGCGACCTCGAGGGCGGCGTGGACGTTCGCGCCGGACGACGGCCCGAGCAGCAACCCCTCCTCCCGCGCGAGCCGTCGCGTCATGCGGTCCGCGGCGAGGTCTGTGACCGTGACGACGGAGTCGATGAGGCCCCGGTCGAGCACCGCTGGGACGAAGCCCGCGCCGAGGCCCTGGATACCGTGCAGCCCCGGCTTACTCCCGGACAACACGGCGCTCGCACGCGGCTCGACCGCGACGATGCGACACTCGGGCGCGCGCTCGCGCAGCACGCGACCGACGCCCGTCAGCGTGCCGCCGGTGCCGACGCCCGCGACGAACGCGTCGATCTTGCCCCCCGTCGCCGCCCAGATCTCCTCGGCCGTCGTCTGGGCATGGACGTCGGGGTTCGCGGGGTTTTCGAACTGGTGGCACATGAACGCGCCCGGCGTGCCTTCGTAGATGCGCACGGCGCGCTCGACGGCGCCCGCCATGCCGTCCTGGGCCGGAGTCAGCACGACCTCGGCGCCGTACGCCGTCAGGATATGACGGCGCGCCATGCTCATGTCCTCCGGCATGACGATGACGCAGCGATACCCTCGGACCGCGGCGATCATCGCGAGGCTGATGCCCGTGTTGCCGCTGGTCGCCTCGACGATGGCCGCGCCCGGGACGAGCTCGCCGCTGCGCTCCGCGGCCTCGACCATGGCGAGCGCCGGGCGGTCCTTGACCGAGCCACCGGCGTTGTCGCACTCGAGCTTCGCGCAGATCTCAGCGCCCGCCGCGCCGGCGATGCGGCCGAGCCGCACCAGCCGCGTGTGTCCCACCAGATCGAGCGCGCCGTCGTAGATTCGTTCTTCCATGGTAGCGCGCCAACAGTAGCAGGCGCCGGTGTGGCGGGGTGCGCGAACGACACCGCGAGCGCGGCCCGGTCCCGGGCCGCGAGCGCTCACAGCACCGTCTGCAAGAACCCGTAGAAGAGCACCCCGAACCCGCCGACCTCGCCGAGGATGAGCGCGACCATGTAGCCGCGGACCAGCACCGGCGGCAGCGTGCCGTGGCCGAGGACGTGCGGCCGACGGAGCTGGTTGTCCGTGTCGCGCAGGACGCCGTGGGTCACGTAGGTCGCGATCGCGGAGCCGAAGAAGACAAGCGGCACGCCGACGACCCAGCGCGTCGCCGCTGGCGACACGGGCGAATAGGGCACGAACTCGAGGAAGAGGATCGCCGCGAACGAGTACAGCAGGCTCGCGCGGTGGGCGATGTCGACGTAGATGGGGGCGCTCGCCTCCCCCCCGGCGCTCCGGTCGATCGCGACGTACTTCCACACGCCGGTGAGCAGGCCCGTGCCGAAGAAGATGCCGGCGCCCAGCAGGCAGAGCTCGGATGCGGTCATACGCGAAGGCTTACCTCAATCGGTAGCCGCGAGGGCCCTTCCATGCTCGCCGCACCCCGGGGCGCGGCTCGCCGCGCAGCGCCGCAGGCGCGAGCGCAGCCGCAAGCGCGAGCGAGCCGTCGGCTCGTCAGTTGCTCTCCTGCTCTCGTTGCGTCTCGAGGTCGGCTTCTCGCTCGGCCTCGCGCGCCGCGCGGGCCGCCTCCCGCTCGGCGTCGCGCTCGTCGTACGCGCGGACGATGCGCTGCACGAGCGGGTGACGGACGACGTCGACGTCCGAGAAATAGCAGAACGAGATGCCCTCGATGTTCGAGAGCAGCGACTCGGCGTCACGGAGGCCGCTGCGTCGCCCGTCGGGCAGGTCGACCTGAGTCACGTCGCCGGTGACCACCGCCTTCGAGCCGAACCCGAGCCGCGTCAGGAACATCTTCATCTGCTCGGCGGTGGCGTTCTGCGCCTCGTCGAGGACGACGAAGCTGTCGTTCAGCGTTCGCCCGCGCATGAACGCGAGCGGCGCCACCTCTATCGTGCCGCGCTGCATCAATGAGGTGACGCTCTCGAAGTCCATCATGTCGTGCAGCGCGTCGTAGAGCGGCCGCAGGTAGGGGTTGATCTTCTCGGCGAGATCACCGGGCAGAAAGCCGAGCCGCTCGCCAGCCTCGACCGCGGGCCGCGTGAGGATGATCCGCTTGATGTCCTGCCGCTGGAGCGCGCGCACCGCCATCGCCATCGCGAGGTAGGTCTTGCCCGTGCCGGCCGGACCGATGCCGAACACGACGTCGTCGCGCGCGATCGACCGGACGTAGTGCTGCTGGGCGACGCCCTTCGGCGCGACGAGGCGGCGGCTCACCGTCGTAAGCACCACGTCGTCGAAGAGCTCGCGCAGGCGGATCTCGGGGTGCGAGCGGAGCGTCCTCGCCGCCCGCACCATCTCCGGGCCGGTGAGCGAGCGGTCCGCCAGCACGTCGAGCAATTCGCTCAGCACCCGCTGCATCAACGCGACCTCGGCGGCGCTCCCCTGCGCGCGGATCGTGTGTCCGCGCAGCCCGACCTGCAGCCCCAGCTCCGCGCCCAGCGCGCGCAGGTGCTCGGCGTTCGGGCCGGTGAGCCGCAAGAGCATGTCAGGGTCGGTGACCTCGATGTCGGCGATCGTGTGCGTGCTGCCGGCCTGCGGTTTCGCCATGCGCTCTCGCCCCGCGGGGCGCTCCTGCTCGCATCGTGCCGCCCGGGACCGTCCCGCGCCACCGGCGGGTCTTCGCGCCGTCGCGTCGACCCGAGTGCACCCGAGTGGGGCGCACGCACGAGGGGCGCTCTCGCTGGTATCCTAGGGGTGTGACCCAGACCGCTCTGCAACGTGCGCTCGGCCTCGGGACCGAGCACTTCGAAAAGCGCGAGTTCGACGCGGCCGAGCCCTACCTGCGTGAGGTCCTCGCCACGCGTCCGGGGTTCGCGGACGTCCACAACATGCTCGGCATCATCGCGCACGACCGCGGAGACCTCGAAGCGGCGCGCGCCTCGTTCGAGCACGCGCTCGACCTCAACCCCGCGTACACGGAGGCGGCGCTCAACCTCGCGGTGACCTACAGCGATCTCGGCTTGTACGAGGAGGCGACCGCCGCGTACCGGGACGCGATCGAGCGCGACCGCTCGACGACGGGCGACGGGCCGAGCGAGTCGATGAAAGCGAAGCTCGCGAACCTGCACCGCGGCGTCGCGGATGCCTACGTCGAGGCTGCCATGCCCGAGGAGGCGATCGACGAGCTCCGCAAGGCCGTCGCGCTTCGGCCGGACTTCGCGGACCTCCGGGTGCAGCTCGCCCAGCTCCTCGAGCAGCGCGGCGACCGCGCCGCCGCCCGGGCCGAGCTGCAGGGCGCGCTCGAGCGCAGCCCGGACTACGCGCCCGCCCACGTCGCGCTCGGGGCGGCGCTTTACGCCGACGCGGACGTTCAGGGCGCCATCGAGGCGTGGCAGCGCGCGATCGAGCTCGACCCGACACACCCGACCGCCGCCATGTACCTGCGCATGGCGCGCGCCCAGCGCCGGCGCACGGGCGGCTAGGGCCTCCGCCGCGAAGCGCCATTTGTGCGGCGCCGGACCCGAGGCTACACCCTGCCCATGCCAGCCCCTTCGACGAGCGCAGACGGAGCCGCGCCGGCTCGGGTCGCACGCATCTCGCCGCCCCGCCGCCGGCCGAGCGCGCGTCGAGCGCGGCGCACGGTCGGGGCCGCCGCGCTCGTGACCGCGCTCTGTCTCGCGAGCGGCTGCGCAGGGTCGAAGCTCGAGAGCGCGAAGGTCGCGAAGCTCAGCTACGGCGAGAGCGCGCAGGCGGCGTACGAGCGCGCGCTCTACGAGTTCCGCAAAGACCACTGCCCGAAGGCCGAGCCTGGCTTCCGCGCGGTGCGCCGCGAGTTCCCGTACAGCCGCTTCGCCGCGCTCGCCGAGCTGCGGCTCGCGGACTGCAAGTTCAAGGCGAAGTCTTACGCCGAGGCCATCCAGGCCTACCGCGAGTTCGTGCGCTTTCGGCCGTCCCACAGCCAGGTGCCGTACGCGCGCTTCCGCATCGCCGAGTCGTACTACCAGCAGATCCCGAGCGATTTCTTCCTGGCGCCGCCCGCGTACGAGCGCGATCAGCAGCCCACGCGCGACGCGCTCCAGCACCTGCAGCGCTTCATCGCGGACTACCCGGACGACCCGCGCGTGCCCGAGGCGAACGAGATGGTGATGAAGGCGATGCGGATGCTCGCCCGCCACGAGCTCTACGTCGCGCACTTCTACGCGCGTCGCGACGACCACGAGGCCGTGATCCGGCGCGCGAAGACCGTCATCAACGCGTACGCGGGGACCGGGCTCGAGCCCGAGGCGATGGCGCTGCTCGCCCACGCCTACGACAAGACCGGCCAGCACGCCGAGGCGCGCGAGGTGCGCGAGACGCTGGTCGCGCGCTTCCCAACGAGCGAGGAGGCCAAGGCCGCGCGGCGGCGGCTGCGCTGACGGCGCTGCGCGACCGCGCGACCGGTGCCGGGTCGCCGGCGGCGGCCGCGTCTGGCACCATCCGGCTCGATGGCGCGCCGAGGCTACACCCCGCCCAAGTCGATCGATGAGCGCGCGTCCATGCCGGGCTCGCGCAAGACCTCGCGGCTGCGCGAGCGCGCCACGGATCGGGCGCTCTCGGCGCTCGCCGAAGAGCTGGCGGCCCTCAGCGCTCCGGAGCGTGCGCCGCTCGGGCTCGCTCCCTTCGTAGAGCGTGCCCTCACCGCGCTGTCGTCGATGCGGCCCTCGAGCGCCCGGGCCCGAGAGCTGCGCTTCGTCGTGCGGCGGCTGCGGAGCGAGGACACGGACGCGCTGCGGGCGTTCCTCGACGCGCGGGACGGGCGCACCGCGGCCGGCGCGGCGAGGCTCCAGGTGCTCGAGGTGGCCCGAGAGCGAATGCTGGGCGGGGACGACGACGCCGTCGAGCGCTGGCTCTCGGAGCATCCCTCGGCGGAGCGTCAGCGTCTGCGGCAGCTGGTCCGGGCCGCCCGCAAGGAGCGCGCCGACGCCGCCACGCGCAACGCACAGCCGGCGGCCGAGGCCGCGCAGACCGCCGCGCTCGGCGCCATCGAGCCGGTGACGGGCGCGATCCCGGCGAAGGCGCCGTCCAGCGCGCGCCGGAGGCTGTTTCGCTACCTCCGAACGCACGACGCCGAGCCGCGCGAGCCGGGCGAGCCGCGCGAGCCGTTACCGCCCGGCGCGGATCGAGCGTGACCGTGCCCATCGCCGCGTCGTGGGCACGGGGCGCCGCCCATGCGCGAAGTTGCGCCTCGCCCGACAATTCCACATCTTGCCCACTTCGCCTTGGGACATGGCGAGCCGCCGCATGCGTGGCCGCCCCGCCCCGTATGCTGCCGCCCACCGGACGACCCACATGAAGCTGCCACGGCTCCCCGCCGAGATGCCCGACCTGCCCGTCCGCTCCTTCGCCCGCATCGCCGCGACGGACCTGCTCCGAGGTCGCGGCCGGGTGCGAAGCGCGCGCGCGCACCTCGACGCGGCGGTCGCCTGGCTCGAGCGCGCCCACGATCACGGCACCGACGGCGGCGTCAGCTACGGCTACTCGGTCTATGGCGGGTGGCGGCCGAACTACCGCGAGACGTCAGGCTACATCGCCGTCACCTTCTTCGATCTCGCCCGTGCGCTCGACCGGCCGGACCTCGCCGAGCGCGCGGTCCGCATCGCGGACTGGTGCGTGCGGGTGCAGAACGAGGACGGCGGCGTCGCGAACCCGCACTTCACGAACGACGGCATCGTCTTCGACACGGGCCAGGTGCTCCTCGGCCTCGTGCGCGCCTGGGACGAGACGGGGGAGGAGCGCTTCCGCCGCGCCGCGGAGAAGGCGGGCGACTGGCTCGTGAGGGTCGCCGACGACGAGGGCCGCTGGACTCGCTTCACGCACAAGGGCGTGCCGCACGTGTACAACGCCCGCGTCGCCTGGGCGCTCGTGCAGCTCCACCTCCGCGCGCCGTCGGACGACCGGCTGCGGGTCGCGCGTGCGAACCTCGACTGGGCGGTCAGCCAACAGCGCGGGCCCTGGTACGAGCGCTGCGCCTTCGAGGAGGGCAAGGCGCCGTTCACGCACACCATCGCCTACGCGATGCGGGGCCTGCTCGAGGCGGGGCTGCTGCTCGACGAGCCTGCCTACATCGCGTCGGCCCGGAGGGCAGCCGACGGGATCGTGCAGCTCGTCGACGCGCGCGGCTTCGTGCCGGGGCAGATCGACACCGAGGGCAGGCCCGCGGCTCGCTACTGCTGCCTGACGGGCAACGCGCAGCTCTCGATCGTGCTGTCGAAGCTCGCCTCCCTCCCGCCGGACGCGGATCGGGGGGCGAGCGACACCGATCGCGCGGTGTACGCGGACGCCGCGACGCGGACGCTCCGCTACGTGATGGCGTGCCAGGACCTCGACACCGACGACCTCGACGTGCGTGGCGCCATCAAGGGCTCCCAGCCCGCGTGGGGCCGCTACTCGCGGATGACCTTTCCGAACTGGCCGACGAAGTTCTTCATCGACGCGCTGCTCGCCGCGGATCTCGCCGCCCTGCGGCGCGTGAAGATCCTGAACGGCGAGTTCGACGTCCTCACGCTCGACGAGACCGTCGACGAGGTCGAGGCCATGATCACCCGCGGCGAGCGGGGGTGGCTGTGCACCGTCAACGTCGCCATCTTGATGGCGATGCGGGACGACCCCGACCTCGCGCGCTTCGTCGAGAAGGCCCGCCTCGTGGTCGCCGACGGCCAGCCGCTGGTCTGGGCGAGCCGCTCGGCGGACGCGCCGCTGCCGGAGCGCGTGACGGGCGTCGACCTCATCGAGCACCTCTGCGCGCGAGCGGCCGCGCGCGGCCTCGGCGTCTACCTGCTCGGCGCGACGCGGGAGGTGGTCGAGAAGACCGCGCAGAGGCTCCGCGAGCGCTACCCCGGGCTCGACATCCGGGGCGTCGCCGACGGTTACTTCGGCCCGGACGAAGCGGCGGCGCGCGCGGACGCCGTCCGCGAGAGCGGCGCCGAGATCCTCATCGTCGCGATGGGCGTCCCGCGCCAGGAGCGCTTCATCGAGGCGCAGTGGGAGCGCCTCGGCGCCTCGTTCGCGATCGGCGTCGGCGGCAGCTTCGACGTCATCTCGGGCCTGCGGGCGCGGGCGCCGGTCGTGCTCCAGCGCCTGTCGCTCGAGTGGGCGTTCCGCATGGCCCAGGAGCCGAGGCGCCTCGCCGGCCGCTACTTCACGACCAACACGCGCTTCATCTACCTCGCTGGCCGTGACGCGGTCGCGCGCGACGGAGCCAAGCACCGCAAGCGTCCGGCCTGAGCGAGCCGGGTCGCCCCAAACGAGAGTCGCGCCATGTCGAAGAAGAAGCTCATGTTCGTCGTAGGCACCCGCCCGGAGGCCATCAAGATGGCCCCGGTGATCCTGCGCGCCGCCGACGATCCCCGGTTCGAGCCGCTGCTGGTCACCACGAGCCAGCACCGGGAGATGCTCGACCAGATGCTCGCGGTCTTCGGGCTCACCCCGGCGGTCGACCTCGACATCATGCGCCACGACCAGAGCCTCGCCGACGTCACCACCGCCGCCCTGCGCGGCCTCGACCGCGCCGTCGCCGACCTCGCCCCGGACGTCGTGCTGGTCCAGGGCGACACGACCACCACGTTCTGCGGCGCGCTCGCCGGCTTCTACCACCAGGTCCCGGTGGCGCACATCGAAGCGGGGCTGCGCACCTTCGACAAGCGCCAGCCCTTCCCGGAGGAGGTCAACCGCTGCCTGACGACGCAGGTCACCGAGTTCCACTTCCCGCCGACCGATCGCTCGCTGCAAAACCTCCTGCGCGAGGGCGTGCGTGAGGACCGCTGCTGGGTGACCGGCAACACCGCGATCGACGCGCTCTTCTGGACGCTCGACCGGGCGAAGCGCGACGGCCGGCTCGAGGCGCCGACCGGGCGCACCCTCCTCGTCACGGCGCACCGGCGCGAGAACCACGGCGCGCCGATGGAGCGCATCTGCAACGCGGTGCTGCGGCTGGTCGAACGCTTCGACGACCTCGAGGTCGAGTTCCCGGTGCACATGAGCCCGCGCGTGCGCTCCGTGGTCATGCCCAAGCTAGGCGATCACCCGCGCATCCGCCTCATCGACCCGCTCGACTACGAGGACTTCGTGCTCGCGATGCACCGCGCCGAGCTCATCCTCACCGACTCGGGCGGCGTGCAGGAAGAGGCCCCGTCCCTCGGCAAGCCTGTGCTGGTGCTGCGCGAGACCACCGAGCGGCCGGAGGCCGCGGACGCGGGCGTGGCGCGACTCGTCGGGGCCGATGAAGAGAAGATCGTCGCCGAGGCGAGCCGCCTGCTGAGCGACCGCACCGCGTACGAGGCGATGGCGCGCGCGATGAACCCCTACGGCGACGGGCACGCGGCGGGGCGGATCCTCGAACCGCTCGCCTGAGCCGCACCGCGGGCTGCGCCGGCGCCCGCGCGCGCTACGTCATCGGCACGCCCTGCGCCCGCAGCTCCGCGTCGGCCTGCTCGGCCCAGCCGCGGTTGGCTTTCGGGCTCGCGGGGCTCGGGTGCAGCACGGTGCCGACGCGCACGTCGCGCCCGTCGAGCGCCACGCTCGCGCGCTTTGCGGCCCAGGCGCCGACGCCGATCACCCACGCCGGCTCGAGCAGATCGACGACCTCGAGGAGCGCGTCGTCGCAGGCGGCGAGCAGGGGCTCGCGCTCGGCGACGGGCAGCTTGTCCGGGGTGCGGTTACGGCCGGACGCCTCCATGAAGAGCAGCGGGCAGTAGTTGTAGATGAAGCGCCTCGCGAAGAAGCGCTCCGGGGTCTCGAAGCGGCCCTGCACCCAGGTCCACACGCGCGTCCCGCTCACCTCCGCCCGCCGGCAGTCGAAGCCGAGCACCGGCCGCTTTGGGTGCTCGCAGGGCGGATGCCCGACCGCGCCCTCGATGCCGAGGAAGGTCCGCACCATCGTCGGATCGCCGAAGGGCACCCCCGTCTGGCCCATCCCGAAGGGCCCCGGGTTCATGCCGACGAAGAGCACCTCGACGTCGCCGCGGCCGTAGCGCTCGAGGTAGCGCGAGTGCGGCTGCCAGGCGTACTCGAGGGGGTTGTACACGTGCGTGGTCGGCGCCGAAAACGCCAACGCGCCGAGCCGGTCTGAGAGGGCGCGGCTGATCGTCTGCAAGGTCACCGCTCGACCCTACCACCCACGCGTCGTCGCGCCCGCGAGGTGGCAGGCCCGGCCGACCCGTACTACGCAGCGCCCACGATGGTCCGGCAGCTCCTCGACGTCGTCGCGCCGGTGCTGCTCTGCATCGCCGTCGGCTGGGTGTGGGGCCGATCGCGCGTGCCCTTCGAGGACGCGACCATCTCGCGCCTCGTGCTCTACGTGAGCGGTCCGTGCCTCATCTTCCACAGCCTCGTCGGGCTCGACGCCGACCCGGCAGCGCTGCGCCAGGTCGCGGTGCTGACCTTCGTCGCGCTCGTCGTGTTCGCGCTCGCCGGCGCGGCTGCGCTGCGGGCCATGCGGCTGCCCGCCCACACCTACCTCGGCCCGGTCGTCTTCGACAATTGCGGGAACCTCGGCCTGCCGCTCTGCCTCTTCGCGTTCGGCCGTGAGGGGCTCGCGCTCGGCGTCGCGTACTTCACCGTCTCGTTCGTGGGTCAGTCGATCGTCGGGGACATCTTCTTCGCGAGCGAGCGCTCGCTGAAGCCGCTGATCACGTCGCCGCTCGCGTGGGCGGGGATCCTCGCGCCGGTCGTGCTCGCGCTGAAGATCCCGATCCCGACGGTGGTCGAGCGCACGACGGATCTACTCGGGAGCCTCGCCATCCCGCTGATGCTCATCACGCTCGGCATCTCGCTGTCGCGGATGCGGGCGTCGAGCCTCGGCAACGCCCTGCGTGTGTCCGTCCTGCGGCTCTCGCTAGGGACCGCCGTGGGCTTCGCGATCGCCCACGTCGCGAACCTGCACGGGACGGTTCGCGGCGTGTTCATCCTCGAGGCCGCGATGCCCGTCGGCGTGCTCAACTACCTCTTCGCGCTCAAGTACGACCGCGACCCGGAGGGCGTCGCCGCGGCGATCCTGCTCTCGACGCTCCTCGCCTTCGTGACGCTGCCGCTGCTGCTCAGCCAGCTCCTGTGACGGCGCGCGCGGCGTCCGCTTGGGCGCGCCGGGTCAGAGCGCGCGCAAGAAGTCGAGCAGCAGCGCGTTGACCTCGGCCGGGCGCTCCATCTGCACGAAGTGGCCGGCGCCCTCGAGCAGGTGCACGCCGCGCAGGTCCGCCGCGTGCTCGCGCATCCGCTGAAGCCCCGCGTCACCCCGCAGCTCGACCACGACGTCGCGATCGCCGCCGATGAAGAGCGTCGGCTGCGTGAGCGTCGCGCCTTCATACGCCGCGCCGCGCGCCCAGTTCACGTCGAACGCGCGGTACCACGCGAGGCCGCCGGCGAAGCCCGTCCTCGAGAAGACCTCGACGTAGCGCTCGAGCTCGTCCTCACGCAGCCACGCCCATGGCAGCGGCGGCGCGTCGGGGAGCACGTCGAGGTAGCCCTTGCCCTCCGAGCCATGCCGCCAGACGTCGAGGTAGCGGTAGCCGCCCGACAGCGCCCAGAAGAGCCGGCTCAAGAACGCGCGAGGTCGCGGGTCGAGCTCCCGCTCGGCGACGCCCGGCGCCTGAAAGTAGTGCACGTGCAGGAAGTGCTCGCGCGCGGCGGCAGCGTAGACCTGGCTCGGGCGGACGGGCATCCGGTCCGGGTCATAGGGGACGCTCAGCAGGACGAGCCCGGCGACGCGCTCCGGGGCGCGGAGGGCGACGTTCCACGCCGCGGGAGCGCCGAAGTCGTGGCCTACGAAGACCGCGCGCGGAGCGTCGAGCGCGTCGAGGAGCGCCACGAGGTCCGCCGTGATGCGGGCGTAGTCGTAGGCGGCGGGATCGCTCGGCGCGTCCGTGCCGCCGTAGCCGAGCATGTCCGGGGCGACGGCGCGAAAGCCCGCACCGGCGAGCGGCGCCATCTGGTGACGGAAGCTGTAACCGAGCCCCGGGAACCCGTGGCACATCACGACAGGGACGCCCTCGCCTTGCTCCGTGATGCGCCACGTCGTGCCGCGCAGCTCGAGGTCGCGCTCCCGCGCGCCGTGCGTCGAGGTCATCTCATCCTCCGGCCGTGGTCGCGTCCGCCGCGCTCAGCGCCCGCCCGCTGCGCTCGATTCGTCCCGGGTCGCCGGACCGATGGTACAGTGCACAGCGTACCAGGAGGGCGTTCGATGGCGACGATTCCAAACTCCCACGCGGATATCCTCAAGAAGCGCGCCTTCGCGCACCTGTGCACGCTCATGCGCGACGGCAGCCCGCAGGCGAGCCCGGTGTGGGTCGACACCGACGGCGAGCACGTGATCGTCAACTCGGCGGAAGGGCGCGTGAAGGACCAGAACATGCGACGAGACCCGCGCGTCGCCGTGTCCATCACCGATCCCGACAACCCGTACCGCTCCATGATGATCCGCGGCCGCGTCGCGAAGATCACCGAGCAAGACGCCGCGGCCCACATCGACGCCATGGCAAAGAAGTACCTCGACGTCGACAAGTATCCGTACGCCGCGCCGGGCGAGGTGCGGGTGCTGTACTACATAGAGCCCGAGCACGTCGCCGTCTGGGGCTGAGCCCGACTCGGCGGCCGCCCCGCCACACCGCGCGCCGGCGTGCGCTTCCGGCCCGGTTCGCGCCCGACCCCGCGCCCGACCCCGACCCCGATCCCGATCCCGATCCCGATCCCGATTCGTGGGAAGCAACTCCTCAGGCCGGCTACGGCCCACTACATGATGTGGTCGACGACGGTCGGTGGCCACGATATGTTGTGGTGCCTCCCGTCGACATCGAGTTGCTTCCCACGA
>JAGQJE010000229.1 GCA_020430775.1 Myxococcales bacterium
ACCAGTTCGCCGGCCCGCAGGCCGCGACCGCCGACACGATGGCGCTCGACTCCGCGAAGGCCCGCATCGAGGCCGGCGAGGATGCCGAGGCCGTGCGCCAAGCTACCGGCTGGTTCAAGGGCGCCGACGGCAAGTGGCGGTTCGAGATCAACGATGCCGACGCACGCCTCATCAACATGCGCGAGGACGAAGAAAACGGATCTCGCGCAACGTACTTGGCCGACATCCTGGACCACCCCGCGCTGTTTGCCGCCTACCCCGGACTGCGCTCGATGGACGTGGTGATTTCGTTTGGTCCGGGCCTGCGTGAGCGTGGCATGTTCGAAGAAGGCTATGCAGGCGACGATCAAACGTTTGGACGCTCTCCGCAGATCACCGTCGAAGCGCAAACCAAAGGCGATGCACTTTCGGTGCTGCTGCACGAGATCCAGCACGGCATTCAGAGCATCGAGGGCTTCGCGAGCGGCGGCAATGCGGCCGACGCCTTCGCCGACCCGCGCATGCGACCCGGCGCGACCCGCGAAGGGCTGGCCGCTGCCCGCCGGTTGCTGAACGAACGCCTGATGGCGATGGCCGCGCCGATGCCGATTGAGCAGTTCGCGCGCGAAGCCTGGGGGCAGGACGAGATCACGCCCGAGCTACAGGCGAGCTACGACGAGTACGTGCAGGATGTGACCCGCGCCTCGGCGTCGCCCGAGATGGAGCGCGCCGCGCAGTCGTGGGCCGCGCGGGAGTGGTATCTGCGCCTTGCCGGCGAAGTCGAAGCCCGCAACACGCAGGCCCGCCAGCGCATGACCGACGCCGAGCGCCGCGCGACCGCGCCGAGTGCAACCGCTGACGTGGCCGACGCCGACGTGATCGTGGTCTTCAACGGTACGGAGATGGCCAGCGCACCGACGCCGGCCAACGCGGCGCCCCGCTCAACCGCCCCGCGCGGCAGCTTCAACCCCGCGACCAACACGATCGCACTGCTGAAGGCCGCGGACCTCTCGACCTTCTTGCACGAGTCCGGCCACTTCTTCCTCGAGGTGATGACCGACATGGCGGCCAGCGTGCAGACCTACGACGCCGACCAGCTCACCGAGGGTGAGCGCGGCGTGCTGCGCGACGTGCAGGCGCTGATGCAGTGGTTCGGCCTGCGCGACATCAACGAGTGGGCCGCGCTCGACTTCGAGGAAAAGCGCGCCTATCACGAGAAGTTCGCCGAGTCCTTCGAGCTGTACCTGACCGAAGGCAATGCCCCGAGCATCGA
>JAGQJE010000230.1 GCA_020430775.1 Myxococcales bacterium
CCCCGCCGGCCCCGCACGGGGCCGCGCAGAACCCACGCGTGCCGAAAGCCGCGCGCCTGCCGCGCGTTGAACCGATCGAGGACGCTCGGCCGCTCGCCACGCCCTTCGACGCGTTCGGGACCGCGCCCCCGCCCGAGCCTCCGGCGCACCGCGAGGCGCCTTCCGAGCCTCCGCGGGCGGCCTCCGAGCCGCTCCCGAGCCTGCCGACCTTCGAGGGCATCGACTCGATCCCGCTCCTCGAGGGGGACGACGCGGACTTCCCTCCGCTCGTGCTGGGGATGAGCGGCGACGACGCGCTCGAGGCTGGGCGCTCGGCGCCGGCGGCCTCGCCCGCCTCGGCCAACGCCTCGAGCCGAGGCGCCGCGCCCACCTCGGCCAACGCCTCGAGCCGAGGCGCCGCCGCCCAGACGCAGACGCCGCGCTTTCCGAGCATCCGCGGGTGGCACAGTGAGCCGCCGGGGCCCGGCTCACGTTGAGGGGCGCCCCGTGCGGGACACCGCGACCGTCGCGACCGAAGCCTCGCGCTGCGGGCCGCCCGACGCAGCCCGCGCGCGCGTGAGCT
Source organism: Myxococcales bacterium (assembly GCA_020430775.1). Classification (GTDB taxonomy): domain Bacteria; phylum Myxococcota_A; class Polyangia; order Polyangiales; family Houyiibacteriaceae; genus JAGQJE01. The sequence continues at coordinate 563 of JAGQJE010000230.1, forward strand.
GGACGAAGTGAGCGCCGCGGCGCCGGCGCTGCGCGTGCGCACGGGACCGCTCGACCCGACGTTCGCCGACGGGTCGGACCGAGCATTGTCTCGGTGGAGCGACGCGGTCGCGGAGTGGGCGATGAGCGACCACGCGGAGCTGCTCGAATGGATCGCGCCGGCCAGAGCGTCCCACGGGGAGCCCGCGCGCGGGCACCTCGAGGTCTCGCTGCACCCCGCCGCCGCGCCCCTGTCCGTCCGACTCGACCGCGCCGGACGGCTCTGCGCCGCCGCCCGCACCGCCGCGGTCGGCCCGGGCTACCACGCCTACGTCTGGCGTGCGTTGCGGGGGCTGGCCGAGGCGCTCGGCGCGGCGATCGAGTACGTCGACGACCCGACCAGCTACGGGAGCGTGCGGGGCGAGGGCTCGGACGCCGACCTCGACGGGGCCTTCGGGGCGTGGGTGTGGGCGCTCGCCGAGCGGGCCGTCGCCGCGCGCGCCCCGGTGCAGCTCGCCGAGGGGCCGCGCTTCGAGGCGGGTGACGACGACGCGCTCCTCGGACCGATGGGGCCGCTCACGTGGGCCGCGGCCGAGGCGATGGTGCGCGCCGCGCCGGACGCCGAGGCGACCTTGGCGCAGGCCCGCGCCCTGCTCCCGTGGCCGAGAGGCGCGACCGCCGCCGAGCGCTTGGTCCGCCGGGCGACGGCCGCGATGTGGTGCGACGTGCGGTGGCGCCCGGCGCTGACCGAGGCGGAGGCCGAGACGATCGCGGCCGCGCTCGACGACCTCGAACGAGCGCGCGACCTCGACCCGGACATCGTCGCGCCCGAGCGCGCGTGGCGGGCGCTGGCCGCGCTGCGCGACGGTGACGCGGAGGCGCTCGCGAGCGACCCGGCGAGCGTTCAGGTCGGCTACCGCCGGCGCCCGGTCCGCGTCGCGCCCTTCGGCGACTGGAGCGTGCGCATCGATGGCGCGCTCGCCGAGACGAGCGACGACGGCGCGTGGATCGCGTTCGACGAGCGGCGGCTGCTGAGCTTGCGCAGCGGCACGCTCGCGGACCTCATCGGCGAGCCGGACCCGAGGGCGGCCCGTGGTCGCCAGCCGGACGCAGCGACCGCCCTGGCCGCGCTGCTGCCGGATGGCGCGCCGGCGCTGCGCGGCGGGCTCCGCTACCGCGTCCGGACCGGGCGCGACGCGGGGACCTTCTCGCTCGACGCGGCGGTGGCCCTCGCGGAGCCGGGCGCGCCGGGAATCTGCGCGCTGAGTACGCGCGCCGAGGGGCCGGGAGGCGAGCGGTGGGCGCGAGCGCTCCTCGACTCGCTCGAGCCCCCGCCGCCGTGACGCGCTCCCGCGGGGCGCCGCACCCGCGCCGCCCGGCTCAGGCCCGCTACGACAGCAGCTCGGCGGCGAGGCGGGAGGCCAGCTTGCCGTCGAGCTCGCCCTTGTGGCGCTCGAGGACGGTCTTCATGACGCGGCCGAGATCGCGCTTCGAGGTCGCGCCCAGCTCGTCGATCACCGCGCGCACGGCCTCACGCGCCGCGGCCTCGTCGAGCTGCTTCGGCAGGTAGCGCTCGAGCACGGCGATCTGCGCGCGCTCGACGGCCGCGAGGTCCTCGCGACCACCCGCTTCGTACTGCGCCGCGCTCTCGCGGCGGGTCTTGACGCCGCGCTGCACGACCTCGAGCGCGTCCGCGTCCGGGTGCGTGACGAGCTCGGACTTCACCATGCGAAGCGTCTCTCGGGCGGCCTCGTCCTGCGCGCGGATGGCCACGGTCAGGTCGGCGAAGATGCGCTCCCGCAGCGAGGTCACGTCAGGCCTCACCGCGCCGGAGCTTGCGGTAGAGCGAGAGCCCCTCGGCGAGGATCTTCACGGCGTCCTTGCGATCGAGGAAGTGCTCGATCTCGACCTCTTTCTGCTCGAGCGTCTTGTAGTCCTGAAAGAAGCGCTCCATCTCGCGCAGCGTGTGGCTCGGGAGCTGCGTGTGCGAGGTGTACTCCATGAAGCTCGGGTCCTTGGCGTTGACCGCGATGATCTTGTCGTCGATGCCCTTGTCGTCGCGCATGCGCATCACGCCGATCGCGCGGGACTCGACGATCGTCAGCGGATGCACGGGCTCTTGGCTGAGGACGAGCGCGTCGAGCGGGTCGCCGTCGTCGCAGAAGGTGCGCGGGACGAAGCCGTAGTTCGCCGGGTAGTGAACGGAGCTGTAGAGCACGCGATCGAGGCGGAGCAGCCCGGTCTCCTTGTCGAGCTCGTACTTGTTCTTGCTCCCCTTCGGGACCTCGATGACGACCGGGAACGCCTCCTCGATGAGCTTTCGGTCGATGTAGATGTCGTGCCAAGGGTGCATGTCCAAGCGCTCCTCTGTGCGGTGGCGCACGGTCCGTGCGCGCTGCGCCACAATGACGCCGCGCGCGCCGGACGGCAAAGGTTTGCGCGCGCGAGCTCGCCGGCCGGTCCCACTTGAGTGGCGCGAGACGACACGGCGAGGGTACGTTCGCCCCCGTGGGCGGATCGGAACCACAGCGGGACGTCCGGGCGCGGCACGCGCAGAGCGCAGAGCGCTTCGGGGCGCTCGCCGCCGACCACGAGCGGCGCGCCAACCTCATCTCGCTCGGGCGGCTGCTCACGTTCCTCGCCGCGGTCGTGCTCCTGGCGTCGGCCGTCCCGGAGCGCGGGGGGGTCGCGCTCTACGCCGGACTCGCCTGCGCCGCGGCGTTCGTCGCGCTCGTGGCGCTGCACGCGAGGGCGCTCACGCAGGCGCGCGCGGCGGGGGCACGGCGCGCCGTCCACCTCCGCCACCTCGCACGCTCGAGCGGCCAGTGGCGCGACTTCGAGCCGACGGGCGCGGCGCGCGCGCGGCGGACGCACCCCTACGCCGTCGACGTCGATCTCTTCGGGCCCGGCTCGCTCTTTCAGCGCATCGACACGACGCGGACCGAGCCCGGCGACCGGCTGCTCGCCGACTGGCTGTCCGAGCCCGCCGATCGACAGACCATCGAGGCGCGCCAGCGAGCCGCCCGAGAGCTCATGGGCTTCGGCTCGCTGCGCGTCGAGCTCGAGGCGCGGGCGCTCCTGGCGCGCGGCACGGGCAAGCTCGACGCGGCGCCGTTCAAGCGCTTCACCGAGCGCGAGCCGCTCGTCAGCACCGCGCTCGCGCTCGCCGCGCACGCGCTGCCCCTGCTGACCGCCGCCGCCGGCGTCGCGGCGTGGGCCGGGGTCGCGGACCTCAGCCTGTTTGGCCTCGGGCTCGCGCTCCAGGTCGTCATCGTCCTCGCCACGGGCGGACGCGCAGGCGCGGCGTTCGAGCTCATCGCGGCGCGCCGCGGCTACGTCGAGGCGTTCCGCCAGATGCTCACGCTCGCGTCGGACGCGCCCTTCGAGGACGAGACGCTCCGGTCGATCCAGGCGCGCATCCGCGTGAACGGAATCCCGCCGGCGCGCTACCTCGCGCAGCTCGACCGCTGGGCGGGCCTCGCCGAGCTCCGCACGCAGCCGCCGGTGCACTTCTTCGTCAACCCGCTCGTGCTCTGGGACCTGAACGTGCTGTACCGCCTCGAGCGCTGGAACCGCGGGGTCGGCGCGGGGCTCGCGGACGCGTTCGAGGCGCTCGGCGCGCTCGAGGCGCTCGCGGCGTTTGCGTCGTTCGCCGACGGAGACCCGGAGGCGTCCTGGCCGACCGTCGAAAGCGCCCCGGGGGAGCGCCCCGGCGGCGACACGCTCGTCGCGACCGGGCTCGGCCACCCCCTGCTGCTGCCGGAGGCGCGGGTGGGCAACGACCTCACCCTCCGCGGCCCGGGGACCGCGCTCATCGTCACCGGCTCGAACATGGCCGGCAAGAGCACGCTGCTCCGGGCGCTCGGGCTGAACGTGGCGCTCGCGCTCGCCGGCGGCCCCGTGACCGCCGCAGGGCTCAGGCTGCCGATCGTGCGCCTGCGGGCGAGCATGCGCGTCGACGACTCGCTCGCGCGCGGGGCCAGCTACTTTCACGCAGAGCTCGACAAGCTCCGCGTCGTCGTCGCGGACGCGGACAGCGCGCCGCCGGTGCTCTTCCTGCTCGACGAGCTGCTGCGCGGGACGAACGCGCGCGCGCGACACATCGGGGTGCGCGCCGTGCTCTCGCACCTGTGCGACCTCGGCGCCTTCGGCGTCATCGCGACGCACGACACGGCGCTCGCCGCGCTCGAGGCCTCCGCGCCCGGGCGCTACGCAAACGTGCACTTCACCGACGTGATGCGCGGTGGCGCGATGACCTTCGACTATCGGCTGCGACCCGGCGTCGTGCGGACGAGCAACGCGCTGCGCCTCATCGCGGCCGCCGGTATCCCGGTGCCGGACGATCCGGACGGGTCGCTCGACGACGACGCGGGCGCCTCGATCGAAGGCGGACACGTCGAGCCGCGTCCCTCCGAGGCGCCGACCGCGGGTGTGAACCGATGACCCCCGCGGCGACACCACGCGACCGGCGCGCGGAGCGCGCGCGACTCGAGGCGACGTGACGGTCACCCGCCGACAGCACATCGAGGCGCTGGCGCGGCTCGACGAGGCCCCCGACGCCGCGGAGCGGGTCGCGCGCTTCCGCAAGGGCCTCGCGACCCTCGCCGCCACCGTGCAGGGGATGCGGCGCTCGCTGCCGCTCGAAGGCATCCGCCCCGACCGGCTGCTCACGAGCGTCCGGGCGGCGTTCGCGGCGGGTCTGTTCGAGGACCTCGACTGGCTCTCCCCCGCGGCGCGGGTCGCGGCGCTGCACGAGCTGAGCGCGGCGCTCCCCACGGGCGTCGAGCGCCGGGCGCTCGAACAGCGCGGGTTCGACCAGGCCTACGCCGGGAACGCGGAGACCTTCATCGCCCTCGCCACCCGCCTCGCGCTGCGCCCAGGCCCCCTCTTCGGCGGCCCCGGGCTCCGGGCACGCGTCGGCCTCGCGCTCGATCTCCCGCTCGGGGCGAAGGCGGGCGAGGACGCCCTGGCCCTCGCGCTCGTCTCGCACCGCGAGCTGCGGCGGCGGTGGCTGACCGAGCGGTCCATCGGCGCGCTCCCGTCACGACGGCTCGCCGCGCGGCTGCTCGAGCGCGCCGCCCGCGAGGCCTCCGCGCGCGCCCTCGAGGGCGACGACAGCGGGGCGAGCGTCTTCACGCTGCCGGACGTCGAGCAGGCGTGGTCGCGCTTGCTGCACGACCGAGAGCCGCTCGTCTGGCGCCACGCCGCGGTGGCGCGGGGCCTGCTGGTCGATCAGCTCTCCCCGCTGGCCGGCACCATCCAGCGGGACCTGAGCCCTTCGCTCAGCACGACGGAGTGGCGTCGCGGCGCGGCCTCCCTCACCGCGAGCGTGGCCATCCGCCCGGAGGAGTCGCTCGCCCAGTGCCGCGGGCTGCTCGCCGCGAAGTTCGCGAAGCAAGATCGTGGCGTCGCCCTCGCCGTGACCTTCGGGCTGCCGCGCGTGGCGGAGGTCGAGCCCGGCGCGGCCGACGAGCTGCTTCAGATAGTCGCGCGCCGCGACGAGCCATGGCTCGGCGAGGTCGCCATCGACCTGCTCCGCGAGCGGCCGAGGCCCGACTTCGCCCACGCGATGGCGAGGGACACCCTCGACCGCACGCGCGACGCGCTCGCCCGGGGCGACGCCGCCGATGGGCCGGAGCGCTTGTGGCTCGAGACCCTGAGCGACGAGCTCCGCGCGGGGCTCGACGCCGCGCCGTGTGCGACGCCGCCCGCGTCGTCGAGCCTCGCGGCGCGCGTCGACCACGCGGTGGCGACCTTTCAGACACAAGGCTCACCCGAAGCCGCAGCACACGCGACCGCCGCGGTCGGCGTCGTCGAGGCGCTGGTGCGGGCGCTCGCGGAGGCGGAAGACGCCGGCCGCGAGGGCGCCCGCTTCGCGGCGCTGCGCCAGCTCGACCGCGGGCTCTTGCAGTCGGACGCTCTCGTCAACGCCCTCGCACTCGAGGAGCCGGTCCGCGGCGAGCGTGTCACGATGAGCGGCCGCGACAGGCTCGACCCTCAGGGCTCGAGCGAAGCGCAGCAGCGGCTCGGGGCGGCCTTCGACGCGCTCAGCGCCCGCGTAGTGCGCGCGGTCGCGCTCGAAGCGGATGAGCCGTCCGGCTACGCGAGCATGCCGCCCGTCGGCCGCACTCGAAACGACGTCGTGCGGCTCGGGGCGATGCGCGCGCTCGTACACGTCGTGGACGTGGACGGCCCACGCATCGACGCGGACCCCGATCGACTCCGCGAGCGACGGCTGAAGGTCACGCAGGGGCTGCTGCGCGCGATCGGGCGTGGGGCGTCGTGGGGCGTCGTCGCGGACGATGAGACCGCCCGGAGGCGGCGCGGAGAGCGCCCAGAGCGCGGCCTGATCGCGGCGACCGCGCGCGCGGTAGACGGGCTCGTCCGCGAGGATCTCGTCGAACTGTCGGACGTGCTGCTCGCGGTCTCGCACGAGGCGCCAGACCGCGCGCAGGTCCTCACGCTCGCCGAGGCGACGATGGACCCGGACATCGAGGCGATGCTCCGGGCGCACGCGGCCCTGCTCGAGGCGACTGAGCAGAGCGTCATCTCGAGCTCGCTTCGACCCGCGCTCGATGCGCTCATGTCGCTCAGCAGCGCGCTGCCCGTCGCGCGCTCGCCGCGGGTCGAGGTGCTGCGCATGGCGCTCATCGATCTCGTGCGCGGCCTGCACCTCATCCGCCGCGCGTCCTCGCTGGCGGAGCTGGCCGCCGTCACGCGCGACCGGCCGCTCGGCTCGCTCGAGCGCGCGGTGGACGCGCTCGGACGCCTCACGGCGGGCGCCGCGCGCCGCGCCGCGGGCCTGCGCATCGACCAGGATCCCGCCGCGGCCAACAGCATCTACGAGCTGGACCTCGCCATCGAGCGGTGCCTCGCGGGCGGGAGCCGGGACCAGGTGGACGCCGCGCTCGAACAGCTCGACGCGGCGTGTCGCTTCGAGCTGCCGCGCGGGCTCGGTGCGCTCGTCGAGCACGCGCTCGACCGCCTGCGCGAGTTGCCCCTCGACGGGCCGCGACGGCTCGACATCAGCTCGGTCCCGGCGCCGCTGAAGGAGCCGCCCCTCCCGGCGTGGGTGCCGCCAAACCGGGTCCTCGGCGGCTTCTACATCGCGCGGTCGATCGGGATGGGCGCGGTGGGCTCCGTCTTCGTCGCGCACCGCGTCGAGAGCCGCCTCGAGCCGACCCCGGAGTCGTTCGCGCTCAAGGTCCCGGAGTACTCGGGCGAGGCGGCGCGCCAGCTCTCGGAGGAGGAGTTCCTGCGGCTGTTCCGAGAGGAGGCCGCGGCGCTGCTCGGGCTGCCGTCCCACCCGAACCTCGCGCGCTTCGTCACCTTCGACGCGGGCGCGCTCCCGAAACCGATCCTCGTGATGGAGCTCGTCGACGGGCTGAGCCTCGAGCGATCGATGCAGGTGAGCCCACCGTCGAAGGATCGGGCGTTCGACATCCTGGACGGGGTCGCCGCTGGGCTCGAGGCGCTCCACCGGCTCGGCCTCGGTCACCTGGACGTCAAGCCCTCGAACATCATCGTCCGAGCTACGCCGGACGCCACGCCCGTGCTCGTCGACTTCGGGCTCGCCGGCCGGCACATCCGCCCGGGGTGCGCGACGGCGGCGTACGGCGCGCCGGAGGTCTGGGGGAACGACCCCGACAGCGCTCCGACCGCGGCAGACGTGTACTCATTCGCATGCCTCGCCTATGAAGTGCTCGCCGGGGAGCCCCTCTTTCAGTCCTCGAGCGACGTCGGGCTCATCACCCAGCACGTGACGCACGACGGGTCTCCAGAGCGCGTCCAAGCGCTCTGCGAGCGCGACGCGACCGAGCCGCTCGGGCGCGCGCTCTCGGCGATGCTGCGCCGCGACCCTGCGCACCGGCCGACGATCGGCACGGCGCGAAGCCTGCTCGAGCAGGCCCGCGGCGCCCTCGCTTGGCCGCTCCGGTAGGCGCCGCCTGGCGTCGAACCCGGCGACGCACCGGCGGGCGCCGCCGCGGGTCGTGGGCGAGCGGCCTCGTTCAGTTGGTGTGCGGCCCGTCGAGGCGTGGGTCGTCCACGCTCGCGACCAGCGCATCGAGCAGCACCCGCGCATCGCGCGGGGCGGCGAGCCCAAGGCCCCAGAGCGTCGGGCGCACCGAGAGGAGCGTCGCGAGGTTCGGCAGGACGTGCTCCGACAGGGAGAGCACCGGTAGCGAGGGCCGGCGCGCGCGTACGAGCTGCGTGAGGGCGAGCGTGACGTGACGCGGCCCGTCGAGCACCAGCGCGTGGAAGTCATCGCGCGCGATGGTGCGCAGCGCCCGGTCGTACTCGGGGATGACGACGACGACGAAGCGGCGCCGTAGTGCCTTGGAGACGACGTCGGCGACCTCCGGGGAGGCGCCCGCGAGGACGATCCGATACCCCCCGCCCGCATACAGACGCTGCATGTCTCAGAAACCCAGCAAAAAGCATGCCGCATGGCGAGGGCCCCAGAATTGCCTGAACTCCGGGTCCGAGCCCCGCGCGACGCGCGCTCCGCGACACTGAGTGACGATTCTTGGCCACGGCTGCCTGTAGTCGTCCTCCTACAAGCGACGAAGATCGTCGGCGCGGCGGGGCCATGCCGCGACGCAGCCCCTCGCGGCCTCGTCTCCGAAACACGAAGGCGGCCTCGCACCGAAGCACGAGGCCGCCTTCTGAGTCGCCGCAGCGACCTAGCTCGGCGCTAGGCTACTGCTTCGTTTGGTCGCCCGAAGGCGCCGCCGACTGGTCGCCCGAGGGCGCCGCCGCGCCGCTGCCTTCCGGCGGCGTCACCTGGATCTTGAACTCGACGCGGCGGTTCTGCGCGAGCTCGTCCTTGGTCTTGGCGTCCGGCACCAGCGGGTTCTCCTCGCCGAAGCCCTTCGACTCGAGGCGAGACTTGTCGACGTGCCCGCGACGCTCGAGGTAGCGCACGACGGAGGCCGCGCGCCGCTCGGACAGACGCTTGTTGTACTTCGCGTTGCCGACGCTGTCCGTGTAGCCCTCGACGGTGACCTTGGTGATCTCCGGGTGGGCGTTGATGACCTGCGCGATGTTGTCGAGCAGCTTGTAGGAGCGGCTCCGGATACGCGAGCTGCCGGTGCGGAAGTACACCTTGTCGAGGATCTCGAGGCGGTTCTGGCGGATGATGACCTTCTGCACCTCGGCGCAGCCCTGGTTCTCCGCGGTCCCCGGCTCGTCCGGGCAGTTGTCGATGCGGTCAGGGACGCCGTCCCCGTCGCGATCCGGCCACGGGCAGCCGTTGTTCTCCTTCGGCCCCGCCACCTTCGGGCACTGGTCGACGTTGTCGGTCACGCCGTCGCCGTCGGTGTCGGGCCACGGGCAGCCGTCGTTCTCGGCAGGGCCTGGGGTGTTCGGGCACTTGTCGAGGTTGTCGGTCACGCCGTCGCCGTCGGCGTCGCCCCACGGGCAGCCGTGGTTCTCCGCGGGACCCGCGACGTTCGGGCACTGGTCGATGTCGTCCGTGACGCCGTCACCGTCGGTGTCCGCGGGCGGGGGCGGCGGCGGCGGCGCGGGCGGCTTGGTCCAGCCGAGCATGCCGATGACGCGGTAGTCCGGAGACCCCCACCCGCCGAGCAGGCCCGGGCCGGCCGCGGCGCCGATGCTGAAGCCCTTCGGGTGGTGGTACTTGATGCCGCCGAGGGCCTCGAGCGGCGAGGTGTCGTGGTCGAAGAGCGCGTTGCCGTGCTTGCGGAACAGGCGATGGAAGCGCGTCGCGCCGCGCACCTCGAAGAGGAGCTGTAGCTTGTCCTTGATGACGTCGACGTCGACGCCGAGACCGGCGGTGATGAAGTCGCCGACGGTGACCCCCAAGAACTGCTGGTCACGTCGCAGGAGCACGCCGCCCTGGGCGACGATGCGCACGGGGCCCGGGTTGAGCTGCAAGATGACCTGCGGGTGACCCGAGATGGATCGCTCGCCTACGTAGTGGGTGTCCCGGTCGGCGCCGCGCCCGCTCGGAAAGGTCAAGGTGACCTGCGCGGCGAGCTGGAAGAGGTCGTCGTTGTTGCCGAAGAGCCGCAGGCGACCGCCCGCGAACGCGTCGCCGAGCTTCGTGTCGCCGTCCGCCTTGTAGCTGCCCGTCGGCACGACGCTGTCACCGCGCTGGATGATGTCCATCGGGATGCCGCCGAAGAGAACGAGGCGGTTGGCGATGCCGAGCGAGAGGATGAGGCGCCCGGTCACCTCTTGGTGGACGACCTTCTGCTTGGCGACGGTCTTGCCGCTCGCATCCTTCGCCACGTACACGAGGGGATCGTCGGCGTAGTCGACCTGCACCTGCGCGCCGAAGCGCAGGTCGCCCTGGTCCTCCGCGCTGCTGATGTGGAAGCCGTCCGTCGTGAGGGGCGCGGGCGTGTACTGGTTGAGCACGGCCTGGGGGTGAGGAACCGCCGGCGCCGGCATCATGGGCGGCGTCATCTGGGCCGACGCGGGCGGGGACCAAGCGAGGAGCGCGAGCAGCGCCGGGAGCGCTACAGCCCAGGGGTTCGCCGTCCGTCGAGGCTCGGGCCGAGGCCCTCGCTTCGCGCGGACGCGGTGCACATCAAGTCCAGTCACGCCGTCCTCCATTGGTGATTGCCGGAGACTATCGCTCGGAACGCGCGCCGATGTCCATTCTGCGGACACGCGTCCGATCTCATCCTCGCTTGATCGGGGCCCCGGGGTCGGGCTACTCCCGCACGAACATGTCCGGGCCCAAGTACCGCACCGTGCCGGCTTCGATCAAGGGGATGCCGCCTGGAATCCCCTATATCGTCGTCAACGAGGCAGCTGAGCGTTACAGCTACTACGGGATGCGCGCGATCCTCGTGCTGTTCATGACGCAGCACCTGCGCGGCGCGGACGGTCAGCTCGCGACCATGAGCGACGCCGCCGCGAAGGAGTCCTATCACCTCTTCGCCGCGGCGGTGTACGCGACGCCGATCTTCGGCGCGCTCATCGCCGACGGGCTGCTCGGCAAGTACCGCACCATCCTCTCGCTCTCGCTCGTGTACTGCGCCGGGCACTTCGCGCTCGCCGTCGACGAGACGCGCGTCGGGCTGCTGATCGGCCTCGGGCTCATCGCCGTCGGCGCCGGCGGCATCAAGCCCTGCGTGTCGGCGCACGTCGGCGATCAGTTCGGCCCCGCCAACCGCGAGCGCATCCCGCGGGTGTTCGCGTGGTTCTACTTCGCCATCAACGCCGGCGCGCTGCTCTCGACGCTCTTCGCGGAGGTGCTGCTCGATCGCTTCGGGCCGAGCGTCGCGTTCGGGGTGCCCGGCGCGCTGATGCTGCTGGCGACGTTCGTCTTCTGGCTCGGGCGACATCACTTCGTGCACGTGCCACCCGCCGGCGCGGCGTTCGTGCGTGATGTGTTCAGCCGCGAGGGGCTCGGCGCGCTCGGGCGGCTCTTCGTGCTCTACGTGTTCATCGCCATGTTCTGGTCGCTCTACGACCAGACCGCGTCGGCTTGGGTGCTCCAGGCCGAGCACATGGATCGTCACTTCATCGTCGACTGGGGTCCGTCGCAGATCCAGGCGATCAACCCGCTGCTCATCCTGCTCTTCATCCCGCTCTTCTCGTACGTGATCTACCCAGCCGTCGCCCGGCTGGTGGAGCCGACGCCGCTCCGCCGCATCGGCGCCGGCCTCTTCTTGACGGTCGTCGCGTTCCTCGTGCCCGCGTGGATCGAGGCGCGCCTCGGCGCCGGCGTCCGCGTGAACATCGCGTGGCAGCTCGTCGCCTACGTCCTCATGACCGCCGCGGAGATCCTCGTCTCCATCACCGCGCTCGAGCTGTCCTACACGCAGGCCCCACGCCGGATGAAGTCCTTCGTGATGGGGGCGTTCTTCCTGAGCATCACCGTGGGCAACCTGTTCACGAGCGCCGTCAACTTCTTCATCGTCAACCCCGACGGGTCGAGCAAGCTGCCGGGCGCGGAGTACTACCTCTTCTTCGCGGGCGCGATGCTGATCGCCGCCGTCCTATACGTGCCGGCTGCGGTGTGGTTCGAGCCGCGCGCGTACATCCAGGGCGAGTCGGACGGCGGCGCGCCCCTCGACGACGCCGTCGCCGCCGGCGCACCGGGGGGCGCGTCGTGACCCGCGCGCCCGAGGCGCTCGAGGCCGCGCGGGTCGGCTCGCTGCGCGAGCGCGTCGAGCGGTGGATCGCCGACGATCCGGACCCCGAGACGCGCGCGGCGCTCGCGGGTCTGTGCGCTCGAGCGTTCGGTGCAGCCGAGGACCCGTCGGACCGCGACGCGGCGCGCGATGCGCTGCGCGAGCGCTTCGACCACCCGCTCGCGTTCGGCACCGCCGGGCTGCGCGGGCCGGTCGGCGCCGGACCCGGTCGCATGAACCGCGCCGTCGCGATGCGCACGACGGCGGGGCTGTGCGCGTACCTCGAGGCCGAGGTCCCGGACGCCGCAGCGCGCGGCATCATCGTCGGTCACGACGCGCGCCCGACGAGCCGGCGGCTCGCCGAGGACGTGGCCGAGGTCGCCGCGGGCGCCGGGATGCGCGTGCTCGCGTTCGAGGAGCCCACGCCGACGCCGCTCGTCGCCTTCGCGCTGCGCGCGCTCGACGCCGCCGCGGCCGTCGTGGTCACGGCGAGCCACAACCCACCCCAAGACAACGGCTACAAGGTGTTCTGGTCGCACGGCGGTCAGATCGTCCCGCCGCACGACGCCGGGATCACCGCCGCGATCGCGCGCACCGGCGGCGCACGGTCGATCCCCCGGTGCCCGCTCGCGGACGCGGCGCGCGACGGTCGCTACGAGCGCGTGCCGGCCGAGATCGTCGATCGCTACGTTCGCGGGGTAGCGGGGCTGCGCCGGGCTCCCCGCGCGACGCCACCGGCGCCCCTGCGGATCGCGTACACCGCGCTGCACGGCGTCGGCGCGTCGGTCACCCGGCGCGCGTTCGCGGCGAGCGGGCTGCCGCCGCTCCTCGAGGTAGCGGCGCAGGTCGACCCGGACGGGACCTTCCCCACGGTGCGCTCGCCGAACCCGGAGTCGCCTGAAGCGCTCACAGAGCTGGTCGCGCTCGCGGAGGCGACGCGGGCGGACCTCGCGCTCGCTCACGACCCGGACGCCGACCGGCTGGGCGTGCTCGTGCGCGCCGGCGGGGGCGCGCTGCGCAGGCTGTCCGGTGACGAGATCGGGTGCCTGCTCGGCAGCTACCTGCTCGAGGGGGCTGCCGAGGACGCACACGCGGGCGGCCAGCCGGTCGTGCTCAGCACAGTCGTCAGCGCGACGAAGCTCGGCGCCATCGCCGCCGCGCGCGGCGCACGCTGGGAGCAGACGCTCACCGGTCACAAGTGGATCCACGCCCGCGCCGTCGAGCTCGAAGCGAGCGGCTACCGGATGGTCTTCGGGTACGAGGAGGCGCTCGGCTACGCCGTGTGGCCCGCGGTGCGCGACAAGGACGGCATCTCGGCCGCGGTCGTGTTCGCCGACATGGCCACCGCGCTCGCGGCGCGGGGGCAGACCGTGTGGGACGCGCTGGTCGCGCTCTGGCGCGCGCACGGGATGTCGCTCAGCGCGCAGGTCTCGGTGCCCTTCGATCGCCCGGGCGGCGCGGCGGCGATGCGCGCCCTCGTCGCGCGATGCGTCGACGCGCCGCCACGGTCGCTCGCCGGCCACGCGCTCGTGCGCGTCGACGACCTCGCGCGCGCCGTCACACACCCGGTCACGCCGGGCGGAACGCTCGGTCCGGGCGAGCCTCTGCCGTGGCGGCCGGCGCCCCTCGCCGTGCTGCACCTCGAGGGCGGCCACCGCGCCATGCTCCGCCCGAGCGGCACAGAGCCGAAGCTCAAGCTCTACTTCGAGGTCGCCGAGCACCTCGACGACGCCGAGCCCGTCGCCGCGGCGGAGGCCCGCGCGAAGGGGCGCATCGACGCGCTCGAGCAGGCCCTCATGGACGCGCTCGACATCGACGGATGACGCCCCGCGAAGCGCTCAGCGCGCCCTCGCGTCCGGTGCGCCCGGGGCGCCCGGCGCGCCCTGCCCGGCCGCGACGTCCTCGGCCGGCGCGGGCTCGTCGCCGGCGTCTTCGGGAGCGCCTCCATCGACGCGCGCGTGGCCCGTCGACGCCGCCGCGGCCTTGGCGAGGAGCGGCTCGAGCCGGTCGGCGCGGACTCCGTACACCGTGACACCCGCACCCGAGCCCGAGCTGCCGATCCGTACGTTCACGCCGACGACGAGCCCGTTCGCGTCGAGCACCGGGCCGCCGCCGGTCGCCTGGACCCCGTAGCGCAGCATCACCCCTGCCGGGCGGCCGGCGGCATCGAGCTGGTCGAGCCCGAAGAGCTCGCCTCGCACCACCTGCGTCGAGCCCGCGTTCGGGAAGAGGTAGATGGCGTCACCGGCCCGGAGCTGACCGAGCGCCTCTCGCGGAGCGATCGTCGCGACGGCGGGCATGTCGGCGTCGACCTCGAGCAAGCCGACGTCCGGGGCGCCGAGCCGGCCCGCCTCGCGGCTCGCGCCGTCGACAATGGCGCGCACGACGCCGCGCGCCGCGCCGTCGCTCCCGATGGCGACGACGCCGCCCGAGCCACCGTCTCGCTCGACGCGGTCGATGCAGGACGCCGTCGTCGCCAGCCAGCGGGGCGTGATGGCGAACGCGTTGCAGGCGAGGACGCCGGCGCCGACGGAGCCGCGCATCACGATGGCCGCGACCGTGGGGGCGACCGCGCTCCCTACGCGAGCCTCGATCGAGCGCGTCGCGGCGTCCCGGGGCGCCTGCCTCGCGAGGAACGACCGCCCCGCCCACAGGCCGGCCGCACCGAGCACCAAGATCCCGGCCGCGACCGTCACCCCGACGCCCACCCATCGGAGCTGGTCTCCCACCGTCGTGCCGGCGAACGATCGCTCGGGACGTTGCGTGGGCGGCGGCGGCGGCGGGTGCGAAGCGGAGATGTAGTCTTCGGACACCGACGGGGGCTCCGCGACGGGCCTGGCGGGGGCGAGGACGCGAGCGGGGACGCGGGGGTCGGGGCGCTCCGAGGGCCCGTGCGGCGCGCCGGCGCCCGGCTGGCGGCGCCCTTTCGAGACGGGCCGACTTCGGAAAGTGCTCGGCATCGACTCGAAGCCCGTGTCGTCGATCGGTGACGACGGCCGGCCCACGAGCGACGCCGGCGGCTGGGCTTCATCGACCATGAGCCGCGGCCCGCCGATGCCGAACTCGATCTCGTCGCCCGCGGCGAGCGCCTGCTCGTGGACGCGATGCCCGTCGATCCAAGTGCCGTTCGAGCTGCCGACGTCGAAGATCACGTACTTGTCGCCGCGCGCGATGATCACCGCGTGGCGCCCCGACGCGTCGAGATCCGCATGCGCGTCGAAGACGATGTCGTTGTCCGGCGCGCGCCCGATCCGGACGCCCTGCTTCGAGAAGGTGTAGACCCGCGAGGAGTGGGCGCCGCACGTCTGCCGGAGTCGGAGCATGGCGCTACCGCCGCGGGCGCTCGCCGCCGGTCGCGGCCGCGCCGACGTCCCGGACCGCGGGCTCGGCCGCCGCCGCGTCCCCCGCGCCGGCCGTGGACTCGCCCGGCGCCGTCCCCTGCGGCGCATCTGCGCGACCGGCGGGCTCGCCGGGCGGCTGCGCGACCGCGGAACGCCCTAGCGGCAACGCGAGCGAAACTTCCGACGCGCCCCCTTCTCCCACCACCGCGTCGACCGCGACCTCGACGTTGCCCTCGTGCGTCCGCGCTTCGAAACGGTGCGCGCCAGCGGGCAGGTCGATGACGACGCTCGGCCGATCGAGCGGGCCGAAGCTCCGGCCGTCGACGTAGAGATCCGCGCCTTCGACGTCCGAGCGAACGAGGACGCGGTGTGCTGCCTCTTCGTCCGGCGAATCGGGCGCAGGCGTGTCGTCCGAGCGCGCCGGCGGGGGCGGCGCGACGAGCGCCTGCGACGACTCGCTCGCCGCCTCGGGGCGGCCGAAGAGCAGCCACGCGAGGATCCCGGCGACGACGAGGAGCGCGAGGAAGACGACCCACCCGGGTAGCCCGCGACGGGCGCGTGGCGCCTTCGACGGCGGCGGCTTCGCGACGCCCTCGGGCGCCAAGGGCGCGGCTCGGGAGGGAGGAGGCGCCGCGCTCGCGCCGGCCCCTGCGCGCGGCGGCGTCGAGCTCGCGCTGCGCGCCCGGAAGCTCGGGAAGCGGAGCGTCCTCGTGGTGGTCTCCTCCGCGAAGGGCAGCGGGTACTGCTGGTAGGAGGGCTCGGGCGCGTCGGCCGGCGGCTTGAGGCCGTCGCCGCCGACCTCGACCAGCGCGCACGTGATGTTGTCGTGCCCGCCGGCGTTGTTCGCGAGCGCGATGAGCTGCAGCGCCGCTTCGCGCAGATCCGACGTGGTGAGCAGCACGCTCTCGATGACGTCGTCGTGCACGAGCCCGGACAGTCCGTCCGAGCACACCAGCACGCGGTCGCCCCGGCACAGCTCGAGGAAGGTCAGATCCGCGTTGACCTCGTCGGACGTGCCGAGCGCCTGCAGGATGATGTTCGAGTGCTCGAAGCCCTCGGCCTCCTCGCTCGTGAGCTGGCCGCTCTCGACGAGCTGGTTGACGAGCGACTGGTCCTTCGTGACGAGCCGCATGCGTCCATTCCGCAAGACGTACGCGCGGCTGTCGCCCACCTGCGCGACGAAGAGCACCGCGTCGAGCAGACCGGCGAGCGTCGCGGTCGTCCCCATGCCGCGCTGGCTGCGGTCGCCCTTGGCGGCCTTGAAGATCCGGCGGCTCGCCTCCTCGGTCGCGCGGACGAGCGCCTGCGCGAAGTGATCCCGGTCGGGGAAGGGGCCGGCGCCGCGCAGCACCTCGTAGAACGTGTCCACCGCCATCCGGCTCGCGACCTCGCCCGCGGCGGCGCCGCCCATCCCGTCGCAGACCGCGAGGACCATCCCGGGTCGCTCGAGCCGCCCCGAGCACACCTCGTCCGAGCCAAGGCTCTGGCGGCGGTCGCGCGCCAGGTCGATGATGACGAAGTTGTCCTCGTTGTGCTCGCGGATCCGGCCGACGTCGGACTGCCCGTACGACTGATAGAGGATCTCGCCACCTTCGATGCCCGGCCGCGTGGCCTCGGCGATGCGGCTCTCGTCGATGCCGCCGAGGTCGAGCGGCGTCCCGTCCGGGATGGTGTCGTCGCTCCGCGGCTCGGGCGGCGGCTCGCTCGGGCGCCGCGGCTCAGGCTCGGACGGCCGCGAGTGGTCGTTGTCGGTGCCCATCACGCGGGCGCCCCCTGGACCACGTCGAAGCGGAAGAGGTGGCGGCCGACCCGGAACTGGTCGCCGTGCGCGAGCTGTCGCTCGCCTCGGATGCGCAGCGATGTGCCGTTCGACGAGCCCAGGTCACGCAGCGTGAAGCGCGCAGCGGACCGATCGATGCGGATCGAGGCGTGACGCCTCGACAGGAACGGATCGTCGGTGAACACGATATCGCCGGTCTCCCTGCCGAGCACAGTCTCGTCACGATACAAGTAATGCACGTCCCGGCCCACCCCTTCGGTGGTATATTGCACGAGCCGCGCCATTCGCGGGGGCTCCGGCGTCCCGAAGACCAGCACGCCGCGCACGTTCGCCGGGCCTTTCGAGCCCTCCGCCGCGCCGAGCGTCTCGAAGCGCAACACCTGCTGCCCGAGCAGGATGGTGTCCCCGTCGCGGAGCTCGACGCCCGATGAGATCCGCACGAAGACCCCGTTGACGCTGTCGAGGTCGCTGAGCAGGTACTGCGTGCCCCGCCGCCGGATGCGGGCGTGGCGGGCGGAGAGGTACGGATCGTCGCCGAGCAGGACGTCGCCCTCGGTGCGCCCGATGTCCGTCTGCTCCTGCTCGAGGGTGAAGGCCCGCCCGTCGGTGCCGTCACGGAGGATGGACACGAGCCGCGCGGAGATCGACTGCACGCGGGGACTGTCGTTGGTCGCGGGCGGAGGCTCGGTCGCGCGCGGCTCGGGCACCTCCGTCCCACCGGCGCCGATGGCCGCGTCCGCGTACCGCGCGCCGCAGAACTTGCAGTAGACCGCGTTCGCGTCGCCGAGCCCCCGACAGCGCCAGCACACGGGCCCCTTGACCCACCGGCCGACAGAGTCCTCACCTACGGGCGGCGGGGCGGTCGGCTCGGCGGGCTGGTCGGCCGGCAGCGGCAAGCCGCACTCGGTACAGAACCGCATCGCGCGATCGTTGACCGCGCCGCAGCGCACGCAGCGGACGACCGCGCCCGGCGACCCGCCGCCGGCAGCCTGGCGATCTTCTGGCCAAGACGGCTTCATCGGAGTCCCAGCGCAATGAGGAGAACAATCACTGTCGAGCGAATTTTCCAACCTGCGGCGACGTGTCGCCCGCGCTTTCCACACATTGGAGCCCGTCGTGGCGACCGCCGTCAAGGGATCGACGTTCGACCATGACGGCGCGCTCGGCGCTCCGCGCGGCGGACGTGCGGGGGGCGGCCTGACACGAGCAGCAGGCCGGCGTGCACGAAGACGACGCCCGTGAGGCGGTGGCCGGCGCCGCGCACGACGTCGTCGACGTGGGTCGTGAACCGCCGCGTGCCGAACCACCGGGTCCCGAGCGACAGCGTCGCCGAGACGTTCGGCGAGAGCTCGATCTCGACGCCGAGCTGCCCGTCGATCATGCCGCCCGGGGTGGTCGCGAGGAACGAGTCGCCGAAAAGCATCGGGCCCGCGCCGACCTCGAGGAAGGGGTGCCCGATCGCCTCACGCAGCGTGTCGTAGCGGAGCGAGAAGCGCAGCGTCTGGAGCACGGCGATCTCGACGACGCTGTTGCCGTCGAAGACCGACGCGTCGTACCCGACGCCGACCCCGAAGCCGCTCGCGTGGCGCCAGCCGAGCGTCCCGCCGATGCCGAGCCCGCGCCCGAGCATGCAGCGCGCCCGCGCTGGACAGAGGGGCCCCTCGTGGACCGGCAGCAGCACCGCGAGGCCGAGTCGGCCGACGAGCGAGATGGGCGCCGCGTCGGGCGGCGGCGGGAGCGAAAACCCCGAGCTCGGCTGCGCAAACGCCACGCACGGAGCGGCGAGCCCCACACAACAAGCGACCGCGCACAGCGCTCGCGGCGGGAGACAAAACCGTGTGCTGCGACGCCGCGAGACCAATGTTGACACGCCCAGAGCGACCCCTATAGTACGGCGCGATCCGGAACCATCCGAGGAGTCGTCATGGAGATCTACCTCGACCGACGCGCGATGCGCCAGATTCAGTTGGCCGTCGAAGATGCCCTCGAGGACGGCGATAGCGAGTCGCTCCGCGACGAGATCGCGGCGGCGTTCCGTCCGAGCGACGTCGACGAGATCGAGCGCCGCGTCGACAGCGGCGACTTTCTCGATTTCCTGTCGGAGATCCTCGACGAGTGGGGCGGCGAAGACCTCGACGAGCTGCTCGAGCTGCTCGAGAGCCAGCTCTCGGACGCCGACATGGACCTGCGCTACGCGGTGCCCGCCGGCGACGAGGGCGACGACGAAGACGAAGACGACGACGAAGACGAAGACGACAGCGACGACGACGGCGACGACGAAGAAGAGCTCGACTTCGACGACGACTAGCGCGCCGCGGCGGCGGTACCTGCGCCGCGTGTCAGAGGTCGATCTGCTCGACCGGGAGCGTCTCGACGGGCTGGCCGAGGAAGCGGCTCGCCGGCGACGCGAAGTCCGCGGGTCGATCGGTCACGAGGATCGACAGCGGCGCGACGCGCGACGCATCGGCGGGCGCTGAGAGCCCACGGGCGTCGAGGAGCCCGGCGAGCTCCTCCGCGGTCGCCTCCGCGCTGTCGACGATGCGCAGCGCTGGCCCGACCAGCTCCGCGGCGACCTCGGCTATCACCGGCGCGAGGAGCGGGTAGTGGGTGCAGCCGAGGACGAGCGCGTCGACGCCGTCCTCGACGAGCGGGGCGAGGTAGCGCCGCGCGACCAGTCGCGGGACCTCGCCGTCGACCCAACCCTCCTCGGCGAGCGGGACGAAGAGCGGCGCGGGTCGGGCGAAGACCTCGACGCGCGAGTCGAGCGATGCGACCGCACGGGGATAGGCCCCCGATGCGATCGTGCCGGCGGTCGCGAGCACGCCGAGCCGGCCTGCGCGGCTCGCCGCGACTCCGGCGCGCGCGCCCGGGGTGACGACGCCGAGGACGGGTACGTCGAGCTGCACGCGGAGCGTGTCGAGCGCCACGGCGCTCACGGTGTTGCACGCGACGACGAGCAGCTTGATGTCTCGCTCGGCGAGGCGCGCGCCGCACGCCTGCGCGTAGCGGAGGACGGTCTCCGCGCTGCGGGTGCCGTACGGCACCCGCGCCGTGTCGCCGAGGTATACGATGCGCTCGCTGGGGAGGCGCGCTGCGATCGCCCGCGCGACGGTCAACCCGCCGAGCCCCGAGTCGAAGACGCCGATCGGCCGCGCGTTCGAGCCCGCCACGCGCGGACAGTAGCAGCCCGTCCACCGACCGGCGACCGACCACCGCGGCCGCGGCTCCGCGCCGTGAAACACCAAGAGTCACCCCCTACCCGATCCCGGTCCCGAACCCGATCCCACCCCCGAGTCCGTGACCGAGTCCGTGACCGATCCCGATTCGTGGGAAGCAACTCCTCAGGCCGGCTACGGCCCACTACATGATGTGGTCGACGACGGTCGGTGGCCACGATATGTTGTGGTGCCTCCCGTCGACATCGAGTTGCTTCCCACGAATCGATCCCG
>JAGQJE010000036.1 GCA_020430775.1 Myxococcales bacterium
ACATGGGCGGCTCCGGCTGGCTTGTGGTTGTTTTGCAACGCCAGCATCCATCCGGACGCCCCCCATGCTCAACTCTTAAGCCACCCGCTCACCCGCACGCCCGCTCCGAGAGCGATCCAGACCCGTCATTGACCCAGCTTGGGAGCATGTTCAACGGATTGTCGGGGTACTTGAGGGTCGCGCTCGCGCTGACCTCGACGGAGGGCTTGGCCTCATCGTCTGAGCGTGCCGTGTGCCAGTCCGCGTCCGGGCGTTGAACGGGGCCGCTGGATGCGGGATGCCACACCTTGGGAGCCTTGCGTGGGTCACGGTTTCCAAGCGCGAGCTCGCTGATCCAACCCTTCTGGTGCTGCCTGAAATTTGCATACTCGACCTTGTCGTCGGAGGCGGCTATCCCGCGATTCTCACCGTAAATATTGGTGAGTCGGACTAGCGAGTCCGGTATGCCGAGCCAGGGAGTGACGTCCGTGTACTTTGTGCCCATCTTGTCATGATCGATGACCGATGCGCGATGCGCGTAGTGAAATGCCGGGCTGACGCTGAATGTGCCGATCGGAGTGCTCACCGGAAATGACCCAGGATGGATATCGAGCACATAACTGCGCTCCTGTGTCAGGACGTTCAGGTTAAATCCATCAGTGATGGGATGGCCTCCCGCCAGCGGGGGCTGAAACTCATGGTCACGAATGTACGAGTACTGGACCTTGGTCACGCGGAAGTCCTGAGCTACCGCGTCCATGCTGCCTAAGACTGGCAGGTTGATGCTGAGTCTACGGTAGCCGTTGAAGAGCGGATTGACGCGCCGCCAGTCGAGAAAACCGATCTCTTGCGTTGCAGAGACCGTGCCGATGCCCACATCCACCGAGAGCGTGTTTTTGATGGGCCCGCGAAGCTGGGGGCTCAGCTCTTTGAGCGAGCACATGACCGTGTCTGCCATGCGCTGGCCCGTGCCGCCCATCCCGTTCCAGCTTCCGTTCGATGCGGAAGACAAGGCGGTTCCGGCGAAGACCTGCCGCTCATACGAGTTGCAGCTCTGCTTCTCGTCGAGACACCCGCCGCTGCCGTCGGTGAGAAAGAGATCGCAGAGCAGGTTGAGCCCGCTCAAGATCTTCGATCCGGTGCAAGTCTCCGCCGGGGGACCGATGACCGCGTCACCGTCCGCGAGGACGGGATCGGTAGGGCCGCAGCCAGGTGCTGCCAATACGCCGCACACGGCCACGGTAGAAGAAGCCAGATAGCACCACCCCCGCCGGCGCGATTTGAACATGTCAAGCAGGGTCCCATAGAGCATGAAATGTATCAATGCTCGGTGCCGCCCGTCCCCTAATGTCACGAGGACTCGTCTTGCGCGCGGCATCTGCGCCAAGGACATCCGAACCGGAGAAACCGCCGCGTAGGTCGCGCCCGTGGTTAGCCACGGCGTCGCTCGCGAGCGTATATGGCGCGGCGCCACCAACCTTCGCCACGGGCCCCGGAAGCGAGGCGGGAGCCCCTTCGATGCGCGAGGGACCCGCCCGGCAGACGCACTGCGCGCCGGCAGTCGCGTCAGGCGACCTGGAACTCGAGCCCGAGCCGATCGGCGAGCAACCTCGCCGCCGGCGAAGAGGCCGAGCTCGTGAAGGTGCTCGGCTGACTCAGTGAACGCACGGCGCGCGGACTCAGCGGGGAGACGTTCGCTTCACGCGGCGGCGGTGCCTCGGCTCAGTCGCTGAATACGTCGTCGATGGTCGCGGCGTCCAGCACGCGCTCGGCCCGGCGGTCGATGTCCTGCTCGGTGGTCGCGATGGGTTCTCGCAGAGGGGCGCGGCGCGGGTTCAGTGGGCGGGCGGAGCCTCGCCGACTTTCTTCAGGCCGCTCGGAAGCTGGAACTTGGACGGGTCGACGCGCGCCTTGTCGACCTTCCGCAGCTCGGTGGTCTCTTTGGGCTTGCCGTCTGGGCCGAGCCGCACGTACTGCACGGGAAAGCCCTGCGGTCGGTTCGGGTCCTTCGAGCCCGCGCTCGCCCATACGTCCGCCATCTGCCGATCTGCGCCGAACCCTTCAAACATCTTCGCGAAGTCGCGGAACACCGCGAAGTCCGATGGGGTCACGCCGACCGCGCCGGGTCGCGCCACGCACAGCTCGGACGCGGGGGTCCCGTTGCGCTTGGCCTTCCACACGTCGCAGCTCCACTTGCCGACCTTCTTGCCCTTCGGCCCGCGCTCGTAGGTCGTCTCTGGCGCCTTCGGCCCAGCAGCGGCCGCCGGCATCCGCTTCTTCATCATGTCCTCGACCGCGGCGCGCTGGTCCGGGGGGAGGTTCTTCAGTTGCGCCTCCATCTGCGCGCGCGCCTGGTCGAGCTGTCCGCGCGCCTTGTCGAGATCGCTCTTGGTGATCTCGTGGTAGGTGCCCGCCGCCGTGTCCACCATCCACACCGTCTGTTTCGCCTTGTTGAAGATGATCGTCTGCTTCTTTCCGGCGTCGTCGACCTCCATCCGCAGCCCCTGCGGCGCGAGGTACATCTTCTGGCTCGTCGGTTCGTTGCCCGTCTTCGCCATCTCGAGGACGACGTCGGCGGCCGCGCTGCGGGACGGCAGCAGGGCGCACAGCGCCACCGCGACGGGCAGGAGCATCGTGAGGCGCCGAACGGCGACGGCGTGAGCGTTCTGGTCGAGCTTCATCGAGGTCCCCATCGTTCGAGGTTCGGCCTTCCGTGGCGACGCCGGGCGGGCGCTGCCGGGAGCCAGTCAGGAGCTTCTCGCCGATCGCCCCGGCCGACAAGGTGCGAGCGCGCGCCCGTCGCGAACGGCGCCTACACGTGCGAGCGACGCGCGCTGTGCAGCCACGCCTCGATGCAGGGCAGGCGGTCCTGCCCCCAGGCGACGAAGTCACCCGCGTGCAAGGTGGGGACGCCCCACACGCCGAGGTCGTAGAGCGCCTCGCGGTTGCGGTCTGCGAGGAGGCGCACCTCGTCCGCGGGGACCGCGTCGACGTCGCCGACGCGCAGGCCGACCCGCTCGCACAGCCGCGCGAAGTGGCGAGGATCGGCGAGATCGAGCCCCTCGGACCACGCGCCGCGGCCCGCCTCGTGCACCCAGGCGAGCCCACGACCGGTCCGCTCCGCCACGATGAACGCGCGAAACGCACGCTCGATCCCCGGGCCGAGTGGGTCGGCGATGCGCCCAAACGGCACCCCTTGTCGGTCGGCTTCGCGCTTGGCGTCGGTGACGATGTAGCGCTTCTTCGAGATGGGCACGGGCAGGCCGCGGCTGACGGCCGGGAGGACGGGGCGCAGCCGGACGTCGAGGGGGTACTCCGCGGCGAGCTCGCGCAGGCGCGCGGCGGCGATGTAGGAGTAGGGGCTGCGGAACGAGACGAAGCACTCGAGCGGCCAACGGCCGTCGGGTCCCGGGCGCACGGCGGCGAGCGCGGGCTCGACGGCGCCGGTCGGGGTGAGAAGGTCGCCCGTTTCGAGCGCGCCCTCCTCCGCCGCGAGGTCTGCGATGAGGTGTCCGAGCCGGTCGACGCCCCAGTACGTACACCCCGCGTAGGCGACGACGCCCGGCAGGTAGTGCCCCGCCTTGCGCAGCCGCGCGTAGCCCCGCTCGAGCCGCTCCTCGACCCCCTCGGTCTGCGCGCCGTAGGCGGCGGCGAGCGCTTCGAGCCGGGCGTCGTCCGCTTCGAACACCGCGCGTCCGAGCGTCTTCGCGAGCGCGAGCGGTTCGAGGTCGCTCGCTGTCGAGGGTTCGGAGGAGAGCACGGCGGACGCGAGCCGCACGTGCGCGTCGGTCGGGGCGCTCGCCCCCTCTGGAAAGGCGAGGCCGTACAAGCGCGCGAGGCGCGGCGCGTCCGTGAGAGCGTACGCCGCCGCGAGCGCAGGCTCCGGGTCGACGTCGGCCGCGGGCCGCGGCACGGGGACGAGCTCGACCTGCAGCTCGAAGCGCTCGACGACCCGGGGCAGCGCCTGCGCGAGGAGGAAGCTGTAGGGGTCGTGGGCGCCGAAGAAGAAGGTCGCCCGCCGGCGGACGCGCGCCGCGCGCCGGAGCACGTGCCGTGCGCGCGCGCTCGCGCGGCTGAGCGGTCCCCGCTGCGCCCCGAGATAGGCCGCGGCCGCGTAGCTGAGGGCGGTCTTGCCGAGGGTCACCGGCCACCCTCGCCCGCACCCGAGCCGGGCCGCCCGCGCGTCGACGGCAGCGCGCGCCCCGTCGTCATCGCTCGAGCAGCTCGTAGACGGACGCGACGGCGGCGTCGAGCTTCGACGGATCGGAGCCGCCGGCCTGCGCGAAGTCCGGCCGGCCGCCGCCGCCGCCGCCGACGATCCCGGCAGCGCGCTTGACCACGTCGCCCGCTCGGTAGCGCTTGGTGAGCTCCTTCGACACGGTGCACACGAGCAGCGCCTTCTTGCCGTCCTGGCTCGGCGCGCCGAGCAGCACGACCGCCGGGGCGAGCTTGTCGCGCAGGCCGTCCGCGAGCTCGCGGAGCGCCTTTGGGTCGCCGATGCCGACGGCCGCGCCGAGCACGCGCACACCGTCGCCCTGTCGCGCGTTCGCCGTGAGGTCGCCGCTGCCGCCGGCCATCAGCGAGCGGTTCAGGCGGTCGACCTCGCGGTGCAGGTCCCGCTCCTTGTCGACGAGCCGCGCCGCCCGCTCCGCGACCTGCGCCGGGGTCGTCTTGAGCGCGGCGGCGGCCTCGTCGAGCTTCCCGGACAGCTCCCGCAGGCGTGCGAGGGACCGCAGGCCGGTCGTCGCCTCGATACGGCGCACCCCGGCGGCGAGCCCGCTCTCGGACAGGACGGTGAAGAGCCCGATGTCGCCCGTGCGCGCCGCGTGCGTCCCGCCGCAGAGCTCGAGCGACGGCCCGATGCGCAGCATGCGCACGACGTCGCCGTACTTCTCCTCGAAGATGCCGATCGCTCCGGCCGCCTTCGCCTCGTCCATCGACTTCACCTCGGTGACGATCTCCGTGTTGTCGAGCACCGCGCCGTTGACGAGGTCTTCGATGCGGGCGACCTCCGCGGGCTCGAGCGGGCGGGTCGCGCTGTAGTCGAAGCGGAGGCGATCGGGCCCGACGAGCGAGCCCTTCTGCGCGGCGGTCGGGCCGACGACCTGGCGCAGCGCCCAGTGGAGCAGGTGCGTCGCGCTGTGGTTTCGCCGCGTGGCCTGGCGCCGCGCGTGGTCGACCTCGAGCTCGACCGGCTCGCCTCGGCGGAGCGCACCCTCGACGAGCGTGCCGCGGTGCACGACGAGACCCTCGACGGGCTTTTGGCAGTCGGTCACCACGAAGCGCGCGCCCGACGCTGTCCGCAGCTCGCCGCGGTCGCCGACCTGCCCGCCCTGCTCTCCGTAGAACGGTGTCTCGGGGACGATCACCTCGCCCCGCTCGCCCGGCCGCAGCGCGTCGACCTCGGCGCGCCCGACGAGCAAGGTCGCCACGCTCGACGCGGCGCGCTCGCGCTCGTAGCCGAGGAAGCGGACCGGGCCGAGCCGCTGCGCGATGGGGTGGTACGCGTCCGAGACGGCCTCGCTGCCGACCTTCGAGCCCTGGCTGCGCGCGCGCGCCGCCTCGAGCTCCGCGTCGAAGCCGGCGTGGTCGATGTCGAAGTCCCGCTCGCGGCCGATGACCTCTTGCAGGTCGAGCGGGAAGCCGAAGGTGTCGTAGAGCTTGAACGCCACGGCGCCCGGGAGCTGCCGGCGCCCGCTCGCCTCGCGCCAGTCGCTGTTGTCGTCGAGCAGCGAGAGGCCGCGCTCGAGCGTCCGGCGGAAGCGCTCCTCTTCCTGGCGGGTGATGTCGGCGATGAGCGCCTGGTGCTCCATGAGCTGCGGATAGACGTCGCCCATCGAGTCGACCACCCGCAGCGCGCACCGGTGCAGAAACGGCTCCTCGATGCCGAGCCGGTGCCCGTGGCGGATCGCGCGGCGCATCACGCGGCGGAGCACGTAGGGGCGCCCGTCCCGGTCCGGGAAGATGCCCTCCGAGATGAGGAACGCGGTCGTGCGCGCGTGGTCCGCGATGACGCGCATGCTGACGTCGTCCTCGCTCGGCGAGCGGCGGTAGGTCTTGCCGCTCAGCTCCGCGGCGAGGTCGACCAGCGGGCGGAGCAGATCGGTGTCGTAGTTGCTGAGCACGCCTTGCTGGACGACCGCGAGGCGCTCGAGGCCGGCGCCCGTGTCGATCGACGGCGCCGGCAGCGGCGTCAGCGTCCCGTCCGCGCCACGATCGAACTGCATGAACACGAGGTTCCAGAGCTCGAACCACCCGCGCCCGTCCGCGTCGGGCTCCTCGCCGAAGGTCCGCGGGTCGACGTCGTCGACGCCGAGGCAGTAGTGGATCTCGGAGCACGGGCCGCAGGGGCCCGTGTCGCCCATCTGCCAGAAGTTGTCCTTCGCGCCGCAGCGGATGATGCGCTCCGGCCCGAAGCCGGTGACCTCGCGCCAGATGTGCTCCGCCTCGACGTCCGCCGGTGCGAGGCCGTCCTCGCCGCCGAAGACCGTCACGACCATGCGCGCGGGGTCCAGGCCGAGCACGTCGATGAAAAGCTCCCACGCGTAGCGGATTGCGTCGGGCTTGAAGTAGTCCCCGAACGAGAAGTTGCCGAGCATCTCGAAGAAGGTGTGGTGGCGCGCGGTGACGCCGACGTTTTCGAGATCGTTGTGCTTCCCGCTGATGCGAATGCACTTTTGCGAGGTCGTGGCCCGGACGTACGGGCGCTGGTCCTTGCCGGTGAAGACGTCTTTGAACTGCACCATGCCCGCGTTCGCGAACATGAGCGTCGGGTCGTTCGGAGGGACCAGCGGGCCCGAGGGCAGCCGCTCGTGACCGCGCTCGGCGAAGTACTCGAGGAACGCGCTGCGGATCTCGCGAGAAGAGGTCATCGACTTCCTTGAAGGCCGGCCGGCGACACGCGCGCGGCGCCGGTGGGGAGGTACTAGCAGGCCGTCGGACGACCGGCGACCGAGCACCGAGCACCGTGCACCTCGGAGCGCTTCGGCAGGCGGTGCTATGGTCCCGCGCGCTGCCGCTGGTTCATCTGTGCCGCCGAGCCTCTCTACCGACCCGCCGAGCCCGTCCACCCCGAGCCCGCCTCCGCCGCGAGACGGCGCCTTCGTCGCGCCGCGCGGGCCGTCGAGCGTCGCGATCGGGTGGGCGCTGCTGCTCGTCGGGCTCGGGGCGCTCTTCCTCATCATGGCGCGGCCGGGGCACCTGCCCTTCGCGCCGCTGCTGGGGGCTCCTTTGCTCGCGGCGGCGCTGCTCGGCCTGCTCGGCGCGCTCCGGCTGCTGGACATCCGGGCGCTCTTTCGGAGGCCTCCTGGCGAGCCGTGGCTGCCCTGCGTCGCGCCGCTCCCGGGCGAGCCGCGCTGGGCCGCCCCGACGACGACCGCGCCGGTCGCGCTGGTCGCCCTCGCGCTAGGGGCGGGCCTCGGCGGCTACCCGGCCCTGCCCTACACCATCGCCGTCGCGCTCGCGCTCCTGCTGCCGAGCGCCGCTCGGCGCCCCGGCCTGCTCGTCTTCGTCGTGGTCGGGCTGCTCTATCTCCCGCTGCTCGGCACCTACGGCCTGTGGGACCCGTGGGAGACGCACTACGGCGAGGTGTCACGTGAGATCCTCTCCCGCGACGACTGGATCAGCCTGTGGTGGGCGCAGGACGGGTGGTTCTGGTCGAAGCCCATCCTGACGTTCTGGCTCGAGGCGCTCTCGATGGCGGCGTTCGGGGTCGACTTCCGCCCCGACGCCCACATGGTCCACAGCGAGTGGGCGGTCCGGCTACCCTCCGTGTCGCTCAGCCTGCTGGCGGTCGTCGTCGTCTACCACACGGTGCGCCGCGTCCGCGGCCCCCGCGCCGGTGCGCTCGCGGCGCTCGTGCTCGCCACGATGCCGCACTTCTTCCTGCTCGCGCACCAGGCCATCACCGACATGCCGCTCGTCGCGACGATGACGATCGCGCTCTGCTGCCTGCTGCTCGCGTTCGAGACCGCGCCCGGCCGCCGCGCCCCCTTGGTCCGGGTGGGCGCAGCGGAGCTGTCGTCTCAGCACCTCGTGATCGCGCTGCTCGGCGCGATCGTGCTCCCGCAGGTGCTCTACCTCGCCTCGCGCAACCTCACGCTGCTGCCCGGGTTCACGTGGTCGCTGCACGGCGACCACTTCCTGCTCGGCTCGGCCGGCAACGGTGACGTCCCCGGCAACGCCGCCCTCCGCGACGTGCTCCCCTTCGACCGGCACGCGCTGGCGCAGCCGATCACGCAGGCCGGGCTGTGGCTCGCCGGCTTCCTCGTGCTCGTCTTCGAGCTGCGTCGGGAGCGCCGCAAACAGGCGCTCTACATGTACGCGTTCTACCTGTTCTGCGCCCTCGGCCTGATGGCGAAGGGCCTGCCGGGCGTGCTGCTGCCGGGGCTGGTAGCGCTCCTGTACCTGGTCGCCTCCGGGCGCTGGGTCGAGCTGGCGGAGGGCCGGCTCCGCGTCGCGTGGGGGACGCTCGTCGTACTGGTCGGCGGGATGCCCTGGTACGTCGCCATGTATATCCGCCACGGGCCCGCGTTCACGAACCGCCTGCTCGTGCACGACCACCTCGCGCGGCTCGCCGAGGGCGTCCACGGCGACAAGGGCACCATCGGTTACTTCATCGAGCAGCTCGGCTACGCGACCTTCCCGTGGGTCGCCCTGCTCCCGGCCGCCGGCCTCGGGCTGTGGTGGTGGTGGAGCGTGCGTTCGACCCGCGCCGCGAGCTCCGCCGGTCCGCCCGAGCCCGAGCCCGAAGACGCCGCCCAGCGGACGCTCCGGTTCGCGGCGGTGTGGTTCATCGGCACCTTCACGCTCTTCAGCGCGATGATGACCAAGTTCCACCACTACATCTTCCCGGCGGTCCCGCCGCTCGCCATCGCCGCCGGGCTCGTGCTCGACCGGCTCTGGGGCGCACCGGGCAGGCACCGCGCGACGGCGCTCGCCGGCGGCGGCGCCCTGCTCGCGGTCCTCGGGGTCGGCGGCGCCTACGGCAACCTCCGGGGCGTCATCCCCGCCGGCGTCTCGGACGAGGCGCTGCACCGCTGGGTCTTCGAGCACGCTTGGCCAATGCCGCTCGCGCTGGTCGTGGTCGCCGCCGGCGTCGCGCTGCTGGCGCTCAGCGCGCGCGCGCTCTGGGTCCCGGCGGCGTCGGACGGGCCCGCGGCGTCGCCTGCCGCCGAGGCTGGGTCGGCGGGCTCGGCGACAGCGATGGCCGGCGTCGGCTTCGCCGTCGCGTGTGGGGCGGCCCTCGCCGCGTTCGTCGGTCGCGACCTGAGCTGGGCGACGGCCGTTCGACCGGAGGGCTACGAGCGCCTCATCGACCTCTTCGTCTACAAGTACGACCGCCCCTGGCCCTCGCAGTTCGACTACCGGCCCATCCTCACGGGGTTCGCCGTCGTGTCGACGAGCGTGTTCGCCCTCGCGGCTTTCCGCCGCGCCCGGCCGATGGTGGCCCGCGCCGCGCTCGGGCTCGCGCTCGTCTTCTGCGCGTGGTCGCTCGACGTCTACCTCATCGACCTGTCGCCCCACTGGAGCCAGCGCGAGCTCGTCGGGCGCTACTACGATCTGCGGGAGGGCCCCGATCAGCCGCTGCTCGCCTGGCAGATGAACTGGAAGGGCGAGAACTACTACACCGGAAACCGCGTCTACGCGTTTCAGGCGCTCGACAACAAGGCCATCCGCGCGTGGATGGACACGCACCGGGGCGAGACCGCGTTCGTCGTGCTCGAGCACACCCGGCTGAACAGCTTCCGCACGCTCGTCGGCGCGCGCCGCCTCGAGGTGCTCACCGATGAACGCTTCAACAACAAGTTCGTCCTCGTCCGCGTGAGCCTCTGACCCTGCAGAGCAGGCGCGCCACGGGGGCGACAGACCCGAGTCCTCGCTCGAAAGCCGGGCGCGGGGCTGTTGCTATACCGGCCCCCTGTCTGTCAAGATCCACCGTCGCGTGCGAATGCATCGGATACCCCGGCTCGCGGGCGTCGAGCGTGCGTGTCCCGCGGAGCGACACGCTACCTCCGTGAAGGAAGCCGAATGAGCGAGCTCGTCTTAGGAATCGATCTCGGGACCACCAACTCGGTCGTCGCCGTCGCGGACGGCAGCCAGGCGCGAGTGCTGAGCGATCAAGCGGGCCACCGCCTCGTCCCGTCCGTCGTGTCGTTCACCGAAGACGGCCGCGTCGTCGTCGGGGAGGAGGCGCGAGAGCGGCGGCTCATCGACGCGACGAACACCGTCTACTCCGTCAAGCGCCTCATCGGGCGGCCGTTCCGCTCGCCCGAGGTCAAGCGCGCCCAGGAGCGGTTCGCGTTCGAGCTCGTCGAGGGCATGAACGGCGGCGTCGTCGTCAAGGTCCGGGAGGAGACCTACACGCTGACCGAGATCAGCGCGTTCGTTCTCCGCGAGGTGCGGCGCATCGCCGAGCGCCTCCTCGACCAGCCCTGCAACCGCGCCGTCATCACCGTCCCGGCCAACTTCAACGAGCTGCAGCGCAGCGCCACCAAGGCGGCCGGGCAGGTCGCCGGGCTCGACGTCGCCCGCATCATCAACGAGCCGACCGCCGCCGCGGTCGCGTACGGCTGCGGCCAGGACCACGCCGCGCGCGTCGCGGTGTACGACCTCGGCGGCGGCACGTTCGACTTCACCCTGCTCGAGATGGAGGGCGACGTCGTCGAGGTCGTCTCGACCGCCGGCGACAGCTTCCTCGGCGGCGACGACATCGACCTGCTCGTCGCCGAGGCGATGGCGACCCAGTTCGCCGACAAGCACGGCTGGGACCCGCGCAACGACCTGCAAGCCTTCGAGCGGGTGCGCGCCGCCGCCGAGTGGGCGAAGTGCTCCCTGTGGCAGAAGCCCGAGGTCAAGCTCGCGATCGAGGAGCTGGCCTACGACGGCGACGGCAGGCCGCTCGACCTCGACTTCTCCATCACGCGCGACCAGCTCAACGAGCTGATCCTCCCGACGATCACGCGCACCTTCGACACCATCCAGGCCGCGCTGCGCGAGCCCAACCTCAAGGCGAAGGACATCGACACGGTCATCCTCGTCGGCGGTTCGACACGGCTGCACCTCGTGCGCGAGATGGTCGCGCACTACTTCGACGCCGAGCCGCGGACCGACATCGACCCGGACCTCGTCGTCGCCCACGGCGCCGCCATCCACGGCTACTCCATCGCGGGGTGGACAGACTCCGCCCCGCCGACGCGCCTGCAGATCGCGACGCCGAGCCCTGAAGAGCTCCGCAGCGCCCGCGAAGCGGAGCAGCAGCGAGCGGCCAGCTTGCCGCGGCAGCCGGCCTTCGCGCCGACGCCTTCTCGCGCCGACAAGGCGCCGCGGCGGCAGCCGCCAACCGCGCCGCCCCCGGTGCCGGACCTGCCGGAGCTCCCAGACGCAATCGGGGAAGGCCCGGGGCAGCTCCTCACGGTGGCGTACTTCGACGACGACGCGACCGTGACGAACACGCCCGATGAGCTCGAGGCCGCGCTCGCCCAGGACGAAGCCTCGCCGTGGAGGCCGTCGAAAGGCGCCCCGCCATCGGTACCCGCTCGCCGCTCGGGGCTCGAGCTCGAGCTCGAGCTCGACGACGCGGGCGAGGACTTCATCGCCATCCCGCTCGACGACGAACGCGTCGCCGCCAAGGCCCCCGACCTGCGGGGCTCGAGCGACGACCTGCTGCCGCTGCCGCTCGACGACGACGACGCCGACATCCGCGCAGACGGGCCGGCCGGTGAGATCATCGGCCGACGCTCGAGCGACCGCACCTTCGACGCCGCCTCGATCGAGCGCGAGCTCGAGCGCTTCAGCGTGGCGGACGACGCGGCCACGTCGCTCGCGCCGCCCGACGAGCTGAGCCAGCCCGTGATCAACATGGGCCGCATGAACGCGCCGCTGCTCATGGACGTCACGCCGCACTCGCTCGGCATCGAGACGGCCGGCGGGTTCACGCAGCGCATCATTGGCCGGCTGACGCCGATCCCCGTCGAGCAGACCCGCCTCTTCACGACGGCGCGCGACGATCAGCCGACGGTCATCGTGCGCGTCTGTCAGGGCGAGTCGCGCGCGTTCGCCGAGAACCAATACCTCGGCGACCTCGAGCTGTCGGAGCTGCGACCGGGGCGCCGAGGCTCGGTCCGCATCGAGGTCACCTTCATGCTCGACGCGAGCGGCGTGCTGCACGTGCGGGCCGTCGACGCCGACACCGGCCAGGAGCAGCGCATCCAGATCAACCTCCTCGGTGGCTTCGACGAAGCAGAGGTCGCCGACATGAAGGCGCGCCACGACCAGGCGTTCGCGGAGCGCTAGAGGGGTCATCATGGCGACCCGAGGCGACGGCAGGCGCGGGCACCCGGAGCGTCGGGGCGCGCCCGTCAACGGCCAGCGCACCGATCGGGACCCGCTCGACCGGCTCGACTACTACACGCTGCTCGGCGTCTCGCGTGACGCCGAGGTCGACGAGATCCGCAGCGCGTTCCGGCGATTCGCGCGCAAGTACCACCCAGACCGGTATGCCGGCGCGTCGGAGGACAAGCGGGCACGCGCGAACGCGATCTACCGGCGCGGGAGCGAGGCCGTGTCGGTGCTCGCCGAGCCCGCCGCGCGCAGCGCGTACGACGCCATGCTCGCGAAGGGAACGCTCCGCTTGAGCGCCGACGCGCGCGAGCGTGCGATCGCGCCGAAGCAGGTCGTCCGAAAGCGCGCCATCCCCATCCAGTCGACCCGCGCGAAAGACTTGTACCGCGAGGCCGTCGAGTGCGCTCGCCTCGGCGACTGGGGCGGTGCGTGGGGCTACATGAAAGAGGCGTGTGACGCCGAGCCGGGCAACGCCTACCTCGAGGGGCAGCTCGTGCGGCTCGACGGTAAGCTCAAGGCCCACCAGCGCGGTCGCTGACGCTCTGCGCCGGCTGCGTCGGCGTGCGGGTGAGCGCGGCGCCGAGCCGTGGACTATCCTCCGTCGCGTCGTCTCCGGACGCACCCTGCAAGGAGCCTCTGCGATGTCTCTGCGCCGCCATCTCGACGCCATCTTCGACGCCGACCGCCGCCTGCGGGCTGCGGAGCAAGCCCTCTTCGACGAAGGCGCGCACGGCGCGTTGGTCGCGCTGCTCACGGCCGCGGTCGACGAGGCGCAGGCGCTCGACGACCGGGAAGAAGGCTCGATGCGCCTCGAGCGCCTCGCCGACCTGTGTGCGCAGGTCGAGGGGCCCGAGATGGCCGACGCGCTGATCGCCATCCTCGATGACGACGACCCGCAGGTCCGCGTCGTCGCGGGCGAGGCGTTGCTCGACGTCGGCTACGAGCGCTACGCCGAGGTCGCGCGCGCCGTCGAGCGCGCGCTCGACGACGGGCGCGGCGGCCCGGCGATGGCGGAGCTGCCCTGGGTGCTCGCCGAGATCGGCGAACCGAGCGCCCTCTCCCTCATCGGGGGGTTCACCGAGCACGAGGAGTCCGACGTCGTCGCCGCGGCGATCGAGGCGCTCCTGCACCTCGGGGAGCCGGCCGCGATCGAGCTGTTGCGCCCACTCGAGGACGACGACCGCATCGCGGAGCTCGACGGCGGGGACGAGGGCGACAGCGCCACGATCGGCGAGCTGGCCGCGGAGGCGATCGCGGGGCTCGGGGGCTGACGCGCCGGAGCGCGCGAGGAGGTCAGCCGCTGCGCCACATCGCGCGCCGCTTGCCCGCGTGTGCGCGCTCGCGGTCGCGGGCGAAGAGCGCCGCATAGTCGATCGGCGGCACCCCGACCGGCACCGGCTCGTCGAGGTCCGGGGCACCCCGCTCGACGGCGCGGGCGAAGCGACGCAGCGCCTCCGCCGCCTGGCCGAGCCCGCGCGTGTCCATCGCCGCGACCGCGTCGACCAGGGCGCCGGCGGACCGCGGACCGATCAGACGCCGCCGCGCGAGGTCCGCAAAGCTCGCCGCGAGCGCGTCCGGGTTGAACCCCTTGCCGATCACGATCTCGGCGCCGACGCGGAGGACGGCGTCCGCGTCGAGGAAGCCACCCTCCAGCAGGACGAGCGCGGGCTGAAAGTAGTTGTAGAAGGGCACGACCCGGGGCCCGAGCTCGTCGAACTGGTGCGGCATCGACATGCGGTCGAGGTGGATGTGGATGCGGCGCACCGCGTCGCTCCGGGGCACGCGGGCCGCGACGCGCACGATGTGCGGGATGTCCTCCTCATAGACGCGCGCGCGCCGGAGCACCTCCATGAGGGTCTCGTTGTCGACCCGCCCGGCGCAGAGGTCCGCGTAGAGCGAGTAGATGAACGCGTCGGCCTCCGCGTCGTCGCCGAAGAGCACCTCGCGCGTATCGGGCGCGGCGCGCGTCCTCGACTCGAGCAACGCGGTCAGCTTGTACGAGACCTGGTCGCGCAGGAAGCGCAGGCGACCCCGCAGGAGGTTCTCGAGGCTCGGCTTCAGGGTGAACGCGTCCCACCGGATGCCGTCGAGGCGCAGCTTCGCCTCGAGCACGCGGCGCATCTGCTCGGGGCTACCGGACAAGATGAACACCGCCGCGGGGCCGGTCTGTCGCAGCTCGCGGAGGAGGGCCCCGGCGCCAGGCACGGTGCGCTTGCGGGCGGGCGGCTCGAACGCCGTCCGCACGAGATCGCGCACCGTGTCGAAGTCGGTGCGCAGGTACGTCTTGTCGAGATCCCAGCGGTAGACGACACGGGCGCGCTCGATCGGGGCGGGCTCGGGCACCGGAAGACCTTATCCTCCATGGACGCCGCCGGCTACTCACCCGCTGGGGCGGGAGCGGGGACGGGGACGGGAGCGGCCGCGCGAGGAGCCGGTCTACTCTCGGAGGGCCGATGCGGGGAGCCGATCTACTCTCGGAGGACTGGGTCTCCGGGCTGGCCGTCCGACTCGGTCGCCGGTCGTATGGCTCGCTGTTACGCTGCGCCGATGTCTACGCTGGACGTGGCGATCGATGAGGAGACCTGGGCGGCCGCGAGCCCGGACCGCCAGACGGAGTGGGACGCGGCGATCCGCGAGCTCACGGACCCGACGACGCTCGTGATTCGCCCCGATGTGCGGAAGATCCTGGTCGGGCTGACGGAGCAGCGTGTGGAGCTGGACGTCCGCGGCGAGGGCGACGCCGCGCTGGCGACGATCACGATCCCGCACGACCTGCTCGCGGCCCCCATCCGAGAGTACGTCGACATCGTCCGCCAGCTCGCGCGCACGGACCAGGCGGGCGGCGGGCTCGCCCGCATCGAGGCGCTCGACATGGCGAAGAAGGTCACCCACGACCGCGGCGGCCGCGCCGTCAAGCGCGCGTGCCGCGAGCTCGAGCTCGACATGAAAACCGCGCGCAGGCTCTTCACGCTCGTGCTCTCGCTCCGCGTCGACACGACGCGCCTGCACGGCATCCACGGGCACCGCCGCGTCCGGTGACCGGGCGCGCCCCGCTGCGCCGTCAATTTCGTACGATCGGCCGATTTTGAGCTGGTCAGCGTCTTTCCCTGGCCCCACGCTCTGCTTGCGTCAGGCTTCCGGCCTGCGCCGAACCCTCTCCGCCCGGGACGCTCACCGCCCGGAGCCACAGCCCAGGACCCACCATGACGCAACTGCGCGAGCTGCTCTCGAACGACTCTCCGGACATCCAGGCGATCTCCTCGCACCTCGACGCTCTCGACCCCGAGACCCGCCTCGCAGAGGTCCGCTCCCTCGGCAAAGCGCATCAGCGCCGCCTCTTCGACGCGGCCAGCGGCTTCCTCCCGCTCGACCTCGACTACTTCGTCCCCGCCGACCAGGCGCCGATGACGGAGGTCGTCCACTACGGGAAGAACTCGCTCGGCATCTTCACCCACTTCGCCAAGGTCTTCGTGCGACCGGACGGCGACGACGCCAGCAAAGGCGAACTCTGGGGCTACAACCGCAATAGCTGGTTCCTCGAGACCTTCGTCGGGCCAGGGTATTTCGTCGCGCTCCCGTACACGCGCGACGGCGAGGTCGTCATCGACTACCGCCGCGTCCCGCCCCGCAAGCCGGAGGCGTGGCCGAAGATCCTCACCAACTCGCAGCGCCTCTCCGTCGTCGTCTACAACGGCATGGAAGACGTGATGCGGGGCGTCTCGAAGCACGTGTCGATCGGCCGGGCCACCAAGGCCGGCAAAGAGCTGAACAACTGGTTCGTGCTCTGCCGTGAGGCCTGAACGCTCGTCGACAGTCCGCTGACGACGGTCACCGCGGAGCACGCGGTCGGCCAGACCGCCGGCCCCGCGGTGGCCTGCGCTGGGCTCCCCGCGGGCGTTGACGCGCGGTGTCCGAGGCCGCAAAACGAGGCGGCTCGATGCTCGCGCCTGTGCTCCACCCGCTCGTGCTCGCCCGCTTGATGAGCGGGCTCGCCGCGGCGCTGCTCGTGACGGCGGCGCTGCGCGTAGCGTGGCGCGTGCTGCGCAGCGACTCCGAGCGACGCGGGCAGGCGCCGGGCGACGCGGGAGCCTCCGAGGCGCAGATCGCCAACGAGCGGCAGGCGGAGCTGGTCGCGAGCCTCGTGCAGGTAGCGCTCGCCATCGCCGCGCTGGGCCTGGTGCTCACGGTCCTCGCCGCCGACGGCCTCAGCGACTCCATCCGCGGCGCGATGTGCGCCTGGGGGGTGTTCAGCTCGACGCGCGCGGGCTTCGCGGCCCTCGGCACGAGCGCCGTCGCCACGGTCGCCTGCGCGCTGTGGCTGGTCGTACACCGCCTCGACCTACGCCTGCTGCGGCCGACCCTGACGCGCGACAAGCTCGCGGCGACCTTCGCCCTCGCGCCGCTGCTCTGGCTCGATCTCGGGCTGACGTGGACCTTCTTCGCGCAGCTCGACCTCAGCGCGGTCGCGTCGTGCTGCTCGAGCTCGCTCGACCCGGGTGTCGGCCACGTGTTCGGGGCGTCCGGAGGCCCGCGGTTCCTCGCCTTCGGCGTCGCGCTCGCCCTCGGTCTGGCCGCGGCCGCCTCGGCGCTCCTCACGCGCAGACGCCCGACCGCGACGCGCTCCTACCTCACCGCAGCGGCGTCGGCGGGCGCCGCCGTCGCCACGGTCCCCGCGGTCCTCGGCTACGTCGCGCCCTACGTCTATGGCACCCCGCGGCACCTGTGCCCGTTCTGCCTCCTGCACGCCGACGCGGGCGGCATCGGCTGGCCGCTGCTCGGGGCCTGGCTGGCCGGCTCGGCGCTCGGGCTCTCGCTCGCGCTGGTCGCGCGCTGCCGCCGCCGCGTCGACGAGCCCGCGGTCGCCGACGATCTCTCGCGCGCGCTCGGACGCGCGACGGCCGTCGCCTGGCTCGCCCTCGTGGCGCTCTGTGTCTTTCCGGTCGCCCGCTACTACGTCGCGAGCGGCGGCGCCTCCCTCTTCACCGGCTGAACGCCCACCGGACCATGACAACGCCACGCTCCAATGCTGCAACGCCCGCCGCCACCCCTGGCATCGCTCGAGCGCTGCGCCGCACCGGCCGCGCCTTGGCGCTCACGCTCGGGCTCGGCCTCGCCCTCACGACGGCGGCGCTTGGGTGCTCGCGACCGCAGGGGAGCGACGCGAACGCGCGCTGCGCCGAGTGCGGCATGTTGCTCTCGCTGTCGAAGGGCTGGGGGGGTGACACGGTCACGCCCAGCGGGCAGACCGTCCGCTTCGACACGCCGAAGTGCTTGCTCCGGTGGCGCGCGAGCCACGAAGACCGCGGCGCAGACCATGCGCGCCTCACGGAGTACTACACCAGCGAGCTCGCGCCGCTCTCACGTCTCACCCTGGTCGAGGGCTCGGACGTGCTGGGACCCATGGGCGCGGACCTCGTACCCGTGGAAGGCCGCGCCTCGGTCGAGGCGTTCCTCCGCGACCATGGAGGCAAGGCGCTCGCCCCTGCGGAGGTCACCGCCGCGACGCTCGCCGCCCTGAAGTGACTCCCTGAGAACTTTGTCGCCCGTGGCGCGTCTGTGGGTGCAGGCTGTCATGGTGGGCGGGGGCAAACGCAGATGGACTTGGGGCGGCATCAGCGCGATCGCGCTGGCCGCGATCGCTGCTGGCGTCGTCGTCGTCGCGCTCCGTGAAGCGCGCGTCGGCGCCTCGGGCGGCCGCGGCGCGAGCGGGGCGCCAGTGGGCTCGGCGGCCGCGCCACACGTCACGCCGCTCGTGGCGTCGCTGCCGACCGGGCCCGGCCCCTTCGCGCCGTCCGAGGTGCGCGTCGAGGGACCGACCGACCCCGCCACCATCGCCGACCTCGCCGACACTGCGCGATGCATCCAGTGTCACGCGGACGCCGGCCACCAGTGGTCTGCGTCGGCGCACGCGCACGCCTCGTTCAACAACCCGTGGTACCGCGTCGCCGTCGATCGCTTTCGCGCCGAGCAAGGCCCTCGCGCGAGCCGGTTCTGCGCCGGCTGCCACGAGCCCTGGCTCTTGCTGACCGGCAAGATGGATCACGAGGTGGTCGCACCGGACGACCCGCTCTCGCACGCCGGCATCACCTGCGGGGTCTGCCACAGCATCCGCTCCGTCCGACCCGACGGCAACGGCAGCTACACGCTCAGCACCGCGCCGATCCCGTTGCCGGATCCCGCAGACCCCGACAGCATCGCCGCTCACCGCGCGCGGGTCGCGTCCGACGCGCTGCGCACCGGCGCGCTCTGCGGGAGCTGCCACCGCTCCTTCCTCGGACCCGACACCGGCAACCCACACCGGATCGTCGGCATCGACGACCTCGGCGCGTGGCGGGCGTCGCCGCACGCGGGCTCTGACGCTGCACGCCTCGACACCGTAGGTGACGCTGCTGCGTCCGCAGGTCGCGCGACCTGCCAGACCTGCCACATGCCACCTCGGCCCGCGCCGCGTGGCGACATGGCAGCGAGCGACGGCGACCTCGCGTCCCACCGCTGGGCGGGCAGCCACACGAGCCTCGCGGCGGCGCTCGACGACCCCGAGCAGATGGCGGCCGAGCGCGCGAGCCTCGTTGGCGCCGCGCGCGTCGACATCGCCGCGGCACGCGTCGACGGTGATCTCTTCCTCCCGGCGGACGGCGCGCCGATCGCGCCCGGCGCCTCGGTCGAGCTCGACGTCGTGGTTCGCAACGAGCGCACGGGGCATCGCTTCCCCGGCGGCACGAGGGACCTCGGCGACACCTGGATCGAGGTGCGTGTCCGCGATATCGCGGGGCGGCCGGTCGCTCAGTCGGGGGTCGCGTATCGGCGCGCAGCGACCTTCGACCCGAGCGCGTTCAGGTTCCGCTCGGTGCTCGCGGACGCGGCAGGCGTTCCGGAAGAGCGGCACTTCGTCGAGCGCTTCAACGCACCGCTCTACGACCGCACGCTCGCCGCCCGCGACGCGATAGTCGTCCGGTACGCGCTCGACTTGCCTCGCCGACGCGCCGTGCGCCGCGGGCTGCGGGTCGAGGCGCGGCTGCTCCACCGGCGGCACACGCCCGCGCTGCACCGCGCCGCATGCGCGGCGACCCGAACCGCGCGCGGTGCGGCGTTCG
>JAGQJE010000231.1 GCA_020430775.1 Myxococcales bacterium
CGTCCCCGCGCTCGCGGCCCCGCCCGGCGCCGGCGCCGGCGCCGCTCGCGGAGCCGCTCAATCCTCGCTCAACAGGCAGGGCGCCGTCCCGCCCGCGTCCGCGAGCAGCGCGTCGACGACGCTCGGATCGGCGAGCGTGCTCACGTCGCCGATCTTGTCGGTCTCGCCCTCGGCGATCTTGCGGAGGATGCGTCGCATGATCTTGCCGGAGCGCGTCTTGGGCATGCCGTCGACGATGCGGATGCGCTCGGGCGTCGCGATGGGCCCGATGTGGTGGCGGACGGTCTCCTTCAGCGCGCCGATCAGCTCCTTGAGCGCCTCGTCGCCCGGCGGCAGCTCGGCCTTGGCCTCGGCGCTCAGCACGACGTACGCGTAGATGGCCTGCCCCTTGAGCTCGTGCGGCACCGGCACCACGGCGGCCTCCGCGACCGCCGAGTGGGTGATGAGCGCGCTCTCGATCTCGGCCGTGCCGAGGCGATGCCCGGAGACGTTCAGCACGTCGTCGACGCGGCCCGTGATCCAGTAGTGCCCGTCGGCGTCGCGGTGACACCCGTCCCCCGTGAAGTAGAGCCCCGGGTACTGCGAGTAGTAGGTCTGCTTGAAGCGCTCGTGGTCGCCGTAGAGCGTCCGCGCCATCCCGGGCCAGGCGCTCCGCAGGCAGAGGTTTCCGCGGACGTCGTTGCCCTCGAGCACGTGCCCTTCCGAGTCGACCAGCACCGGGTCGATGCCGTAGTAGGGGTTCATCGCGGCGCCGGGCTTGAGCGGCGTCGTGCCGGGCAGCGGGACGATCGCGACGCCACCCGTCTCGGTCTGCCACCACGTGTCGACGATCGGGCAGCGGCCCTCGCCGACGACGTCGTAGTACCACTGCCACACCTCCGGGTTGATCGGCTCGCCGACCGACCCGAGCACGCGCAGCGACTTGCGGCTGTGCTTCTTGACGGGCGCGTCGCCCTCGCGGAGCAGCGCGCGGAGCGCGGTCGGAGACGTGTAGAGCACGGTCACGCCGAGGTCGTCGACCATCTGCCAGTACCGACTCGCGTCCGGGTAGGTCGGCAGCGACTCGAAGAGCACCGTCGTCGTCGCGTTGCAGAGCGGGCCGTAGACGATGTAGCTGTGACCGGTCACCCAGCCGATGTCCGCCGCGCAGCAGTACACGTCGTCCGGGCGGATGCTGAACACGTCCTCGTGCGTGAGCGCGCTGAAGAGCAGGTAGCCCGCCGTCGTGTGCAGCACGCCCTTCGGCCGGCCGGTCGAACCGGACGTGTAGAGCACGAAGAGCGGGTCCTCGGAGCTCATCCACTCGGCGGGGCAGGTGCCGCGGTGTCGCTCGACCGCCTCGTCGAGCCAGAGGTCGCGACCCTGCCGCATGGGGACGTCGGCGTCGGTGCGGCGGGAGACGAGGACCGCCTCGACCACGTCGAGGCCGTCGGTGGCGTCGTCCGCGATCTTCTTGAGCGGCACGCGCTTGTCGCCGCGCAGACCCTCGTTCGCGGTGACCAGCACCTTGGCGCCCGCGTCGAGGATGCGGCTGCGCAGCGCGTCCGCGCTGAAGCCGGCGAAGACGACGGAGTGGATGGCGCCGAGCCGAGCACAGGCGAGCATCGTGTAGACGAGGTCGGGGACCATCGGCAGGTAGATGCAGACGCGGTCGCCCTTCTTCACGCCGAGCGAGAGCAGCACGTTCGCGACGCGGCAGACCTCGCGCTTGAGCTGGGCGAAGGTGATGTGCTCGTACTCGCCAGGGGCGTTCTTCGCCCAGATGATCGCCGTCTTGTCGGGGATGCGCGCGGCGTGCCGGTCGACGCAGTTGTACGTCACGTTCAGCTTGCCGCCGCTGAACCAGGAGAAGTCGACCGCCTTCATGTCTTGCTGGACGATGTCGTGCGGCTGGTGAAACCAGGTGAGGCGCTTGGCCTTCTCGCGCCAGAACGCCTGCGGGTGGTCGATGCTCTCCCGGTACGCGTGGAGATAGCTCTGCGTGTCGGTCGTCTTGTCGTCGCTCATAACAGCCCTCTTATCACGGCGAGCCACGATTCCGCAGAGCGGAATTCGCTGATGCGCCCGAGCCTCTTTCCGTCACGAAACGCAAAGAACGCGGGGATGCCGAAGACCGCGTACCGCGTGGCGAGCGCCGGGCAGGCGTAGGCGTCCACCTTCACGAGATGCATCGCCGAGCGCGCCTCTCGCTCGAGCTCCGCGAGCAGCGCGGGGAGCGCCTCGGCGAACCGCTCGCAGTTCGGGCAGCCCGGCCCGAAGAAGTACACGAGGACGAGCGACCCTCGTCGCTCGAGCACGTGGGCCGCGAACGTCGCTTCGTCCGCGTGCTCGACGGAGATCATCGCCCCTCGTGGTTCTCCGTGTCGGGCGGGCGCGCCGGGGTCGTCTCCGGCCGCGTCGGCCGGTCGGTCTCTTGGTCGAGCGAGGGGTCCGGCGACGGGATCGTCTCTGCGTCCGGGCGCGGACCGGGGACCGTGGCGCGGTCGCTCGGGCGGCGCGGGTGATGTCGCTTTGCCATGGGGCCCCCTGGCGCGCGCCTCGACCGACCCTCGGTACGGCGTCCTGGACCGACACCGTGGCGGGCGCGCGAGATGATACCCATCCACGGCGAGGCGGTCACGTCCAGCGGAAGCCTTCGAGGGTCGCCTTGGCGTCGTACTTGGGCTCGAAGCCCGTGACGTCCACGAACTTCGAGCTGTCGATGACGATAGGGTACTTGATGTGCGAGATGGCGCCGGCCGGCAGGCGCGGGAAGCCGAAGCGACCGAGCGCGAGCGGATAGAGCGGCTCGGGGATGGACACGGCCTCGCGGCCCGTCGCTTCGCAGACGATCGACAGCGGCATCGGCGCTGGGCCGGCGACGTTGTAGACGCCGTTCAGCTCGCTCTCGATGGTTCTGA
Source organism: Myxococcales bacterium (assembly GCA_020430775.1). Classification (GTDB taxonomy): domain Bacteria; phylum Myxococcota_A; class Polyangia; order Polyangiales; family Houyiibacteriaceae; genus JAGQJE01. Next base: position 2,901 of record JAGQJE010000231.1, read on the forward strand.
TGATCGCGTCTTCGGCGTCGAACTCGTGCATGAACTGGTAGAGGGGATCGAAGCCCATCACCAGCGGCACGCGCCGGCCGGAGAGGAAGTACCCGAGGGTGCCGCGGCGGCTCGGCCCGAGGAAGTAGCACATCCGCAGCACCGCGGTGCGCATGTTCGGCCAGCGCCACAGCGCGGTGCCCGCGTAGAGGTCCGCCGCCGCGAGGTCCGCGAGCTCCTTGAAGTCGACGCCGGCGAGCGGCGGCTCCTCCTCGGTGTGGTAGAGCGGCGAATCGGCCATCGCGCCGTAGATGGTGTGGCGGCCGACGAAGACCGCCTGCTTGACGCCGTAGGCGTCGCAGTACTCGAACAAGCGTCGCGTGCCGCCGAGGTTGATGCGGTAACGCTCGCGCATGCCGGTCGTCAGGTGGGTGACGGTCGCCATGTGGACGAGCACGTCCGGCCGCGCGGTGCGGAACACGTCCTCCGCCGGGCGCTTCAGGATGTCGACCTGGTGCATCGACACGCCGGAGGGCGCGTCGGGCCACGGGCGGCGATCGATGCCGTGGACGTGGTGGCCGCGCGCGATCAGCCGCTCGGCCACGCCCCGGGCGAGCATGCCGCTGATACCAGTGATGAGGATCTTCACGAGGGCTCCTCCGTCGGGGTTCGCTTCGCGGTCTTGGTCGTCTTCGCGGGCTTGCCCGTCTTGCCCGGCTTCGCGTCCGCGGGCTTCGCGTCCGCGCGCGCGGCGCCGGCTTCGCCCTTGCGCGCTCGGCGCGCCTTCGCCCGCGCCTTGGCCGGCCGCTTCGACGCGTCGGGGCTCGTCTTCGTCGGGCCTTCGCCGGCGCTCGCGCTCGCGCTCGCGCTCGGCTTCGGCGCCTTCGCC
>JAGQJE010000232.1 GCA_020430775.1 Myxococcales bacterium
CGCGCCCCTGTCGAACCGCGGCGGCGAGGTCCGCGAGACGGGCGAGGCCGACCTCGCGGCGCTGCTCGGCGACGCGCTCCGTGCCGCGGGTGCGGGCGATCCCGATACGCTCACGCACGGCTTCCACAGCTACCCGGCGCGCCTGCACCCGGCGGTCGCGGCGACGCTCATCCCCGCCTTGTGCCCGCCCGAAGAGCGCGTGCTCGATCCCTTCTGCGGCAGCGGCACGGTGCTCGTCGAGGCCTGCGTCGCCGGCCGCGCGAGCGCGGGGGTCGACCTGAACCCGCTCGCGCTGCGCCTCGCGCGCGTCAAGTGCGAGCTCCGGTCGCACGCCGAGCGGCGGCGCTTCGTCGAGGCGCTGCGCGCCGTCGCCGCCCGCTCCGAGGAGCGCATCCGCACGCGCGTCGATGCCCGCGCGCCGCTGCGGCGGGAGCACCTGCGCCGCTACCGAGGGCACGTCCTGAAGGAGCTCGCCGGTCTGCTCGAGGAGGTCCGCGCGGTCCCGGAGGAGGCCGACCGGGAGGCGCTCGAGATGCTCTTCAGCGCCATCGTCGTCAAGTTCTCCCACGTGCCGGCAGACACGGCGCAGGCGCCCGGCCAGCGCGTCGAGCGGCGCATCCGCAAGGGGCTCCCGACCGAGTTCTTCGTGCGGCGCGGGCTCGAGCTCGCGCGGCGCTGGGAGGCGCTCGAAGACGCCGCTCCGAAAGGCACGCCGCCGCCGCTGGTCTTCTTGGGCGACGCGCGTCGGCTGCGCTCGGTGCTCCCGCGGGGCGCCCGCACGCCGCTCGTGCTCAGCTCGCCGCCCTACGGCGGCACCTACGACTACGCCGCGCACCACGCGCTGCGCCTCTCGTGGCTCGGGATGAGCGCACCGGAGCTCGAGCGCTACGAGATCGGGGCGCGCCGGAACCTGAGCCCCGGCGTGTCGCGCGCGCGGGCGCCGGCCAGGGATCCCGCGGACGGGAGCGCCGATCCGGACGAGACGCAGGCGCAGGACCACCTCGCGCGCTGGGATCGCGAGCTCGGCGAGGCGCTGCGCGCGACCGCGGAGGTGCTCACCCCCGGTGGCGTCGCCGTGTGGATGCTGGGCGACGGCCAGGTGGCCGGCCGCCGCGTGCCCGCGGACCGCCAGCTCCATGCGCTCTCTGGCGCGGCCGGGGCGCGCATCCTCGCGAGCGCGTCACAGCTCCGGGCCGACTACACGGGAGGTCCCGAGCGGCGCGAGCACCTCATCGCGTTCTGCCGGCGCTAGCCTGAAGCGGCCGCAGAACGCGCTCGCCAGGAGCTGCACCGCGGCGCGCGGCGCGGGCTCAGGCGGCCGCGGTGGCGCTTTGCGCGAGGCTCGAGCGGACGAGCACCTCGGCGGCGATCGCGCGCTCGACCGCGACGCGGTCCCCGACGAAGGGCCCGAGCGCGGTGATCGCAGACCGGGCGGACTGAAACCGCTGTCCCGGGTCGCGCGCGAGCAGGGTCGCGACCACCGCGTCGAACGCGATGCCGACGTGGTCGCACGCCAACATCACGCGCGGCGCGTCCTCACGAAGGATGCGGCGGAGCAGCGCGTCCACCGTGGTGCCGCGGAAGGGCCGCTTGCCCGAGAGCGCCTCGAAGAGCGTCACGCCGAGCGCGAAGAGGTCCGCCCGCCCGTCGAGGTAGGGTTCGCCGCTCGCCTGCTCGGGCGAGCAGTAGGCCGGGGTGCCGAAGACGCGCGCGCGCTCGGCCTCACGTTCCTCCGGCGGCGCCGTCGGCGCGGCGCACACCCCGAAGTCGAGCAGGTAGACGTCGAGGTTCCCGGAGGGGCGCCGGTCGAGCAGGATGTGCTCGGGCTTGACGTCGCGGTGCACGTACCCTCGGCGGTGCACGCTGTGCAGGATCGACGCGACCCGCGCTCCGACCGCGGCGGCCTGCGGCTCCGAGAGCAGCCCGCGGCGGCCGACGAACGCGGCCAGGCTCTCCCCGCGCATCGCCTCGAGGACGAGAAAGGGCGACCTGTCCGGGAGCGTCCCCTCGTCGAGGACGGGGACGATGCCCGGATGGAAGACGCGCCGCGCGACCTCTCCCTCGCGTCGCAGGCGGCGCCGCAGCTCGACGTCGGACGCCAGCTCCGCGCGCAGCGCCTTGACGACCACCGCCTTGCCGTCGCCGAGGCGGGTCGCGGCGTGCACGACGCCCGTGCCGCCGCGCCCGATCGGCGGCCCGAGCCGGTAGCCTCCGCGCAGGGTCGTCCCCTCGAGCTCGCGGCGTAGCGCTGCTGCCATCGGCCGACCATCGACAACCGGCGTGTCGAGGTCAAAAAACGAACGGCCCCGGGCTCCGCTCCGGGCACGGGAGCGGGAGCGGGAGCGGGCGCGGGAGCGGGATCGGGAACGGGAGCGGGCGCGGGCGCGGGCGCGGGAGCGGGAGCGGGCGCGGGCGCGGGAGCGGGCGCGGGAGCGGGAGCGGGAGCGGGAGCGGGAGCGGGGTCGGGCGTGGCGTGCGTGGGGGCGAGGCTCCGCTATAGTGGCGGCGCTGGCCGAGTGGCGGAATTGGCAGACGCGCCGGATTCAAAATCCGGTGTCCGCGAGGACGTGTCGGTTCGAGCCCGACCTCGGCTACCATCGAGCCCGGCGGCCCGGACGCAGGGCGCGCCGCCGGGCCCGTTCGCCGAGGAGCCCATGAGCCGGTACTGGAGCCCCGTCGTCGCCTCGCTCAAGCCCTACGTGCCCGGCGAGCAGCCGCGCGCGCCCGGCCTGGTGAAGCTCAACACGAACGAAAACCCGTTCCCGCCGTCGCCCCGGGCGATCGAGGCCATCCGCCAGGCCGCGGACGCCGCCCTGCGCTTGTACCCCGACCCGAGCGCCGAGCCGCTCCGCGCCGCGCTCGCCGAGGAGCTCGGCGTGCAGCCCGCGCAGGTGTTCGTGGGCAATGGCTCCGACGAGGTGCTCGCGATCACCTTCCAGGCGCTGTTGCGTCACGACGCGCCGCTCCTCTTCCCGGACGTCACCTACAGCTTCTATCCCTCGTTTTGCGCGCTCTACGGCGTGCCCTTCGAGGAGGTGCCGGTCGACGCGGGCTGGCACCTGCGCGTCGACGACTACCACCCGTCGCGGCGCAGCGGCGGCGCCGTGATCTTCGCCAACCCGAACGCGCCGACCGGGCTGCTCCTACCCCTCGGGGAGGTCGAGCGTCTGCTCGGCCAGGACGCTGACCGCGTCGTCGTGGTCGACGAGGCGTACATCGACTTCGGCGGCGAGTCAGCCGTGTCGCTGGTCGATCGCTATCCAAACCTCCTGGTCGTCCAGACGCTCTCGAAGTCGCGGTCGCTCGCGGGGCTCCGCGTCGGCTTCGCGGTCGGCGACGTCGGGCTCATCGAGGCGCTCGAGCGGGTCAAGAACAGCTTCAACTCCTACCCGCTCGACCGGCTCTCCATCGCCGGCGCCGTCGCCGCCGTCGAGGATCGGGCGTACTTCGAGCGCACGCGCGCGGCTGTCATCGAGGGCCGGGTCGCGCTGACCGACGCGCTCGAGGGGCTCGGCTTCGAGGTGGTCCCGTCCGCCGCCAACTTCGTCTTCGCGCGCCACCCGGACCACGACTCCGGCGAGGTCGCCGCCGCGCTCCGGCGGCGCAACGTGCTCGTGCGGCATTTTCGCGCGCCGCGCGTCGAGCGCTTCCTGCGGATCACGGTCGGCACCGAAGCGCAGCACCTCGCGCTGCTCGAGGCGCTGCGCGAGGTGCTGGCTCCCTGACGGGCGGTCTTCCGCGCGCCGCTCGTCGTGCGGTGCGCTTCAGGCGAACGCGGCCGCGTCGCCGCGGCGCGTGTAGTCACGGCCGGCCGCGTCCACGCCGCGCGTGCGCTCACCCGCGTCCGGGGTGGCGTCAGGCGCCGCCGGGGCGCTCCCCGACGCGGGCGAGCCCTCGCCGGCAGCCGGCGGCGTCTCGCGGCCGCCGTCCATCGAGGACTGCAACTCGCGCAGCAGGTCCCGGCACTCCGGTCGCTTCCCGAGGTGGCCGAGCAGCGTGAGCGACACCTCCGAGAACTCCCGCTCGTAGCGCAGCGCCTTGCGGCACCGGGCGGCGATGCGGTCGCGGCTCGCCTGCAGCTCCGACTCGAGCGCTTCGCTGTAGCGCTTGAGCTGCCCTCGCAGCTCCTCCATCCGCCCGCGCATCGTAGCCGCGTACTGGTCACGCTCGCGGGCGCGCTGCTCGTAGTCCCGCTCGATCTGCGCGAGCGTCTGCATGCGTGCGCGCGCCGCGCCCACCGCCTGGTACATCGTGGGCGACGCCGTGGCGCCGGCCTGTCGGATGCGCTCCTCGGTCAGCGCGCTCTGCTTGGCCGCGTCGTCGCGCATGCGCGCGAGCACCTCGCCGCGCTCTCGCTCGGCGGCCGCCTCGCGCTTCGCGCGCGACTTCTCCTTCGCCAGATCCTCGACCTTACGGCCGATCTCGGCGCGCATCCCGCGACCGCGCCGCTCGATCTCGTCGAGGCGCTTCGTGTGGGTCGCGATCTCGCCTTCGAGGTGCGACGCCTTCGCGGCGAGCTGCCACATGCTGTCGGTCGCGCGCAGGATGACCTCCGGCGCGTCGCCGTTCGGGTAGGCACGCGAGGCGGCGCGGGCGAACGTCGCCGCGCGGGTGCTCCACTCGACCACGCCCGGGCTCCGGGCCGGCGGCGGCGGCGGCGGCGCCTCGGCGGCTTCTCCGCTCTTCACCTCCCAGGTCGTCGAGGGGAGGGACCGCTGGAAGGCCTTGAGCACCTCGAGCAGGTGGTGCCCGTCCCGGAAGCGCTTGGCGGGGTCCTTCTCGAGGAGCTGCAGGCAGATCTCCTCTGCCTCGGGCGGGACGTCCTTGCGGCGATCGCTCGGCCGCGGCGCGGGCTTGGTCCGCTGCATCTCGAGCAGCTCCTCCCGGTCGCTCGACCGGAAGGGGAGCCGCCCCGTGAGCATCTCGTAGAGCAGGACGCCGAGGGCGTAGAGGTCGCTCGCCGCGGTGGCGTCGTCCCCGCGCGCCTGCTCCGGCGACATGTACTCCGGGGTACCAAACACCGCGCCCTTCGGCGCGAGGCGCGGGTCGCGCGTCAGCGCCGCGAGCCCGAAGTCGAGGATCTTGACGAAGTCCTTCCGGCCGCCGCGGTTGCAGAGCATCACGTTGTCGGCCTTGAGGTCCCGATGGATGACCCCGAGATCGTGCGCGCGAGCGAGCGCAGCGGTCATCTGCTCGAGGATGTCGACGGCGCGGGCGATGGGGAGCGGGCCCTTCGCGACCTCACCGGAGAGCGGCGTCCCGACGAGGTACTCCATCACGAGGTACAGCTCGTTGTCCTCCGTCTCGCCGACGTCGTGGATGTCCACGATGTGCGCGTGGTCGACCCGGTTCGCCGCGCGCGCCTCGCGCACCATCCAGGCGCGCAGGTGCGTCTCCTTGCGGAGGTCGGGCCGGATGAGCTTGAGGGCGACGACCCGATCGATCAGCACGTGGCGTGCTCGGTACACGACCCCCATGCCGCCCTCGCCGAGACGCGCTTCGAGGCGGTATCGGCCGGCGATCACGGTGTCGAGCAACGGGTCTCGTCGCGCTTGCTTCACTTTCGAGCTGCTCTGGTTTGCTGCCTGCATGCCTCTGTTACCCCGGTGGCGGATTTTTCTGACCACACCATCCTAGCTTAGAATTCTGAGATACACCAGATCTTCGTGTGCCGATCGACAAAAAAAGCGCGCCGGCGGCTCGTCCGTGCGTTCGACCCCGTCGCCGGCACACCTCTCGCGCCCCCACGCGGGGACACCGTGGTACATGACGACGATGACGACGACGGCGCCGTTCGCTCTCATCCCACCTGCGCGCGCCGCGTCCCCGCTCTTGGTCGAGGTGCCCCACGCGGGGCTCGACATACCGCCCGAGGTCCGCGGCGAGCTCGCGATCGGCGACGACCAGCTCCTCCGCGACTCGGACATCTACGTCGATAGGCTCTGCGCGGAGGCCCCTCAGTTGGGCGCGACGCTGCTCGTGGCGCGGGTCGCCCGCTGCGTGGTCGACCTCAACCGCGATCCCGCCGATGGCCTCCACCCGCTGACACCGCTCGGAGCGCCCGCGTTCGCTCCCCCGATACTCCCCCGGCCGCACGGCGTCGTGTGGACGGTGTCCACGGCCGGCGAGCCGATCCTGCGCGTGCCCTTCACCCCGGACCTCGTCGAGCGCCGCGTCGCGCGCTACCACGCGCCCTACCACGCCACGCTCCGCCGCGAGCTCGAGCGGCTGCGCGCGACGTTCGGGTTCGCGGTGCTCCTCGCCGCGCACTCGATGCCCTCGTGGGGCGTCGACCCGCGCACGGGCGCCCGCATCCCCCGCGCCGACGTCGTCCCGGGGAGCCAGGCGCGCACATGCGCCGCGGACGCCGTGATCGACGCGATCGACGAGCACTTCCGCGCGCTCGGTTACAGCGTCGCGCACGACGCGCCCTACCGCGGCGGCTACAGCACCCAGACCTACGGCCGGCCCGCGGAGGGCTGGCACGCCGTGCAGCTCGAGCTGAGCCGCGCGCTCTACGTCGACGAGCGCACCTGCGAGGTGCGCGCAGAGGGCTTCGAGCGCACGCGCCTGTCTCTCGGCGCGCTCATCGAGCGGCTCGGGGCGCTTCGCCTCTGACAGCGAGTGACCGCCCGCCGCAGCCGGCGGCTAGTTGGCGACCGGCTACTTGGCGACCGGCTGCTCGACGGCGACCGGGCCCTGCGAGCGGATCTCGAGGCGGTAGCGGCTGTTCGCCGTCTGCAGGTAGTAGATGTCCCCGCCGCAGAGCCGCAAGACGCGCTTCACCGGAGTGGTCACGTACTCGTGCAGGCCGTCGGCGAACTCGATCACGACGACGGAGCCTGACTTCGGCGGACGGAGGAGTCGCCCGACGACTGGGCCGCCAGGCTTCTTACCGACCTTGCGCAGCATGACCTCCATCACCAAACAGGCTAGCACACGCCTCCCGGCGATCAAAACCTCGTTGTGAGGACCCGCACCCTCGCCTCGTGCAGGCGACGCATTCGCATTTGACGCTGTGGGCGCGTCAGCGTCTAATGGCGGGCGACGCGGGCGCGTGAAGGCGGCGCCCGATGTGGTCGGCTATCGTGGACACCGAGGCGGAACGATGATCCGGACGGTCTTTTGGGGGGTGCGAGGCAGCGTGCCCGCGCCCGGCGCGCAGACCGCTGGCATCGGTGGGAACACGAGCTGCGTCGAGATGCGCTGCGGCGACACGCGGCTCATCTTCGACGCCGGCACGGGCCTTCGTCTGCTCGGAAGGGAGCTCGGCGTCGACACCCCGCTGACGCTCCACCTCTTCTTCAGCCACGTGCACTGGGACCACATCCAGGGCTTCCCCTTTTTCGAGCCGGCGTTCGCGCCGGGGCACACCATCCACATGTACGGCGCGTCCAGCTCGCGCGGCACGATCGAGTCCGCCCTCGCCGGGCAGATGGAGTACCCGAACTTCCCGGTGAAGCTCGACGAGCTGCCGAGCTCGCTGATCTTCCACGAGATCGGCCCGGGGGACGTCGTCGACGTCGGCGGCGGCGTCATCGTCCGCACCACCGCCGGTCACCACCCGGGCGGCGTGCTCGTCTACCGGGTCGAGTACGACGGCGCCGTGGTCGTGTACGCGACCGACACGGAGCCCGTCGACGGCGGCCGCCTCGACCCTCGCATCGTCGAGATCGCGCGCGGGGCCGACGTGCTGATCTACGACTCCATGTACACGCCCGAGGAGTACACCGGGACCGCGGACGGACGCCCGCGCGAGGGGTGGGGACACTCCACCTACGAGGTCGGCGCCGCGATCGCCGGCGCGGCGGGTGTCGGGCGCTACGTGCTCTTTCACCACGACCCGGACCAGAGCGACGAGGTGGTCCGCGAGAAGGAGCGGCGTGCTCGCGCGCTCTTCCCACGCTCGGTCGCGGCGTACGAGGGACTGATCGTCGACGCCGAGCCCGCGCGCCGCTGACGGAAGACGGCTCGTCCTCGCATCGCTCCGGTCGCTCCGCGTGCGAGGCCGGCGCCCTGGCCGAGGGCTGTTGACCGGCCGCGGCGGTGCCCCTACGAAGTCAGCGAGGCTCGCGCCAGGGGACGGCAGCTCGAGTGGCCGGGTACCGCGGCATTTCGCCGCGGCGCGGCATCACGCCGCGCACGCAGGAGCGCCCGGAGCACGTCCTCCACGCGCTTTCGGGGCGTTCGCGGCGCGCAGGGGGTCGGCACGGCGCGTGCACGGGTGGGCTCACAAGGAGCACCGCCCATGGTTCACCCCGTCACCTCGCTCGATCGCTACCGCGCCTCCCTTCACCACGTCGAGGTGCTCGACCCCTGTTCGGAGCGGGACCTGGCGCGCGCCTGGGCCAAAGGCGACGCCCAGGCCGGCGCGAAGCTCATCGAGGCGAGCCTGCCCTTCGTGATGCGCATCGCGCGCGAGTACCGCCGCTGGGGCGTCCCGATGGAGGACCTGGTGCAGCAGGGCAACCTCGGGCTCCTCAAGGCCGCGGCGAAGTTCGATCCCGACAAGGAGTGCCGGCTCATCACCTACGCCGCGTACTGGATCCGCGCCGAGATCCGTGACTACGTCGTCCGCAGCTACCGCATCGTTCGGCTCGGCACGACCCGCACCGAGCGCCGCGCGATGCGTGCGTACCGAAGCCACAGCATCGAGACGCCGGAGGCGCTGGCCGAGCTCAGCGGGATGCCGCTCGGTCGCGCGAAGAAGCTCTGGCCGCTCCTGAACCAGGGCGACACGTCCCTCGACCTTCAGTACGAGGATCGGACGAGCCCGATGGACCGGCTCGAGTCCGACGGCGCTGGCCCGGAGGACGTGGTCGCGCGGCGGCGCATGGTGCGCCGCGTGCGCGAGGCGCTCGACGGCGCGCTCGAGGGGCTGAGCGATCGCGAGCGCCGCATCGTCGCGGCTCGCATGATGAGCGAGGAGCCGTGCACGCTCGAGGCGCTCGGCGCCGAGATGGGCGTCAGCAAGGAGCGTGTCCGCCAGCTCGAGGCGCGCGCGAAGCAGAAGCTCCGAGAGCAGCTCTCCGAGTTCAGCCACGCGGCCTGATCGGCGCGGGCGCGCTTGACCGGCGCGCCGCATCGGCCGCAGAGTCGGCCGATGGGCACGACTCGCCTCGCGTGCGCCGCCGGCGTGCTCCTCACGCTCGGAGCGATGGGCTGCGCGCCCTCGCTCGGTGAGTGCGACCCGGTGAAGGCGAAGCAGGTCGTCTTTCTCGACCAAGGTCCGAACAACCCGGCGAACGGGCTGCCGATGTACGCCGGCCAGGCCCTGATGCAGCTCTCTTGCGGCAACGGCGGGTTCTGCCACTCGGCCGCGGCGAACGGGGACGCGCGCTACGGGGCGCCCGCCGGGCTCGACTTCGACGTGAGCGTGGCCTGCCCGGTGGGAGGCGCGTGCGAAGGCGACGCCATCACGCGCCTCGCTCGCAACCAGCACCGCGTCTTCAAGGACCGCGAGGACATCTTGCGGGTCCTCGACAACCGGACGATGCCGCCGGGCAAGGTCGGTCGTGAAGTGCGGGCGCGCGCGGGCAACTACGTCTCGCTGACGATCCAGCCTGGCTACATCGGCGGCGTCGACGGCGGGCAGAAGCTCCCCGAGATCCGCAGCGCCGACGGCCGGGACATCGTGCGCAACTGGCTCGCGTGCGGCGCGCCGGTCGTCGAGCGCGTCGAGACGCCTGACGACCCGCGGGAGACCGGAAAGGACTGCACCGGGGACATGAGCGTCGTCGGCGACTGTCGTCTGCGCGCGCCCACCTTGGTCATGCCGGAGCCCAACTGGGACTCGATCTACGACACGGTCATCGAGCCGCTCTGCGTGAGCTGCCACGGGCCCGACGACTCGACCTCGCTGGCGCAGAGCAAGCTCGACCTGTCCGACCGCGACGCGGCGTACGACGCGCTCGTCGGCAAGCCGGCGATCGGGGACAAGTGCGACGGGAAGGGCACCCTCGTCGTGGCCGGTGACTCGGCCGCGTCGCTCCTGGTCGACAAGATCGACACCCCGAACCCCTCGTGCGGCGCCGTGATGCCCGTCGGGATCGGGCCGCTCGTCGGGCAGATCGTCGATCCCATCCGCGCGTGGATCGACGCGGGCGCGCAGCGCTGACGCCGGCCGTCGCCGGAGCGCGGCCGGCTCCCAGGCCGCGCGCGCCCGCGCCCGTCGCGCCCCGAAGCAGGCCGGCGATCCGGGACCGAACGACCTAGCCGCGCTCGTCGATCGGGACGTACGGCCGCTCGTTCTCGCCGACGTAGATCTGCCGCGGCCGCCCGATGCGAGTGTCCGGGTCGTGGTGCATCTCGCGCCAGTGGGCGATCCACCCGGGCAGCCGACCGATGGCGAACATCACGGTGAACATCTCGGTCGGGATGCCCATCGCGCGGTAGAGCAGGCCGCTGTAGAAGTCGACGTTCGGGTACAGGTGCCGCGAGATGAAGTACTCGTCCGACAACGCGATCTCTTCGAGGCGCAGGGCGATGTCGAGCAGCCCGTCGTCGCCGCCCAGCCTCGGCAGCAGCTTGTCGGCGAGGTTCTTGAGGACCCGCGCGCGCGGGTCGTGGGTCTTGTAGACGCGGTGCCCGAAGCCCATCAGCCGGACGCCCTGGCTCTTGTCTTTGACGCGATCCATGAACGACTTGTAGTCGTCGCCGCTGTCGCGGATCTGCTCGAGCATCTCGATGACGGCCTGGTTCGCGCCCCCGTGCAGCGGGCCCCAGAGCGCGCAGATGCCGGCGCTGATCGACGCGTAGAGGTTCGCCTGGCTCGATCCGACGAGCCGCACCGTCGAGGTCGAGCAGTTCTGCTCGTGGTCGGCGTGCAGGATGAGGATCGCGTTGAGCGCCCGGACGACCTCCGGGTCGGGCTCGTAGGGCTCCGCCGGGATCGCGAACATCATGTAGAGGAGGTTCGCGCAGTACGAGAGGTCATTGCGCGGGTACATGATCGGGCGACCCTTGCGCTTTTGGAAGCTGAAGGCGGCGATCGTGCGGAGCTTCGAGAGCAGCCGCGTGATGTGCTCGTCCGTGTTGACGTCGGGGTCGAGCGAGTCCGGGTAGTACGCCGAGAGCGAGCAGACCATCGACGAGAGGATCGCCATCGGGTGGCCGGACGACGGGAAGCCGTCGAAGAAGTGGCGCATGTCCTCGTGCAGGAGGCTGTGCCGCGTGAGGAGCGTCGAGTAGCGCTTGAGCTCCGTGCGCGTCGGGAGGCGGCCTTCGATGAGCAGGAAGCTCGTCTCGACGAAGCTCGAATTCTCGGCGAGCTGCTCGATGGGGATGCCGCGGTACCGCAGGACGCCCTTCTCGCCGTCCAGGAAGGTGATGGCGCTCTTCGTCGAGGCGGTGTTCGCGAAGCCGTTGTCGAGCGTCACCAGCCCGGTCTCGCTGCGGAGATCGTGGATGTTGATGGCGCGCTCGCCCTCGGTGCCCGTGACGACCGGGAGCGTGATGGAGCGGTCGTCGATACGTAGCGCAGCTTCGTCGGTCATGCTTGCCTCGTGAGTTGGCCGGCGCGCGCAAGCGGGGGCGCGGCCGGCGTCGGGTCCTCGGGGAACGGTACCGCGAGAACGAGACGCCTCGCGGGACGCGCTGCCCAGCGCGCCTACGCTACCACGCGCCCTCGCGCGCGCAGGTCGCCAACGCCCGCTCCCGCTCCCGCTCCCGCTCCCGCTCCCGCTCCCGCTCCCGCTCCCGCTCCCGCCCCCGCTCCCGCTCCCGCCCCCGCTCCCGCTCTCGGCGCCGACCCCGCCGGCGCGCGCGCTCCGCGCGAGCCGAGCCGCGGGGGCTGCCGGCGCGGTGTGGTACGAACCAGGCGATGAACCGCCTGCGCTTCGTGGCCGGGACGCTCGAGCTCGACGTGGACGACGCGGCGCTCGCGGCCGTGTCCGCGCTCGCGGACGCCGGGCTCGTCAAGCACGACGCGCGCGCGGCCTGCCACCGCGCGCCCGGCTCGGCCTACGCGGCCATCGTCCGCGCGTGGGTGCGCGCCGGCGTCGCGTACGAGGACGAGGCGCGGGCCTACACCGAGCTGCCCCGCGGGCTGCGAGTGCACCGTGCCCCGCGGCCCTTTCAGGCGGAAGCGCTCGACGCCTGGAGGCGCGCCGGCGGGCGCGGCACGGTGGTCTTGCCGACGGGCGCCGGCAAGAGCCACGTCGCGGTGCTGGCGATCGACGACAAGCGGCGCAGCGCGCTCGTCGTCGCGCCGACGCTCGACCTCGTGCGGCAGTGGTACGACCTGCTGCGCCTCTCGTTCGACGAGCCGGTGGGCGTCGTCGGTGGCGGCGACTACGAGGTCGCGCCGCTCACCGTGACGACCTACGACTCCGCGTACATCCACATGCAGCACCTCGGCGCGCGCTTCGGGCTGGTCGTCTTCGACGAGTGCCACCACCTCCCCGGGCAGAGCTACGCGCTCGCCGCCGAGCTCTGCCTCGCGCCCTACCGGCTCGGCCTGAGCGCTACACCCGAGCGCGCCGACGGCCTCGATCGGCGCCTCGACGCGCTCGTCGGGCCGAACGTCTACCGGCTCGACATCTCGGACCTGTCCGGGCAGTACCTCGCGTCGTATGAGACGGTCCGCATCGAGGTCGACCTCGACGGCGAGGAGCGACACCGCTACGAGGCCGCGCGCGCCGTCTACCTCGACTTCGTCCGCGCTCAAGGGATCCGTCTCGGCAGCCGCGCCGGGTTCAGCGAGTTCGTGATGCGCTCGGCTGTCAGCGAGGCGGGCCGCCGAGCCATGGCCGGCTACCGCGAGCAGCGCGCGCTCGCGTTCGCGGCCTCGGCGAAGCTGGAGGTCCTCGGCGACCTGCTCACGCGCCACCGCGGCGACCGCGCCCTCGTCTTCACGCAGGACAACCGGACGGCGTACGAGATCTCTCGCCGCTTCCTCGTCCCCGTCATCACCCACCAGACCAAGGTGACCGAGCGCAGCGAGATCCTCGCGGGGCTCGCGGAGGGGACCTACGGCGCGGTGGTGACCTCGAAGGTGCTGAACGAGGGCGTCGACGTACCGGAGGCGAACGTCGCCGTCGTCGTGTCCGGGAGCGGCTCTACGCGAGAGCACGTGCAGCGCCTCGGGCGCGTCCTCCGCCACCGGGAGGACAAGCGGGCCGTGCTCTACGAGCTCGTGACGCGGGCGACGTCGGAGGTCTACACGAGCGAGCGGCGCAGGGAGCACGATGCTTACCGCTGACATGGTCCGGGCGCGGCGCCGCGGGGACCACCTCGTGCTGAGCAAGCTCGAGGGCGCCCGTCGCGACGAGGCCCGCGCGCTGGCGGCGGCGTACATCGAGCGGTTCGTGCGCGCGGCAGCGGGGCGGGTCCGGAGGGCCGAGCTCGACGAGGCGCTCGACGACATCCCCGTCCCCGCGCAGAGCGCCAAGGTCGCCACCGGCCTGCGCAAGCTCTTGCTCGACCGCGCCGAGCTGGCGATGGACGCACCCGTAGACCCGGCGGCGCTCCGCGCGGAGGTCTTCGGCCGCGCCGCCGCGGCTCGGCGCAGCGCGGCCGCCGGGCCGACCTTCGACCGCGAGACCGTCCTCGCCGAGGTCGCGACCGCGCGCGGGCTCTCTCCGGCGGACGTCGACGCGGCCCTGTACGCCGACCTGCGCGCGCAGCACCGGGTGGTGTCGTTCACGCCCCCGCGCGGCAGGGCCGCCGCAGAGGACCGCGCCGACCGCGCCGACTGCGCGGCCGACGCGCTCCTCGACGAGTACCTCGACGCTCAGGTGCAGGCCGTGCTCCTGCGGGCCGAGCGCGTGCGGGTCGAGGTCGAGGGCGCGAGCCCCGCCGCCTATCGCGAGCTCTTCCGCAAGCTCAAGTTCCTGCGCTTGCTGCACACCATCGAGCCGCTCGGCGCCGACCCGCGGCGCGGCTACCGGATCGTCATCGATGGCCCCTACAGCCTCTTCGCGTCCGTCACCAAGTACGGGCTCGCGCTCGCGCTCGCGCTGCCCGCGCTGAGGTCCGCCGGCCGGTGGACGCTCTGCGCCGACGTGTGCTGGGGACCGAAGCGCCAGCGGCTCCGCTTCGAGGCGTCCGGCGACGGCCTCGGCCCCGCGGGCGACGCGCCCGCGGCGATGCCCCCGGAGGTCGAGCGCCTCTGCGCGCGCTGGCAGACGCGCGGATCCGCCTGGTCGGTGGCGCCCTCGAGCGCGGTGCTGCGCCTCGACGGCATCGGCGTGTGTGTCCCGGACCTCGTGTTCACGCACACCGAGAGCGGGGCGGAGGTGTACTTCGAGGCGCTCGGGTACTGGAGCCGCGAGGCCGTCTGGCGCCGGGTCGAGCTGGCCGAACGCGGCCTCGGTGTGCGGCTGCTCTTCGCCGTCCCAGAGCGCCTGCGCGTGAGTGAAAACGCGCTGCGAGCCAAGGACTCGGCCGCGCTCTACGTCTACAAGGGCGCGCTCTCGCCGGCGACCATCGAGCGGCGGCTCGACGACCTGCGCGGCGCCGGGGACGACCCCACGGGGGAGGGTGGCCCGTGAGGCCGCCGAGACACGATTAAACCAGCGTGAATCCGGACGGTTATCCTGCCGAGTGGACCTTGCCTCAGCGGCGGTTTTCGGCTAGGATCAGCCCCGCTCTGACGCCCTCCTGCGTGCTCGCAGCGATGGGCGGTTCCACCCTCCCGAGCGATCGATTCACGCATGTCCAATGACCAGCTCGGCGTCGGGCCGACGCCGCCAAGCCCTGCGCCGCACCCCCCCCGCCTCCCGGGGTACGAGCAGGACGCCATCCAGGTGCTCGAAGGCCTCGAGGCCGTTCGCAAGCGCCCCGGCATGTACATCGGCGACACGCACGACGGTACGGGCCTGCACCACCTCGTGTGGGAGGTGGTCGACAACGCCGTCGACGAGCACCTCGCCGGGTTCTGCACGCACATGGAGGTCATCATCCACGCCGACGGCTCCGTGACCGTCGTCGACGACGGCCGGGGCATCCCCGTCGGCATGCATCAGAAGGGCGTGAGCGCGGCCGAGGTCGTCATGACCCAGCTCCACGCCGGCGGGAAGTTCGACAACGAGACGTACAAGGTCTCCGCCGGCCTGCACGGCGTCGGCGTGAGCGCCGTCAACGCGGTGAGCGAGTGGGTGCGCATGCAGATCCGCCGCGGCGGGAAGGTCTGGTTTCAGGAGTACCGCCGCGGCGTCCCCACGCGCCCGCTGAGCGCGATCGGCACGTCGGACCGCACCGGGACCCAGATCACCTTCAAGCCCGACCCGGCCATCTTCTCGAAGACCGACTTCAGCTTCGAGACGCTGAGCAACCGCCTGCGCGAGATCTCGTTTCTGAACGCCGGCTTCAGCATCACGCTCACCGACGAGCGCGGCGAGGGCCGGGAGGTCCATCACCAATTCGAGGGCGGCATCCGCCAGTTCGTCGAGACGCTGAACAAGAGCAAGACGCCGCTGCACGAGGACGTCATCGACCTGCTCGCCGAGCGGGACGGGGTCGAGGTCGAGATCGCGCTGCAGTGGAGCGACTCGTACAACGAGGCCGTCTTCTGCTACACGAACACCGTCCGCAACCGGGACGGGGGCACGCACCTGACCGGCCTGCGCTCTGCGCTCACCCGCACCATCAACCAGTACGGGACGAGCTCGAAGCTCCTGAAAGACCTCAAGACACCGCTGAGCGGCGACGACGTGCGCGAGGGGCTGACGGCGATCATCGCCGTCAAGCATCCGGACCCCTCGTTCTCGTCGCAGACCAAAGACAAGCTCGTCTCGAGCGAGGTCAAGGGCATCGTCGAGAGCGTCTTGAGCGAGAAGCTCGGGCAGTATTTCGAGGAGAACCCGAAGAGCGCCAAGCGCATCGTCGAAAAGACGATGCTCGCCGCGAAGGCGCGCGACGCCGCGCGCCGCGCACGTGACATGGTGCAGCGCAAGGGCGCCCTCGAGGCGAGCACGCTGCCGGGCAAGCTCGCGGACTGCCAGACGAAAGACCCCGCCGAGGGCGAGCTGTACATCGTCGAGGGTGACTCCGCGGGCGGGAGCGCGAAGCAGGGCCGCAACCGGCGCTTTCAGGCCATCCTGCCGCTGCGCGGCAAGATCCTGAACGTCGAGCGCGCCCGCTTCGAGCGGATGCTCGCGAGCGACGCGGTCGGCACGCTGATCACCGCGCTCGGCTGCGGGGTCGCGGGCGGGGGCAACTTCGACATCTCGAAGCTGCGCTACCACCACATCATCGTCATGACGGACGCCGACGTCGACGGCTCGCATATCCGCACGCTGCTGCTGACCTTCTTCTACCGGCAGATGCCGGAGCTCATCGAGAAGGGCTACCTCTACATCGCCCAGCCGCCCCTCTATAAGATCAAAAAGGGCAAGCGCGTGCAGTACCTCCAGGACGACGCCGCGCTCGACCGTTTCCTCGTCGACGCCGGCGTCGACGGCCTCGTGCTCGAGGCGGGCGAAGGCAACGTACCCCTCGCGGGGGAGCCGCTGCATCGCTTCCTCGACGACCTGCGGCGCTTCCGTTCGCTGCTCTATCACACGTACCGGCGGGTCGAGGTCGCCGTCATCGAGGCGCTGGTCCGGGCGACCGATCTCACGGCCGAAGACCTCACCGACCGCGCCCGCATCGACGTCGCCATCGAGCACATGCGCGCCTACTTCGATCGCAAGCACCCCGACCTGGCCCCGATCGAGTTCCGGGTCGACGACGACGAGGAGCACGACCGACACCGCATCGAGGTGACGACCCGCGCCGGCATCGCCAACCGCGTGAGCGTCGTCGACTTCGACGTGCTGTCGGCGGGCGACGTGGCCGAGCTGCGGTCGATCTACCAGGGCGCGAAGGTGCTCGGGGAGCCGCCCTTCTTCGCGCGGAGCCTCGACAAGAACGGCGTGCCCGAGGGGGAGGCCGTCGAGGTCGGCGACTTCGACGCGGTGTGGGAGTGGGTCGACCAGCGCGCCCGCAAAGGCGTGACGATCCAGCGCTACAAGGGCCTCGGTGAGATGAACCCCGAGGAACTCTGGGAGACCACGATGGACCCCGACGCGCGCACGCTCCTGCAGGTCGGCATCGAGGACGCCATCGAGACGGAAGAGCTGTTCACCGTGTTGATGGGCGACCAGGTCGAGCCGCGCCGGCAGTTCATCGAAGACAACGCCCTGAACGTCACCAACCTCGACATCTAGCCTAGCTAGGCGCGGGTGTGGCCGGGCGCGCGGGCGGCCGGGCAAGCGCGCGCCGGGCCGGCGCGGTCAGCAGGGCGACGCGCCGATGCCGATCCCCTGCAGCAGCTCGCTGACCGTGCTGCACAAGATGGGCCAGGCGAAGTTCCCGTAGAGCACGGTGCGGCCTCCGTCGAACACGTACGAGGGCGACCCCTGTACGCGGCGCTCGCGCCGGAGCTCGTCGTCCTCCGCGAGCGCGGCGAGCGCGGAGCCGTCGTCGAGTCGTCGCTCGATCGCCTCGGGGTCGATGCCCACCTGCTCGGCGACGGAGAGCTGGACCTCGCGCCGGCACGTGTTCTGGTCGTGCACGAAGAAGCGCTCGCGGAGCGCCCACAGGTAGGCCGCGCCGGCTCCCCCGGGCGCAGCCCCGGCCGCCTCGGCGAGGAACGCCGCCTTGGCGGCCGCGCCGACCGCCCATGAGGAGGTCGGGGTGTCGTGGACCCAGACGTCGCCGGTCACGTCGGGGTGGCCGTGCTCGACCGCCACCTTCTTCGTGGCGGAGCGGCGCCCCTCGCGCCCCTCCTTCGCCCAGCCGCCGTCGCGCAGACGCTGGGTGACGCTCCCGAACACGGGGACGATGCGGTAGTCGACCTCGAGGTGGGTGCCGACCTCCTCGAGCACGCGCGTGAGCTTCGGCTCGGCGACGAAGGCCCAGATGCACATGGGGTCGGTCCAGTACTCGAAGCGCACGCGTCGTTGGGTCATGGGAGGACGTGATGCCGCGCCGCGCCGTGCGACGCAACAGCGATCGCGCGCGCCCGGTGGCGCTCGCGGCGCCGGCTCAGTGCGCGCTCGGATCGCGGACGATCAGCAGGCGGATCTCGCTCATGTCCTCCATCGCGAAGCGCACGCCCTCGCGCCCGAAGCCGCTGTCCTTGACGCCTCCATAGGGCATGTGGTCGACGCGGAACGAGGGCACGTCGTTGATGACGACTCCGCCTACCTCGAGCCGGTCCCACGCGCGCCGCGCCTTGTAGAGGTCGCGCGTGAAGACCCCCGCCTGCAGACCGAAGTCGCTCGCGTTCACCTCGTCGAGCGCCTCGTCGAAGTCCGCGAAGGGCTCGAGGAGGAGCACCGGACCGAAGGCCTCGCGGTCGTAGAGCGGCTGGTCGTGGGGCACCCCTTCGAGGATGGTGGGCGGGATCATTCGCCCGTCTCGCTCACCGCCCGAGAGCACACGCGCGCCGGCGTCGACGGCGTCGTTCACCCACCGCTCGATGCGCGCGGCCTCCTTGTCCGAGATGATCGGGCCGATGAAGGTCTCCGGGTCGCGCGGATCGCCGACCTTCAGCGCCCGCGCGTCGCGCACCAGCCGCTCGCGCAGGGCGCTGTAGATGCGCTCGTGCGCGAGCAGCCGCTGCACCCCGATGCAGCTCTGGCCCGACTGGTAGAACGCGCCGACGCGCACCCGCGCGGCGACGTCGTCGAGATCCGAGTCCTCGTCGACCACGACGGCCGCGTTGCCGCCGAGCTCGAGCGTCACCTTCTTTTTGCCGGCGCGCGCCTTGAGGTCCCAGCCGACCTCGGCCGAGCCGGTGAAGCTCAGCAGCTTGAAGCGCGGGTCGGTGGTGAAGGCGTCGGCGTGCTCGCGCGGACACGGGAGCACGGAGAACGCGCCGGGCGGCAGGTCGGTCTCGGCGAGCACCTCGCCGACGATGAGCGCGGAGACGGGCGTGAGGCTCGCGGGCTTCAGCACGAAGGGGCAGCCGGCGGCGATGGCCGGGGCCACCTTGTGGGCGACGAGGTTCAGCGGGAAGTTGAAGGGCGTGATGAACGAGCAGGGGCCGATCGGCACGCGCTTCCACATGCCGTCGTAGCCGCGCGCGCGGGCGCTGATCTCCATCGGCAGCACCTCGCCGTACTGCCGCACGGCCTCCTCGGCCGCGACGCGGAAGGTGTCGATGAGCCGCGTGACCTCGCCGCGGGCGTCCTTGATGGGCTTGCCGGCCTCGACGCAGAGCACCGTCGCAAGCTCTTCGGCGCGCGCCTCGAAGCGCTGGCGGCAGTGCTCGAGGATCGCCTGGCGCTCGTAGGGCCGGAGGTCTCGCATCGGCCCCGCGGCGAGCTCGGCGGCCTCGATGGCTTCGTCGATGTGCTCGGCGTCTGCGAGCGGGACGACCGTGACCACGTCGCCCGAGAACTTGTCTCGCACGGGGAGGTCTTCGTTTGGGGCGCGCTCGGCGCCGCCTACGTAGAGCGGATAGCGTTCGCGGAGGTTCATGGGGCTCCCTCGGGTTCGGTGGCGTGCGCTGGCGGGGGACGCGGGCCGCTCGGGGCGTCGCGTCGCGGCGCGCGTGCGCGACCCAGCTACCTTACCACCTCGGCGAGCGCCCGTTCGCCGCCCCGCCCCGCGCCGCGTCCGCGGCGCCGAGGGCCTCATGGGCGAACGCGCTCAGGCAGAGGGCGCGCCGGCGGATGCGTCACGCGCGGAACGGCGCGCTTTGACGCGGAGCTCGACGAAGTGCACCAGCAGCGCGCCGAAGACGAAGCCGACGAGCACCGGCACGTGCCCCATGAGCTGGTGGCGCGTGCTCGCGAGGGGGCAGTGGAGCTGCAGGAAGAAGTTGCCGGCCAGCCCCGCCGCGGCCGCCGCGAGGACCGACGACAGGTGCGACCCACGGTCGAGCGCGCGCGCGACGGCGTACACGGGGAAGCCCGCGAGCAGACCCACCATCAGACACCCCGCCCCGTCGAAGCCGACCGCGTGCGGGTGTACGGCCGCTTCGTGCGCGGCGATGGCGGGGTGGGCGACGGGCAAGAACGCGATGATGAGGGTCGCGGCGAGGCAGGCGACCGTGACGGCGCAGACCTTCATCGCCGACAGGCTGGGCAGGTAGACCGGACGGAACGCGAGCCACAGCGCCGTCCCGAGCAAGACCGCGAAGCTCCCGAGCGACGCGACGACTTCGAGCGGCCCGCGCTCGGCGAGAGGGGCGCTGCTCGCCGTCAGCGCGAAGATCAGCGCGAGGACGGCGAACGACCCGAGCCCGATGAGGCGCCGGCGTAGCGTGCTCTGCTCGCGCAGACGACAAAGCCAGCCCTCGCGGTCGGCCCCGATGCGCTCCTCGAGCTCACCGAAGAGCGCATCGAGGGAGGGGGCCTGCGACTCTCCCGCGCTCTGGCCGGCGTCGCGCGCGTCGCCGCCCTGTCCGTCCGACACCTCCTGCCCGTTCCGCCCGCGAGTCCCCTGCGCGAGCTCGCGCAGCTTGGCGCCGATCCGTGCGTCGTCGTCGAGCGGTTCGGGATGGCTACTGATCGGCATGGGTCTCATTCGTCGACGAAGTCGGCCTGCAACAGGTCCTTCAAGGTCTTGTATGCGCGATGGGCCCGAACTCTTACGGCGCCCTCGCTGGTTCCTACGATTTTTGCCACCTCGGCGTAGGGATAATCCTGAAACCAGTGCAGCTCGACGACGCTGCGCTGCGACGCGGGCAGGCGATCGAGCGCCGCGTGCAGCAGGCGCGCGCGCGACTGGGTCTCGAGCGGCGTGTGCTCGGGTGTCGGTGCGGCGTGGTACGAGAGATCGTCCGCGAGCGACGTCTTGCGGCGCTTGTGCCGCCGCCACCGCTCGCGCATGAGGTTCATCGCGATCGTCATCACCCACGGGCGCAGCTTCGAATCGTTCCGGAAGTCGTGGCGCGCGCCGTGCAGCTTGAAGAAGGTCTGCTGCACGATCTCGTTCGCGGCGTCGTTCGACTCGAGGTGTCGGCGCGCGAGCCCGAACAAGATGGGCGCGTAGCGGTCAAAGAGCGCGCGAAACGCCGCCTCGTCGCCGGCGACGTAGGCGCGCATCAGCTCTTCGTCCGAGCGCTCCTCTCGCGTCGCCACGCTCGCGTCTCAGCCGGGCGTGTCGCCCGAGGCGACCCGATGGACGGGCTGCGGGTCGAAGAGGCCTCCGGACCGCGGTCCCTGGCGCGAGAGCAGGAGCGCGAGTAGCCCGAGGATCACGATCGACAGGAGGGCGACCAGCAGGAGCAGCGTCCGCTGGGAGCGGCTGCGGCGCACGATGACGGTCGGCTGCGCGGGCTGCGTCGGGCGCGTGGCGCCGGTAGGCTGCGCGCCGCGGGTGACGCCACCGGTCGGGGTCTGGGTGCTGCGGACGCCGGGCCACGTGGGCGTCGCCCCGCGGATGACGGCCTCGGGCGGGATCGGCGGCGGCTGACCGGGCGGTGGCCGCCGCGGCAGTGGCGGCGTCGGCGGCGCAGGCGGCTTCTGCGACGGGGGCTTCCCGGGCAGCGCGACTACCTCGGGCGCGGTGCCGAGCGCCGTCACGGGGATGCTCCCGACCATGGAGGTCTCCATCCACAGCGGGATGTCCTGGGTGTGCGGGCTCATCTTCGCCGACACGACGTCGAGCCAGTCGAGCGCGGCGAGCATCGCTTCGGCGTTGCGGTAGCGCGCGTGCGGGTCGTCTTGGGTCGCGCAGCGAACGATGTCGGGGAGACCGGGGATGTCCGCGAACGCTTCGGGCGAGATGGACCCTCGCGGCAGCTCGCCGGTGACCAGGCGGTGTAGCAGCACGCCCACGGCGTAGATGTCCGCGGCCACGCTCGGCGCACCGCCGCGCAGCCGCTCGGGGGCCCAGTAGGCCTCGACGTCCGGGCCGGAGCCGACCGGGCCCGGCATGACGTCCTGGCAGTGGCGGCGCACGAAGCTGTCGATGCCGCTGCCGAGCAGGGTCGCGCCCGCGACGCCGTCCGCGTCGTCGTGGACGAGCAGGTTGCTCGGCGTGATGTCGCCGTGCACCAGCCCCTCGTCGTGGATGGCCTGGAGCGCGCGCAGGGTGTCACCGGCGACCTTGAGCGCGTCGAGCGACGCGAGGGGCCCGCCAGCGAGGCGGCCCTCGAGCGGGTCCCCTTCGAGCGGGGGGTACTCGAGGAAGGGCATGCCCCCGGCCAGGCCGTGGCGCGCGGGTCGGAGCACGTAGGGGCTGTCGATTCCGGCGAGCACCGCGACGAGATCGCCGAGGCCCGCCTCCGCGTCCGGCGCGGTCGCCGCGTCGAGCGGGAGCAGGGCGAGGACGACGGGCTCATCGTCCCGCCGGGCGCGGAAGTACCACACGAGGCCCCCGCACGGGAGCACGGACTCGATCGTGTAGCGGTCGCCCACACGCTGCTGGGCGAGCTCGATCGGGTCGACCGGCGTATCGAGCAAACTCACGGGCGGCAGAATATCGGGCAGACGCGCGGAACGCGAGCCGTCGGTGACCCGTGGGCGCGCGGGCTGCGCCGCGGGCTACTTCGAGGCCGGCGTCGTAGCGGGCGTCGTAGCGCCCGTGCCGCCAGTGCTTCCCGCGCTCGGACCCGCGTCGAGCGAGTCGAGCCCCCCGGACGACGTGCTGCTCGTCGCGGGCGGCGACGGGTAGTCGGGTGCGGGGACCGTCTTTCCGCAGCCGAACGAGGCTGCGCCGAGGATGAGCGGGACCAGGACACGGAGCAGTCGATGGTTCATGCGCCGGAGCCTACCGCCTCACGCCGACGACGGGAAGAGCCACCCGCGCCCGGTTGGTGGATGCGCGCGGCGGGGGGCGGGACTTCAGTGGGCGGTGCGGGGGCCGATGATGGGCGCGGTGACGACGCGCGCGTCGCCGTCTTCGCCTTCGACCGAGATGCGGATCGCGGCGCGGAGGCCGGGCTTGAGGTCCGCCGTCGGCACCGAGACGAGCACGGGGACGTACTGGCCGCTCAGTGAGCGGAGCTCGACCCGAGGGAGCGGGAAGACGTAGTGCAGCGGGCCGTCGTCCTGGGCGGGCGCCAGGCGGAAGACCGCCGGCACGCCGCGTTTATTGACGAGGTGGATGTTGAGCGGGTTGCGCACCGCGCCGTCGACCACGGAGTAGGGCGCGCCGGTCGGGCGCAGGACGTTCGCCTCGAAGTCGGTGCGCGAGCCGAACGCGACGGCGGCCACGAGCAGCCAGGCGAGCGTGAGCCCCGCGTAGAGCACGAGGCGGCTCCGGCGCCGCCGTCGCGGCGGCTCACCGGCGAACACACGCTGCGTGTCGTACCGGATGAGTCCCTCGGGGCGGTCGACCTTCCGCATGATCTCGTCGCACGCGTCGATGCAGGCGGCGCAGCCGATGCACTCCATCTGCAGGCCGTTGCGGATGTCGATGCCCGTCGGGCACACGACGACGCAGCGGTTGCAGGCGATGCAGTCGCCGGCGTTCGGGTCCGACACCTTGCCGCGCGGCTCCCCGCGCCCGACGTCGTAGCCGATGATGACGGAGTCCGAGTCGATCATCGCCGACTGCAGGCGCCCGTACGGGCAGACGACGAGGCAGAGCTGCTCGCGGAACCACGCGAAGTTGAAGTAGAGGATGCCGCTCATCGCGGCCATCCACACGAACGCCTCGATGTGCGCCGTCGGGCGCTGCTGGATCATCGCGAAGAGCGAGGGCAGCGAGACGAAGTAGCTGAGGAAGAAGTGCGCGAGCACCACCGACACGAGCGCGAAGAGCCCGTGCTTGAGCGTCTTGCGCCAGACCTTCGACCAGCTCACTCGCGCGGCGTTGCGGCGGAGACGCTCGGCCCGCGGCCCCTCGATCCAGCGCTCGATGCGGCGGTAGATGCCCTCGAGGAAGACCGTCTGCGGGCAGGCGTATCCACACCACACGCGACCCCAGAGCGTCGTCACGACGATGAGCGCGAGGCCCGCGCCGCTCAGGAGGAAGAAGACGAGCCAGAAGTCCTGCGCGTTGAAGGTCCCTCCGAAGAGGTAGAACTTCCGCGCGGCGACGTCGAGGAAGACCGCCGGGTGCCCGCCGATCTGGATGAAGGGGAGGGCGATGTAGACGACGATGAGGACGGCGAAGAAGACGTAGCGCAGGCGCGTGAAGCGCCCGCTCACGTCCGCCGGGTGCACGAAGTTGCGGCTCCCATCCGACTGGATCGAGCTGGCTTGCTCTTGGACGACTGGGAGCCGAGTCTTCATGGCGCGTTCGTTGGGGTGGCGGGGCTCGCGGGGCCCGGGGCCGCGGCGTTCGTGTCGGCGGCGTTCGTGTCGGCGGCGCTCGGTCCCGACCCGGCGTCGGCGCCGGCCGCGGTGTCTTCGGCAGGCGCGCCGCCGGCGGCGTCGCCGCTCCACGGCTCGCCCTCGGGCGGCTTGCCCGGCACGTTCGTTCCGCGCAGCGACATCACGTAGGCGGTGACGTCCTCGACGCTCTTCGCGCCGAGGGTCGGGCCCCAGTTGGGCATGCCCTTCGACGGGACACCTTCAAAGATCGTCCGGTAGATGTCGACCCCACTGCCGCCGTGGAGCCAGCGGTCGTCGGTGAGGTTGGGGCCGATCTTACCTTCCGCTTTGTCACCATGACACACGGCGCAGTTCGTCGCGAAGACGCCCTGGCCGGCGGCGATGGCTTGTGGGTTCGTGGCGGCCTCGGCGAGCTTCGTCGGATCGATGTCGGCGGTCGTCGTGGCGGAGGCGGCGGCGGCTGCCTCGTAGGCCTCGACAGGCGTCTTTCCGATGCGAAACTCTTGGTAATAAAACCAGTAGCCGATCGCGAAGACGATCGCGCCGTAGAGCGTCCAGAGCCACCATTTCGGCAGGTCGTTGTCCGCCTCTTCGATCCCGTCGTAGACGTGGACGATCTTCCCCTGGATCTCGTCGTACCGCTTGCCTTCACTCATCGTGGGCCTCATCGAGCGCCAGGTGCGCGAGTCGGTCGGTTTCTCGGTCTTTCATCCGCAGCGCGCGCACGCTGACCGCGACGAAGACGACCAGGAAGATCGCCAGCGCGAGCAGCGGGAGCGCGAGCACGGGGCTCTGGGCGAAGAACTCTTTGGTCAGGAAGCTCATGGGTTCGCGCCCTCCCGTGCGTCCGCGCCCTTCGCGAGCGAGGGTGGCTCGTAGCCCGCGGACGCGACGCCGGGCTGCGTCTTCCCGAGGCGCTGCAGGTACGCGATGAGCGCTACGAGCTTGCTCTTCGGGTCGACGCCGTCGACGCCGTCCGCTGCGAGCCCCGCGACGATGCCGTCGGCCTCCGCGAGCGCGCGCGTCTCGGCGGTCTGGATCGCCTCGGGGCCGTAGGGCACGCCGACGTTGCGCAGGGCGCGCATCTTGTCGGCGGTGCGCTCGAAGTCGACCTCTCGCACCGCGAGGTGCGGGTAGGGCGGCATGTTCGAGCCGGGCGAGATCGAGCGCGGGTCGAGCATGTGGTTGTAGTGCCAGACGTGGGAGTACTTCCCGCCGACGCGCGCGAGGTCCGGGCCGGTGCGCTTCGAACCCCACTGGAAGGGGTGGTCGAAGGCGGAGTCACCCGGCTTCGAGTAGTCCCCGTAGCGCGCGGTCTCCCACACGAAGGGGCGGATCATCTGCGAGTGGCAGTTGTAGCAACCCTCGGCGATGTAGACGTCGCGCCCCTCGAGCTCGAGCGGGCTGTAGGGCTTGTTCGACGTGGTGCGCAGGGTCTCCGGCGCGGCGATGACCGAGGGCACGATCTCCGCGACGCCGCCGATCAAGACCGCGATCACGGTGAACACCGTGAAGATCATCGCGCGCCCCTCGAGCAGGCCGTGCCACGCCGGCTCGCCGGGTTTCTTCGCCGCACGGAACGCGAGCGCGCTGGCGATGACGATGGCGACCGCGATCGCCACGACGAACGCGCTCGCGACGGCGTTCAGGATGGCGACCGACGCGATGAGCGCCGAGACGGCGTAGATGACGAGCATGGGCTTGTCGAAGACGATCTTCGGCCACGGGATGCGCTCGGGCTCCGGCGTCGACTCCACGGGCACCTCGATCTCGCCGTCCACCGGCGCGCCCGTGCGCGCGGTCGCGAAGAGGTTCCAGGCCATCAGCAGGAAGCCGAGCAGGTAGAGCGTCCCGCCGATCATGCGCGCCCAGTACAGCGGCGCGATCGCGATGAGGGTCTCGACGAAGCTCGGGTAGAGCAGCCCGCCGCCCTCGTTCTGCGCGCGCCACATCAGGCCCTGCTGGATGCCCGCGGTCCACATGGACAGGAGGTAGAGCAGGATGCCGATGGTCCCGATCCAGAAGTGCAGGTTCGCCATGGAGCGGGAGCGCAGCTTCGTGCCGTAGAGGCGTGGCACGAGCCAGTAGAACATCCCGGCCGCCATGAAGCCGTTCCAGCCGAGGGCGCCGCCGTGCACGTGCGCGACGATCCAGTCGGTGTAGTGCCCGAGGCTGCTCACGCTCTTGATGCTGAGCAGCGGCCCCTCGAAGGTCGCCATGCCGTAGAAGGTCACGCCCGCCGCGAAGAATTTGAGCACGGGGTCGCGGCGCAGCTCGGCCCAGTTACCGCGGAGGGTGAGCAGGCCGTTGATCATGCCGCCCCAGCTCGGCGCCCAGAGCATGACGCTGAAGATCATGCCGAGGGTCTGCGCCCAGTCCGGCAGCGCCGTGTAGAGCAGGTGGTGCGGGCCGGCCCAGATGTAGATGAAGATGAGGCTCCAGAAGTGGATGATCGAGAGCCGGTATGAGTAGATGGGCCGGTTCGCCGCCTTCGGCAGGTAGTAGTACATGATGCCGAGGATCGGCGTGGTCAGGAAGAAAGCGACGGCGTTGTGCCCGTACCACCACTGAACGAGCGCGTCCTGCACGCCGGCGAAGACTGAGTAGCTCTTCAGAGGACCCACTGGGATCGCCAGGCTGTTGACGACGTGTAGGATGGTGATGGTGACGATCGTGGCAATATAGAACCACAGCGCGACGTACAGGTGCTTCTCGCGGCGGCGCTTGAGAGTCAGGAAGAAGTTCGCGGCGAAAATCAGCCACACCACCGCGATCGCGATGTCGATCGGCCACTCGAGCTCGGCGTACTCCTTCGCCTGCGTAAACCCAGCGGGCAGCGTGAACACCGCCGAGATGATGATGAGCTGCCAGCCCCAAAAGTGCAGGTTGCCGAGCAGGTCGGACGCCATCCGCGCCTTGGTGAGCCGCTGGGTCGAGTAGTACACGCCGGCGAAGATCATGTTGCCGACGAACGCGAAGATGACGGCGTTCGTGTGCAGCGGGCGCAGGCGACCGAACGAGAAGAACTCGCCGAGGTTGGCCGGCCAGAACGCGAGCTGGAGCGCGACGATGACGCCGACGAGCATCCCGACGATGGCGAAGACGACCGACGCCCAGATGAACTTACGGGTGATCGAGTCGTTGTAGATGACGCGTTGTGTCTGCATTCAGGCTTCCCGGTGATGGTGCGAGTCAGTCGATGCGGATTCGGAGCGCGCCGGCGGCGCGGAGGCCTGCCGAGCCGGGTGTTCGGTGTCGTCGAGCGGGAGCAGCGCCAGCCGGTCCGTGTGCTCGAACGACCGCTGTCGCAGCGTCCACACGAAGAGGCCGACCCCGCCGCCCGCGATGATGAGGCTCACGAAGATGAGCAGCTCTAAGACCTCCACGCGGCCCTCCCTTCGCTCAGCGAGGCGGCCGTGACCGCCAGCGTGAGCACCGAGCTGAGCGGCATGAGCACGGCGGCGAGCCAGGGCTTCATCAGCCCGCAGAGCGCGAGCGAGACGGCGAAGGCGTTGTACGCCACGGCGATGGCGAGGTTGAGCCGGACGGTTCGCGACAGGGCGCGCGCCGATCGGAGCGCGTCGAGGATCGGGCCGAGACCGGGCGACGCGAAGTAGAAGTCGCAGCGCGACGCCATGAACGGCCGGTCGACCGCGGGCGTCCCGGCGCAGCCCGCGCGATCGGCGGCGAGCCCGTCGTTCAGGCCGTCGCCGACGAAGAGCGTGCGCTCCGGATCGTGCGCGGCGATCCACGCGGCCTTGTCGTCCGGGGACGCGGCGCCGGTGGCCGCGTCCGCGTCGAGCCCGATGGCCGCGGCTACGCTTCGCACGCGGTCCGGGGCGTCACCGCTGAGGACGGTCACCTGGTAGCCCGCGCGGCGCAACGCGGAGACCTCTTCGCGCGCGCCGGGGCGGACGGCTTCTTCGGTGGCGAGGCACAGGCGTGTGCGTCCGTCGATCGCGAAGGCGAGGTCCACGTCCTCCGCGCAGTCGTTCGCGCAGTCCCCCGCGCCGACCCACCGCGGCGCGCCGAGCGCGACCACTCGTCCGCCGATCCGCGCGCGCAGCCCGAGGCCTGGGTGC
Organism: Myxococcales bacterium; assembly: GCA_020430775.1. Taxonomy (GTDB): domain Bacteria; phylum Myxococcota_A; class Polyangia; order Polyangiales; family Houyiibacteriaceae; genus JAGQJE01. The sequence continues at coordinate 28,244 of JAGQJE010000232.1, forward strand.
TCCTCGACGTCGCCTGCGTCGAGGGTGGCCGCCGCGGCGCCCGCGGCCTCGCCGGCGTCGTCGAGCGCACGCCGGACGGCGACGCTCTTCGGGTGCGCGCTGAGCGAGGCGACCGCGTAGAGCGCCGCGCGGTCCGCGGCGTCGAGCGCCGCGAGCGAGCTCGGGTCACGGAGCCGAGGGGTGCCCGTGGTGAGCGTCCCCGTCTTGTCGAAGACGACGCGGGTGACGCCGCGCGCGCGGTCGAGGAAGCCCCCGCTGCGGACGAAGAGGCCGGCGCGCCGCAGCCGCGCGAGGACCAGCTCGTACGCGAGCGGCGTCGCGAGGCCGAAGGCGCAGGGGCAGCTCACGATGAGGACCGCCGTGCCGACCTCGAGCGCCCGGGCGACGTCGCCCGTGCCGAGCAGCCAGCCGACGACGCCTGCCGTCGCGGTCGCGAGCACGCCGGTGACGTAGAGCGCGGAGACCCGCCGCCAAAACGGCGTCCCCTCGCGCTCGTCGCTCGAGCGTGGGCTCACCGCGGCCGGGCGCAGGAGGCGGACGAGCGATGACGCGTCGAAGGCGGTCTGGGCCTCCGCGCGCAGCGCCGAGCGGCCGAGGTTGAACGCGCCCGCCGGGAGGGTGTCGCCGCGGTCGAACCGGCGGGGCGCGCTCTCTCCGTCGATCCAGTCGAGCGAGCAGCTCGCCGCGTCGGACTCGAGCGTCGCCGCGACCGGGATCAGCTCGCCGGGGGCGATGACCAAAGCGTCGCCGGCGGCGATGTCCGTGCACCGGACGAGGTCGACGCGGCCGTCGCGCGCGCGCCGGGTGACGAGGCTCTCGACGCCGCCGTCGTCGAGGAGGCGCCGGCGGTTGCGGTCGATCGCCCGCTGCTGCACCCAGCGACCGAGCAGCATCAACGCGATGAAGACCGTCAGCGTGTCGAAGTACGCCGCCCGCCCGGAGCCGGCGAAGTAGTCCCAGCTCGTCGCGGCGAACGCGAGCACGATGCCGACGGCGATCGGCAGATCGAGGTGCAGCACGCCGCGCCGCAGGCCCTGAGCGGCGGCGCGCACGAAGACCGGCGCGCCGATGAAGACCGCGAGGACCGCGGCGGCGTAACCGAGCTGGTTGAAGAGGTCGAAGAGCGGCCCCTCGCGCAGCCCGAAGTAGATGGCGGCCGCGAAGATCATCGAGTTGCTCGCGAGCGCGATGCAGACCGCGGCCCGCAGGAGCAGGCCGTCGCTCGGGGAGCGGTCGCGTGCGGCGGGCTCGGCGCGCGCCGGGCCGAGCTCGTACCCGAGCGACTCGATCGACTCGACCCACGCGCGCAGCGGGAAGGCGCCGTCGACGTGCAGGTCGACGTGGCCGAGCGAGGGGTTCACGAGGATCTGTCCGCCGGCCGCTTGGCGCCGGAAGGTCTCCTCGAGCAGCCAGACGCAGCCGGCGCAGTGGATGCCCGCGACGTCGAGGCCGATGCGGTGCTGCGCCGGGGCGGCGACGGCACCCGCCGCCCCCGCGGCGTCGAGCTCGGCCTCGAGGGGCTCGAGCCAAGCCCGCGAGCGCACCGTACTCGACGGGTCGATGGCCGGGACGCCTCGGCCGCGGCGCAGCTCGTAGTACCGGCCGAGCCCGCCGGCGATCAGCACGCGGCGCACGGCGCGACAGCCGCGGCAACAGAAGGGTCCCTCGCCGTCGCTCGCGAAGACCGGCTCGGCGCCCGCCGGTTGCCCGCAGTGCACGCAGCGCGCCGTCGCCCGGGACGGCGACTGCGCGAGCTGTAGATCGAGCGCGGTGTGGGAGGTGGTCATCGGTGTCGAGCGGCGTGGGGCGCGTCACGTTGGCGTCCCGGGCGCGTGCAACCCGAAGCAAGCGCCGTGCCGTCTGCCCCCCGGAGACGGATCATCGCATCGACGCCATCTCCGCAGCCGGCGGGTGCGCGGGGTGGGCTCCGGGCTGGCCGCGCGCCGAGTCGGACGCAGCGGCGACCTCGTGGGCCGGACAGGCTGCTGCGCCGCCCGTGCGCAGGGCGTGGACCGGGCGCAGCGCGAAGATGACCGCACCGAGCGCGAGGACGACGGCGAGGACGCGCGCGGGTCCGGGCCCCGTCGGAGCGCGCTGAAGGAGCCACGCCGCCGCGATCAGCCCGAGCCCGGAGACCGCCGCGAAGCTGCTCATGACGAGCGCGCCGCCGAGCGAGACGCCGGTCCCCGCCGCGACGAGCAGCGCCGCGGCGAGCGCCCCGCAGGGCAGCAGCGCGGTGACCAGGCCGAGCGCGAAGGGCCGGGCGATGACCGTGTGCGCCGCGCGGCGGACGGGACCCGCCGGCCGCTGCGGGGCGTCGCCGCGCCCGCGTCGCAGGGGGATCAGCGCATCGGCGGGCTCCGGCGATCGACGGGTCGTGGGTGTACGCGCGCTCTCGAAGGCTCGGTACGCCGACAGCCCGAGCCCGGCGGCGAGCGCCCAGCTCAGCAAAGCGCTACCCCAGGCGCCCGGCAGCCCCCAGCGCAGCGTGTGTCCGAGCGCGCCGGCGATCGCGCCGAGCGCCGCGTAGCTCACGACGCGACCAGCCTGGTACCGCAAGGGCGCGGCGGCACCGGCGCCCTTCGGGCAGGCGGCCGCGGCGAGCGGGCCGCACATGCCGACACAGTGCGGCACCGAGCTCGCGCCGGCGACCGCCCCGAGCGCCAGCCACGCCGACAGGGACACCCACATCGACGGCGGACGCTAGCATGAGCCGTGCCGCGTCGGGCTCGTGGGCACACCGCCTCGCAGCCCGCGTCGTAAAGCCGGATCGCGCGCGCGGCCTGAGTCGCGCCGCGCAACCCATGCGCTCTGGGGGGCGGGAACGAAGGGTTTGCGCTGGACGGCGTCGACCCTGACGTCGCCTGCGTCGCCGCCGTCCCCGCCGTCGCCGCGGGCCTCCGCGGCGGGCGTGTCAGGCGACCGAGGCGGCTCTTGGGCGGGGCGCTAGCGCCGAAGATTATCCGGCGGGGTCCCGTAGGGCACCGGCTCGCCCACCACTTGGGCGCCGATGCGCAGCGCCGCGCGGTGGATGACCGCGCCGTCCTCGACGCGGGTCAGCTCGAGCTCCCGCACGTCGCCCTCGTCGTCCCCGCCGCGCCACATCTGCATCTGCAGCACCTGTCCCCCGCGCGCCTCCGCCTGGTACTCGAGGGACAGCGCGCCGATCGGGCGGTCGCTGCCCGCGGCGTGGCCGGCCGCCGCCGCGAGCTGCAGCGTGTCGTCCGCGAAGTCGAGGTAGCGCGCCTGGTTCACGTGTCGGAACAGGTCGAGATCGCTCGGGCGAACCACGAAGCGGCGCACGAAGGGCTCGCCGGCGCGGGACGCGAGCGCGGGCGCCGGGCCTGCGGGTGAGGGCTCGACGAAGTCGCGTAGGGCGGGGTCGAGCGGCGCTGGGCGGCCGCCGTCGAGGTTCACTATGGCGATGTCCGCGCGGGCGATCACCGTGCCGTCTTCACGCTCGACCAGGTGGCCGTGGCCGAAGCTCGTCCGTCCGACCCGTGAGAGCCAGGTTTGGACGCGCAGCGCCTCCGGGTAGCGGGCCGGTTCGAGGTACTCGTAGCGCGCCGCCCGGACCACGCCGCCCGCGATGCGCCCCACCAGCACGAAGTCCGGGTCCTTGAACGCCTCCCACCGCGCGTGCTCGCAGTAGCGCGCGATGTGGGAGATCGAGACGCAGCCGTTGGCCGCCATCTCGACGCCGCGGACAGATATGGGGGTGACGACACGCTCGTGCATGGACGCTCCGGGGGCCAGCGAGGAAACGCCGAACGAGCCGGTCGTACCGGCTAGCGGCCGCTCACGCCAGGCCCCACCCCGCCCCCGCCCCCGCTCCCGCCCCCGCGCCGAAGCCCGATCCCGAACCCGATCCCGCGCCGAAGCCCGATCCCGCTCCCGCTCCCGAACCCGCTCCCGCTCCCGCTCCCGCTCCCGCTCCCGAATCCGCTCCCGAATCCGCTCCCGCTCCCGCTCCCGCTCCCGCTCCCGCTCCCGCTCCCGCCCCCGCTCCCGCTCCCGCTCCCGCTCCCGCCCCCGCCTCCCGCGGCCCGGGGCGCGTCCTTGCGTCGAGTCGCGAGCGCGTGGCAGCGTGGGGCCGCGACGCCGCCGGCGGGGCGTCGCGTGGGGAGTCATGCCGAGCGAACACATCCAGACCGAGCTGCGGGACGACGGCGTCTTCGAGATCCGCTTCGACCGCCCCGCCGCCAAGAACTCGTTCACGACCGACATGTACGAGGCGGCAGCCGACGCGCTCGACGCGGCCTCCGCGGACGCCGGCGCCCGCGCCGTGCTCCTGCGTGGATCCGGCGGCGACTTCAGCAGCGGCAACGACCTGCGGGACTTCGTGGAGCGCCCGCCGCGCGGACCCGAGGACACCCCGTTTCCGTTCATGAAGACGCTCGCGCGCTTCGAAAAGCCGGTCGTGGCGCGGGTCGACGGAGTCGCGGTCGGCATCGGCGCCACGCTCCTGCTCCACTGCGACCTCGTCTACGCCGCCTCCGACGCGCGCTTCATGCTGCCCTTCGTGAACCTCGGCGTCTCGCCGGAGTGCGGGTCGAGCTTCCTGCTCCCGCGCATCGCCGGCCACCGCATCGCGGCCGAGGCGGTCATGCTCGGCGGGCTCTTCGACGCGACGCTGGCGGCCGACCTCGGCCTCGTGACGCGCGTGGTGGCCCCGGACGCGCTCGACGAGAGCGTCGCGCGGGCGCTCTCGACCCTGCTGCGCAAGCCGGACCGCGCGCTCCGCGCCAGCAAGCGGCTGATGCGCGCGCACCTGCTCGACGACCTGCTCGCGCACATGGACGAGGAAGCGCGGGTCTTCTGCGCCCTGCTGCGGACCGAGGAGTCCCGAGCCGCGATCGAGGGCTTCTTCAGCAAGCGGCGGTAGCGCTTTTTTTCGTTTTGTTTGGAAGCATCGTGCGCCGCAGGGCGTAGTGTTGGCTGGCAATAGGCGCCGCGGGGACACATGATGAGGGTGCTCGAGGCCGCCGCCTCACGTTCTCGCTACACGTTGATGCTCGCGACGCGCGGCCTTGCACGGAGACGTGGGGGCGCCGTTGCGACCCGCCGGCGCGAGTGCGCACCGGCAGCGCGCCGGCGAGCGCGCTCCGATACGATGGGTTGCGTGACATGCCTCTCTCTGCCCACCAGCTCCCACGCCTCGATCTCTTCGGTCTGCCATTTTGTGCGTCCGACTCGCTCCGCGCCGTCGCGGACGACATCTGGGCCACGGAGCGCTGCGATCGCGGCAAATGGCCCCTCGTGGTCACGCCCAACGTCGACGTGCTGGTCCAGCTCGCGCGGCCCGAGAACGCCGGGCTGCGGGCGGGCGTCGAGCGCGCGCAGTGGGTCTTGCCCGACGGCCAGCCGATCGTGACCCTGAGCAAGCTCGTCTATGGTGCCCGGGGAGGGCTCCCGCGACGCCTGACTGGGAGCGATCTCTTCCCGCTGCTCTGGGAGCGGATCTGCCGCTTCGAGACACCCACGCTCCTGTTGGCGCCAACGGCCGCTGTCGGCGAGCGGTTGCGGGCGGAGAACCCGAACGCGGTCTACTTCGCGCCGCCCTTCTTCGCCCAAGCCGATGGCGCGGCCCACGACGACGTCGTGACCCGCCTCGTCTCGCTGCTCGAGGGCCGCTCCTTCGAGTACTTCCTGGTCGGCCTCGGTTTCCCGAAGCAGGCGAGCACCTCGTTCGCCGCCCTCGAGGCGCTCAGCGCGCGGGGCCTCCCCTTGCCCAAGACGCTGCTGCTCGGGGCGGCGTTCGAGTTCTATCTCGGACTCAAGACACGCGCGCCGCAGATCTATCAGCGACTGGGCATCGAGTTCGCGCACCGGCTGATGTCCGAGCCACGGCGCCTCGCGAAGCGCTACCTCGTCGACGACGTGGCGTTCCTGCCCATGGCGTATCACGAGGTTCGGCGGCCGCGCCCACGCCACCCACGCCCCGCGTCGACAGCCCGGCTCGAGGAGCGTGTGCGGCGACCCTGAAGGGCGTTCACCGCGGCTCACCGCGGCCCACCGCCGTCCACCGGCCGCGCTGGCGGGGCTGGTGTAGCGGGCCGGCGTTCGGTACAACCACGCGGTGTCGCGTCGCCGCTGCCTCCCCGTCGCCTTCGTGGCGCTCTTCGCGCTCTGCGTCGCGGCCGGCTGCGCCGATGGCGGCACCCCGGGCGTCCCCTCCGACGGTGGCGTCGACGCCGCGACCCCGGACGGCGGCGCGCTCCCGCTCGGCGATGCGCTGAGCGTCCCCCGCGACGAGACCTGGCGGTGGGTCCCGATCGACGGCATGCGCTGCGCCGACGGCTCGGCGGGCGGCATGTACACGAGCTTCTCGAGCGAGAGCGACGACTTCGTCCTGTTCCTCCGGGGCGGCGGGGTCTGCTACGACCTGCAGACCTGCCAGCTCGACGCGCCGATGCTCGACGGGCTCGGCCCGGACCCGCTCGGCGCGTGGCTCGCCGAGGGGGTCGCGACGCGCGGCATCTTCGATCGGTCCGACGCGACCAACCCGCTGCGCCACGCGAGCTTCGCCGTCCTGCCCCACTGCACGGGCGACTTCCACCTGGCCGATCGCGTGTCCACCTACCCGCCGCTCGAGCCGCTGCACCAGGTGGGCTACGAGAACGTCCGCGTGGCCCTCACGCGCCTCGTGCCTACGTTCGCGCACGCGTCGCGCGTCGTGCTGGCCGGCTTCAGCGCGGGCGGCGTCGGCGCGCTCGGCAACTACGACCAGGTCGCCAGCGCGTTCGCGCAGGTCGGCCAGCCGCCGCCGTACCTCATCGTCGACGCGGGCCCGGTCCTGCGCGAGCCCTTCCTCGCGGCCGCCTCGCAGGCGAAGATCCGCGCCGGTTGGGGGCTCGACGAGACCCTCGGGCCCTCCTGTCCGTCCTGCGCGGCCGACGGCTACCACGAGCTGGTGGCGCGCCTGCGCGTCCTGCACCCGGGCGTTCGCAGCGCGCTCGTCTGCGCGTACGAAGACATGACCGTGCGCGTCCTCTACCAGCTCATGGGCAGCGGCGACTACCTCGGCGACGAGGACCGGCTGCGGGACGGGCTGCGCGATTTCGCGACCTGGGCCGACCGGCTCACGCCCGCCGGGAGCAGCGCCCAGCGCGAGCTCTTCTACGCGAGCACGCGCCACGGCGCGCTCATCGTCGCGCCCCTGTCCGACACGCCGGGGCTCGCCGCCTTCCTCACGGCCCAGCTCGACGACGACCCCGGCTGGGCGAGCGTGACCCCGTGACCCCGTGACCC
>JAGQJE010000233.1 GCA_020430775.1 Myxococcales bacterium
CGCGAGCCGCAACCGCAGCGACTACGTCGACGTGCGCGTGAGCGAGTCGAGCGACGAGGTCTCGTTCGTCATCATCCACGGCCAGCCGCCGCGGAACCTCTCGGTGATTACGTCCGCGTCGAGCCGCGACCGCCTGAGCCTCGTGCCCGACAAGCAGGACACGGTCGTCTTCGACAAGGCCACCGGCCGGCTCTCGATCAACGCGCAGTACGCCGCCGAGCACGACTTCTACCGGGCGGCCATCGGCAAGGTCTTCTTCGGCCGCGACGACCACTTCGAGCCGCACGCGGTGCTCGACTGCGGCGTGCTGCTCGACGACCCGCGGGCGGCGCTCTCGGTCGAGGGGCTGCCAGCGCTGCGCGCCGTGGCCTTGCGCGAGGTGGTGCTCGAGGCGATCGACTCGCCGCGCGATCGGCTGACCTGGTCGGCCAACGACCTCGGCGATGTGTACCTCGAGGACGTGCCCGACCTGCTCAAGCGCGACCGCACCGTGCGCAAGGCCAAGCTCGCGCTCTTCCCGATCCACGAGGGGCGGGCGAAGGTCGTCGAGATCGCGCCGCCCAACAAGCTCACCTACGACCGCCGCACCTACGACGCGGTCGTCCGCGAGTTCCTCTTCGCGCGCGGGTTCCTCCGGCACCCGCAGACCCACCTGAGCTACCAGCGGGCGCTGGGGTGAGGAGCCGATGGACGCCTTCCTCCGCGCGCTCCAGGGCGGGCAGCTCCCCGCCGGCACCCGCCGCGAGCTCGACGCCCGCTTCGGCGCGCAGGTCACCGACGACCTGATCGCGGCGGGCCTCCTCGTCCCCGGCCCGCGCGCCGCCGACTACCCGTGCCCGCGCCTCGGGAGCGCGTGCCCGCGCGACGTGATCGAGAACGTGGGCGACCCGGCGTTCCCCTTCGTCGCCGTCGCGCCGGGCCCCGAGCACTGCTGCGACGCCGTCCGGCTCACCGCCGAGGACGTCGCCACCTGGACCACCTCGCGGCAGCGGCTCGTCGCCCTCGTCGCCGAGCTCTTCCGCGTGCGCGGCCCGGCCAACCTGCGGGACGAGGTCTTCCCCTGCGCTCACCGCCTCGGCCGCGCGGCGTGGCTCGGGCAGGAGCGCGACGTGCTCCTGTGCACGAACCTCAACGGCGCCGCACCGACCGCGTTCCTCCTCGCGCGCAAGGCCCAGCGCCAGCCCACGCTGGTCCTCGCCCACGCGCGCACGCGCTTCACCTCGCCCGACGTCGATGCCCACTTTGCCTCGGGCGAGGTCGTGGTCGTGTTCCTCGAGGACGAGCTCGAGCTCATCGCTGGCCAGGTGCAGCGCCGCCAGGTGCTCATCGCCCGCGAGCCCGTCGCGACCTACGGCGCCCCGGCGTTCTGCGTGCTCGTCGACCCCGATGGCGCGCGCGAGATCGACGAGGCCACCTATCGCCGGGTGCTCGCGAGCGCCGAGACCGAGCTCGACCTTCTGCTCGACCTGACGACGACCGTCTCCGCCGGCCGGCACCCGACCGGCCGCCGCGAGGACGGCGCGTACCTCGAGGGCAGCGTGACGCCGCAGCAGGGCGCCGCCTACGCCGAGCTGATGGAGCGCCAGCAGGCCGTGCGCGCCGCGGAGGTCCGCGCCCTCAACGGCGTGAACCACCCCGAGAAGCTCATCGAGGCCGCGCGCCG